>CAZTOE010000028.1:0-25131 GCA_964615045.1 uncultured Spirochaetales bacterium
GGTCGCCCGGATCGTGCGCGCCTGTCGTCGTCACGGGGCGAACTTTGTCGCGCGCGGAGCGGGCACCGGTCTCTCGGGCGGCGCCACCGCGGTCGAGGGTGGCGTGGTGATCGAGTGTTCGCGCTTGAACCGCGTGCTCGAGATTCACCCCGACGACCGCTACGCGGTCGTCCAACCCGGCCTGATCAACGCCGAGCTCTCCGAGGCGGTGCGCCCCTACGGGCTCTTCTACGCCCCCGATCCGTCGAGCCAGGCTGCCTGCACGATCGGCGGCAACGTGGCCGAGAACTCGGGGGGGCCTCACACGCTCAAGTATGGGACCACGACCAATCACGTGCTCGCGCTCGAAATGGTGTTGCCCGACGGAGAGGTCGTCCACCTGGGATCTGCAACTGGTTTCGCCCAAGGGTACGACCTGGTGGGTGTAGTGGTTGGGAGCGAGGGCACGCTGGGGATTGTCACCGAGGTGACAGTGCGGCTCCTGCCGTTGCCCGACGCAGTCGAGACGCTGCTCGCGGTGTTCCCCGACGTGGTGTCGGCGTGCCGCTCGGTGGGGCGCATCGTCCGCAGTGGGCTCGTGGCATCGGCCCTCGAAATCGTCGACCGTCGAACCATCGAGGCGGTCGAAGCGAGCGTCTATGCGGCGGGGTTGCCCCGCGACGCCGGCGCCATCCTCCTGGTCGAGCTCGATGGGCCCGCGTCGAGCGTGGCCGCGCAGCTGGAGCGCGTGAGCGAATTCACGACCGCCGAGGGAGCCACGCGCGTCGAACGCGCACGCGACGAAGCGGAACGCGAACGGTTCTGGCGGGCGCGCAAGGGAGCGTTCGGGGCGATGGGGCGCCTGGCCCCCGATCTGTACGTTCACGACGCCGTGGTACCCCGCACCAAGCTGCCCGAGATCCTCGAGGCGGTGTGCGCGATCGCCGATCGACACGGACTTCGAGTTTCCAATGTCTTCCACGCCGGCGACGGGAATCTGCATCCAAACATCAGTTTCGATCGTCGCGACCCCGAAGAGCTGGCGCATGTGATCGCGGCGGGGGAGGAGATCCTCAGGACTTGCGTCCAAGCCGGCGGCGTGATCACCGGCGAGCACGGGATTGGTGTCGAGAAGCGTGAGTACATCGAACTCGTGTTCGGCAAGGACGATCTCGAAGCGATGTGCAGGCTGCGCCGCGCCTTCGATCCCGAGAACAACTGCAACCCCGGGAAGGTGTTCCCCACTACAAGGTTCTGTGTCGAGGCCAACCCCAAAGCGCGCGGCTACGATCGCGTTCCGCTGTGATCGATGCGTTGCCCGAAAAGGTGCGCAGGGCTTTTGAACATGCCCTCGGCCCGGTGGGGCAAGTTTGGGACGAAACCTGCGAACGACGCGTGGACGGTGTACAGCCTGTTGCCACGATCCGGCCGCGCGACACCGGTGAACTCGCGACCGCAGTACGCCTGCTCTGCGAGCACGGCCTCGCGACTTTGATCGTGGGTGGGGGTTCGCATTCTGCGCTTGGAAACCCGCCACGCCAGGGCCGAATGCTGCTCGCCACCGAGGCGATGGCGGGTATCGACGAGCTCGACGCCGAGGAGGGCGTGGTGTACGCGCGCGCCGGAACGCCGCTTTCGGAGTTGCGAGGCGCAGCGTCGGAGGCGGAATGGGAGTTGCCCTTTGACCCTCCCGGTCCGCGCGCCACTTTGGGGGGAACCCTCGCCGCCGACGCGCTCGGACCGCAGCACGCGGGCTTTGGACGCGCCCGTGATGTGACGCTGGGCCTCGACGTCGTCCTGGGCGACGGCTGCACCGCCCGTTGCGGCGGGCGCGTGGTCAAGAACGTGACGGGGTACGATCTGATCAAGCTCCAGATCGGTGCCCTGGGCTCCCTCGGCGTGATCGCAGGAGCGTGGATTCGGCTGCGCCCGCTTCCCCAGGCGCGCGAGATCCTGACCGCCTGCGTCGAGGCCGACGACAAGGGAGTCGCCCGAGGTCTCGCCGTGGCGCGCCTCCCCTCGGCGCGTGCCGTGGCCCTGGTGGACGCGAGTCTCGCGGCGCCGGTCGATCCGCTCCGTTCGCCCGCCCACGGGTTTTTGCTGGTAGCGGAGCTGGCGGGCGACGAGCCAGTGGTGCAGCGCGACAGCAAGCAGCTGGTGAGTGAGTTCGGTGCAGAGCCGTCGCGACCGGGCTGCCTAGAGCGGCTGCGGTCGCTTCAAGGCGAGGCGTTCGGGCGGACGGGCCTGCGGTTCCGCGTCGCTGTGCTCCCCAGCCGCCTCGCGGCAGCGCTCGAACCACTGGCTGAGAGCGGTGCCGGCGTGCTCGTCTACCCGGGAACCGGCCTCGTTTTCGCCCGCTACTCGGCCGATTTGGAGGCCGATACTGGTTCCGTCGAGGAGATGTGGCGCGCCATCGGGGGTGCTGCGCGCGCCGGCTGCGGCCACGCGCGTCTCGAGGCCGCCCCGCTGTGGGCGAAGGGTGTGCGCGATGTGTTTGGAGCTCCACCCGAGGGACTCGGTCTCTTTCGCGCGCTCAAGGAGCGCTTCGACCCCGCCGGAATTCTCAATCCGGGCCGCATGGCGGGCGGCCTTTGAGCGCGGCGCAGGCGTTGCCCGAAGCGGCCCGGGTGGACGCGCCGGATCTCCCGGCGGGTCCGCTGTCACAGCTCTACGCGGGCACTCTGGATTGCGTGCACTGCGGTCTGTGCCTCCCCGCTTGTCCCACCTACCGCGCAACGGGTCGTGAGAGCTCTTCACCGCGTGGCCGGATCTACCTGATGCGGGGCGTCGCGGAGGGCAAGATCCCGTTCGGCGATCTGCTCGCCGAGGAGGCGTACCTTTGTCTCGGTTGCCGTGCCTGCGAAACGGCTTGCCCCTCCGGGGTTCGTTTTGGCCGCTTGCTGGAGGTCACGCGCGCCGAAGTCGAGCGCTCCGGGCTGCGAGGCGGTTGGGCCAAAGCGGCCGAGGGTTTTGCCCTGCGCCGCGTGGTGCCTCACCCGCGACGCTTGAAAGCGCTGATTGGGCTCCTCGCATTCGCGCAGCGCCTGAGACTCGACGTTGGCGCAGCACGGTGGTTGCCGGCCCGCTGGCGGAGCTGGCTCGCCCTGGCACCGCGCGTCCCGCCGGCGATCGAGCGCCGGCCGCTCCCCGAGCGCACGGCGGCACGCGGAGAACGACGCGGGCGCGTCGCGCTCTTGGATGGCTGCGTCATGCCGCACCTCTTCGGGCGGGTCCATGCCGCGACGACGCGCGTCTTGTCCGAGAATGGCTTTGACGTGATCGTGCCCCGCGGCCAGGGTTGCTGTGGTGCTCTTCACGCGCACGCTGGGGAGCCCGAGCTCGCCGCGTCCCTGGCTCGCACCAACCTGGCGGCTTTCGCGGACGCTGACGTCATCATCACCAATTCGGCGGGCTGCGGGGCGGCCATGCGCGAGGCGGCGGACTGGATTCCCAATGACAGCGAGGCGCTCCGTTTTTCAGAGCGGGTTCGCGATGTGGCCGAGTTCCTCGACGAAGTGGGTTTGCGCCCACCGACCCAGTCGATCAGCCCCACCACCGACCGGGTCCGCGTCTGTTACGACGACCCCTGCCACTTGGTGCACGGGCAGGGGGTTCGTGACGCGCCCCGACGCCTCTTGGCGGCGATTCCGGGTCTCGAGCTGGTTCCCCACGCCGATCCGGGAAGCTGCTGCGGCGCCGCGGGGATCTACAATCTGACCCACCCTGCCATGGCTCAGAAAGTGCTCGATCGGAAACTCGACGCTCTCGCAGCGGCGGACCCGGATTGGATCGCCAGCGGCAATCCCGGTTGCCTGATGCAGCTCGAGCGCGGCGCTCGCGAGCGTCGTCTACGTGCACGCCTGGCGCACCCGATCGAACTGCTCGCTCGCGCCTACGGGCCTTGAATGGCGTCGAAGGTGTCGCAAACACCGGGATCGCCGGTCTCAAGGCCCCGGCGCAGCCAATAGGAGCGCTCTTCGGAACTCCCATGGGTGAAGGCCTCGGGTTGTATCCGCCCTCCCCCCATTTGCTGCATGCGATCGTCGCCGATCGCAGCGGCGGCGCCCAGACCTTCCTCGACGTCGCCCGGCTCTAGAAGATTGCGCCGCTTGGTGGAGTGACCCCACACTCCCGCGAAGCAATCCGCCTGGAGCTCCATCCGCACCGAGAGTTGGTTGGCCGCCCGGGGGTTGACGCGCTGAAGACGGCGCACCTCCGCCTCGACGCCGAGCACGCGCTGCACGTGGTGCCCAATCTCGTGGGCCAATACGTAGGCCTGAGCGAAGTCCCCCGGCGCGCCGAAACGGCGCCGAAGCAGATCGTAGAAACCGAGGTCGATGTAGACCTTCTCATCGCTCGGGCAATAGAACGGCCCCATCTGCGCGGCCGCGAAGCCGCATCCCGAGCGGACGGAGTCGCGGAACAGCACCAGTTTGGCGTCGCGATACTCGGGGAGGAGCTCGCTCCAGGTCACCTGCACATCGTCGAGCACGAACGAGACGAAGTCGACGAGCTCCTCCTCGGCCTGGGTCGTCGCAGGCGTTCCTTCCGCACCGACCGACCCCGGCGACGGGTCGCGCCACGACGGCGCGTCCCCCGCCTGAGGGAACGGAAGGGGGACTTCGAGCTGACCTCCACCCGTCGGGCCCCCGAGCAGTTCGCCCAGGTTCCCGCGCAGTAAAACGAACACCAGCAAGAGCAGCAGAAGACCGCCCCACCCGATACGGGGAACCCGCCGCCCGGCGCCCCCGGCGCGACCAGCCGGAAACCGCACACTCGACGGGAAGGGAAACCGGCGGCGGGGCCGGGCGCGCTCGGCCCGACGGTCCTCCAGGTTTTGGCTCCGGCTGCGGCGGGTCCATTTCATCGCGGGGTCCAGCTCGGGCTAGCGGAAGAGGATCGCATCCGGCGTCTCTCGGGGAGGACGCAGCCTTGGGAAGGCGCCCAGGCCCAGGTCGGGAACTGACCCCTGGATCACCAGGTCGAACGGTAGCAGCGGCTCGTGATGACGGACCATCTTGTACTTCTCCCTGACCCCGAGGAAGGCGTAGTGAGAGGTTGCCGCAGGTCGCCCATCAGGGACGTCGGCCACTCCCAGGCGCGCCCGCTCGAAGTAGAGGTCGCGATCAGGGTCGGCTTTGAGTTCCGCGAGCGGATCGATCAAGGCGTTGCGCTGCGCGGTTTCGTCGAGCATTGCGACGAACCGGGCGAGCTGATCTTCGTTCAACTTCTCGTGCCTAGTCTCGGCCGGGTCGGTCTCGTCGCCCGAAGCGGCGAGCAGCGCTACCTCGAGCGTCTGTCCACCGGTCAAGGTGACGCCATCGGGATGGAGCTCGCCGTTGTCCTTCTGCCCGTCGAGGAACTCGGGCCGGATCCCCAAGCCCCGCGGGCCTGCGATCTCGGGATTCTCCTCCAAGAAGCCCCGCGAGACGCGAATCTCCTGGGTCGTGGTCTGGTTGAGGATCGCCCGGCTGCGATGTCGCGCTTGCTGGCCGGTCTCCGTCTCGGGATAGCGCTCCGCAATCTCGCGGAAAAGCGCCAACTGAAAATCGCGCCGCTCTTGGCGCTCGGCGTATTGAAAGCTCTGGGCCGCCGCCTTTTCGGCGAGTTCTTCGAGCGCCTGGGCTTCGAAGTGCTCGTCTGCTCTTGCGAGTTGATAGGCGCCGACCCAGTTTTTCCGATCGGTTTCGTGTTCAATGAGCCAATGGCGCACCCGGCCCGCGTACTCACCCGAAGGGCTTAGACGCAGGTAGCGCAGCGCGTGCGGGACGGGGCCTCGCGAGGGGGGGGAGCGAAAGGCGGTCTGCATGAACCGCGTCGGAATTCCCCCGAGCGCACCGATGATGGAGGGTCCATCGATGATCCACTCAATGGCTCGTGGCAGGTAGAGCTCGCGCGGGCCCCTCGCCATCGGACCGAGCATCACAAAGCCGGCTTTTTGGCGTTTGCCGCTGGCCAGGGCCCGTCGAAAGGCCCGATACGGGTTCGTGTTCGGGTTGTCGACAAGACGGGCCGCGTGATCCGAGAGTGCTCCCTCCCTCCGTTGCGCTACCAGCGCGAGCTCCGTCCACATGCTCGATTCCCGGCCCTGGGCCCGCAGGGCCGTGGCGTGCGCGAAGCGGGCTTCCAGAGCGATGGCGGGGGGAGCCTTTGCCGCCGCCGCCGCGAGGTCGGCACCGGGAAGTAACATCGCTACGGCCAAATCGCGGGCCGCCGGCGAAATCTGCGCCGGATCGAGATTGGGAGAGGCTTGGAGGCTCCGCGCGCGCGCGCGGCGTTTGGCGGCGATCCGCGCCTGCGCTAGGTCACGCAGCTGCGCGGCCTCGCGATCTTCCGGCGCGTAGTCCAGCGCCCGCTCCAGCAACACCAACGCGGCTTCGTTGTGGCCTCTCTCCATTCCCCTGCGCGCCGCCCGCACGCTCCGGAGGCGCTTGGTCTCAAACCAGCGCTCCTGGGTGCGCTCGATTCGTTGGACCAGCTCGGCGCTGGCCCGCGCATCCGGGTGGGTATCGACGTAACGCTTCCAGTGGTGGAGGGCCTGCCGCTCTTGGAGGCTGATCGGATCCTCGAGATGCTCGGCGACGGCCAAGCGCACCGCGGCGCGCGCCATGCGAAGCGGCGCCGCCTGGAAGGTCATGATCGACCGACCTGCAGCCGAAGCGAAGGCGTTGAACCAGCGCGTCATCTTGATGTGACGCGCGTCGGCCAGCCGCTGGGAGGCCAGCTGCAGGGGATCGTCTTCCACCTCGATCTCGAGTCGGCGCCGAAGGGCCGGGTCCAGATCGCGGTGTTCGAGCAGTTCGCGATTCGCCTCGCGGTATGCGACGGGGTCGTCCAGGGTCGCGTCGACGACATACTGGGCATAGGGGGTCAGGCCGCTCGGGCGCTTGCCCTCGGCAAGGCGTTCTTGTTCCAAGGTCTCGATCTGGCGGCGAGCGCCTTCCGCATCGGCCGGGGACGCGAGCAGCGCGGCTGCGGCGAGGTCGTGGGCCGCCCGGTCGAGCGCGTCGGGAACCCGGGCCCCGCGCACGGCGCCCGGTTCGAGGACGGAGCGCGGGGGCGCTCCCGCGCTTTCGGCGTGGCTCGTGCTCGAGCCCAGGATCCCGGCCAGGATCCACGGGGCCGCGCAAGCGATTGCGGCAACCCGCCGACTAGTCATTGAAACGATCCTGGTCGACGCGCAGGGTGAAAGCGAGGAAGGCCTCGAGGCGGCGCGACGCTTCGAGCTTTTCGGGGGCACCGTCCTGGTTTGCCACCACTTGGTAGAGCTTCGCCGCACCTTCTACCAGATCTTGAAAAACGGGAGGATCGAACCAGAGGCTCTCGGGGGGTCTGGACTCGACGTACTCTTCGGCGAGATCCGCATACAGGTCGGCCAGAGCGATCATGTGGCGGTTGGCGTTCTTGCTCTCGCGGTGGACCGAGGCCACCCGCTGCAATTCGGCGACCGCGCGGACGTCGCCATCGGGTTGCAGACGCCTTCGGGCCAGGAAGTATCCCGCCCGGGCGGTGTCGGCACGCTCCATCTCTTCGCGCACCACGGCTTCGTAGTGGGATCCCTGCGCTTCTTCGAGCAGAGCTTCCAGCAGCGCATAGCGGCGGTCGTAGTCCGCCAGGGCGAGATCCGGCTGGTCGGGCGCTTCTCCCGTGCCGCCCTCCGGCTCGGGGCGTTTCAGCTCGAAGCCGATCGAGGCCCCCTCGGCCAGGGCTTCGCAAAGGGCTTCGCTCTTGCGCGCCTCGTGCTGAAGCGGCCCGTCGGATCGGGCGGCGAGGGAGTAGGTTTCGCCCGCGAGTTCGAAAGCGCGCAAGCGCTCGAGTGCCCGAGCTTTGGCGAAGGCCAACACGTCGTTCATATGTCCGGCGCGAAGGGACTCCCCGTGGATTCGCTCGAGGTTCTCCAGCCGGGTGAGCGATGCGCGATAGACGTTGCGGCCGGTGACGTCGCGCGCGGGCTCGAAACGGTAGGTGTCGTCGGGCACATGGTGCTGAAGGATGGCTACGATCTCAAGAATCCCCCGCGCGGGCTCATAGCCGGGATCCAAGTCTGGGGAGTGCAGCACCGGCGCACCGCTCGGCGACGTCGCGCAGCCCAGGGCGCCCGCGAGCGCAAGCGCCAGCGCGACCTGAACCCATGCCCCTCCGCGCTTCACTTTCCCCGTCGCCTCACGCGGGCGTCGAACGCGTCGCCAACGCGTTCAGCATCTTCTCGGTCGCGAGAACCGCTGCAGCCAGTTGATCGGAGTCGACGCCGAGCGAAGTGAAAGTGGTCTCGCTATCAGGGTCTGCCTGCCACGTGATCACGGTCTGAACCAAGGCGCCGGTGCGTCCGCCGGGCGGAATCCGCACCCGGTAGTCGACCAGCTTGGGAACCTCCAACCCGAGGCTCCGGGCGGCTTTCTTGAGCGCCCGCATGAAGGCGTCATAGCCGCCGTCTCCCGCTGCCTTGGCCGACACTTTCTCCCCCCGCAGCGAAATCTGCACTTCCGCACGCGGGAGCGCGTCCGATCCGACCTCGACCCGGTAGAATTCGACGCGCACCGGCCGTTGCTCCGGCCGCTTCAGAACGTCGGCAATTATGTAGGGAAGATCGGCGGGCACCACGGTGTGTTTCTTGTCGCCGAGCTCGATGATCCGATCCAACACCCGCGCGCGGGCAGCGTCGCTCAATTGGATGCCCAGCGCCTCGAGGTTGTGGTCGAGGGATGCCTTGCCCGAGAGCTTGCCCAGCGCGTAGCGCCGGGCGCGCCCGAAGCGAGCCGGGGCCAGGGCACTTCCGTAGAGATCGCCCTTCGCGTCACCATCGGCGTGGATTCCGGCCGTCTGGGTGAAGACATCGTTTCCCACGATCGGCGCGTTCGCAGAGACACCCTTGCCGCTGAAGGTCTCGACCAGGCGCGACACCATGGACAGGCGCGACTCGTCCACACGGGTTCGTAGCTCGGTCTGGTCATGGATCGAAGCGACCACTTCCGCAAGGCGCGTGTTTCCCGCCCGCTCGCCCATGCCGTTGACGCTCGTGTGAACGCCCCGCGCTCCGGCTCGGAGTGCCGCCAGACAGTTTGCGGTGGCGAGCCCGTAGTCGTTGTGGGCATGGAACTCGAAGCAGACCTCGGGCCAGGTGGAGGTCATCAAGCCCATGTACCGGTAGGTGTCTTCGGGGGAGAGGATTCCCAAGGTGTCCGGCAGGTAGATGCGATCGACGGGGAGCTCGCGGAGGGCCTGGACCATCGCGAACACGTAGTCGAACGAGTTGCGGACCCCGTTTGACCAGTCCTCCAGGTAGACATTGACGCGCAGACGCCGCGTTTTCGCGTACTGGATCGTCTCCGCGATACGTCGGCGATGCTGCTCCGGCGTGAGCCCGAGCTGCTTCCGGCAGTGAAGCTCCGAGCCTTTGGTGAGAAGGTTGAGAACCCGGCCCCCGACACCCCGAATCCATTCGACCGAGGCTTCGCCATCGCAATAGCCTAGGATCTCGACCCGATCGAGGAACTTCGAGCGCCGCGCCCAGTTGATGACCTTGCGTGCCCCGAGGCGCTCTCCCTCGGACACCCGGGTCGACGCGATCTCGCTGCGGTCGACCTTCACTTCCGCCAGAAGTACCCGTGCCAGCTCGAGTTTCTCGGCGGGCGTGTAGGAGACGTCCGGAGTCTGCTCCCCGTCGCGCAGCGTGGTGTCCATGATCTCGACGCGGGCGAGTTCGGGTGTCAAGGAGCCGGGCCTCACATTGGGTTGGAGGGACCGCGAAGACCCGCGGCGGACGCTCGAACGACCAGCGTACGCCGGTGGGTGACCCGCTTCAAGCTAGCCTTCGGGCGGTGGAAACGAACGGTGGTGAATCCGACGACCCGGTGTTGAGCTGGCGTATCCCCCAAGGGGAAAATAGCCGCCGCCTCGACCTTCACCTGGCGCGGCAGCTCGGCGTATCGCGCGGTGTCGCCCGTCGCCTGTTGGCGGAGGGACGGATCTGGCTCGACGGGCGGCAGCTTCCGGGCAAGGCCAAGGGCCAACTCGCGGTGGCCGGCGCGGAGCTGCGGGTTGAGGGCTTTTGTTCCCCTGGTCGGCAGCGGCCGCTTCCGGACCCCGAGGATGGAGAGCTCTCCCAAGAGCTGGCCTCCGGACCCGGCTGGGTCGCGGTCGATAAGCCGCCCGGCTGCGGGGTTCACCCGCTCCACCAGGGCCAACGCGGCACGCTCCTAAACGGCTTGGTCCGTCGCTATCCCCAGATCATCGGGGTCGGGGAGGGAGGGCTGCGGAGCGGCGTGGTGCATCGTCTCGACGTGGACACCAGCGGTGTGGTGCTCTTTGCCCTCGACGCGAACACCTGGAGCAAACTGCGGGCGGCATTTCGCGCTGGGGGGGGTGGCGCCCCGACCGACCTGAGGCTGGAGAAGCGCTACCGGGCGGTGGTCGAGGGCCGCCTCGTCGATGGCGGGGAGATGGAGCTCGAGCTGGCCGTGGTGCGACGAAGCCCTGCCTTGGTGCGCGTTTTTGCGTCGGGAGCGCCGCGGCGCACCTGGACGACGCGACTTCGCTGGCGATCGCTTGCCGCTTCCAACGCCGCGTCGCTCGTCGAGGTGTATCCCTCAACGGGTTTCCTACACCAAATCCGAGTGACCCTCGCGTACCTCGGTCATCCCGTGGTGGGTGATCGGGTCTACGGGCAGGGGAGGGAGGGTGCGCGTCACTTGCTTCACGCCGCCGGGTTGCGCTGGGATGCGCTTCCCGGGCTCGATGTGTCGAGCCCGGATCCTCCCGACTTCCGCGCCGCCTTGGAGCGCTGGGGGTTGGTCAGTCCCCGTCTTTTCAGTTCCCGTCTAGTTGGCGAGTGAGGCGATTTTCCGACTCGCGGTAGGCGCGATCGAAAGCGCCGCCGGCGCGCTGGCCGACGCTCGCCGATTGCTCGGGGGGCGGTGCCTCGGCGAGGCCCAGCTCGGTGAACAGGCCGCCGAAGGCCCCTCCCATTCCGTGGTTCATCACCTCAATCCCGGTCCAGATACCGACCACGATCAGGAGGACTCCGAAAACCTTCGCCATCTTTCCCTCCCAGGGGCAAACTCCTTATCGTCGTGCCGCACCCGGCCCTTTACGCGTCGAGGAGGAGCCGTTGTCGCTGCCGCCCAAGTTCTGCCCGGGCTGCCGAGAGGAGTTCATCCACGCGGTGGCCGAATGTCCCGATTGCCACGTGGCGCTGGTGCTTGAACTCCCCGAGAGCGGTCAGGAGCCAGAGCTCGCGCTCGAAGCACTGGTGCCCGTGCGGCGGGCCCCTGTGGCCTGGATCCAGGGGCTGGCCGAGGCGCTAGCCGCCGCGGGGATCTCGAGCCGGGTCGAACGGGTCGAAGCTGCGCCGGGGTCAGGCCCTGCGGCCGCGGTCTTCGTGCGACCCGAGGATCGTCAGGCCGCGCTCACAATTGACGCCGCTTTCGCACGCACGGCGATCCCGGATCTGCCGGACGACGATTCATCGGGATGGTCGGAGGCGGAGCGCTGTCCTGCCTGTCAGACCGAGCTCGTTGCCGACGCGGAAGAGTGTTCCGAGTGCGGCTTGGCCTTCATCGAAAGCGACTGAAGCCTCGCGCTCAGTTCTGCTGCGCCATCTGCAGGCGCATCGAGAGCGCCTTCTCGTCCTCGGCCTCGGCGATTCTGCCGAGTCGCTGGTACAGCATCGAGAGGCTGGTGTGCGCGAGTGGCTCGTCGGGCTCGAGGTCCGCGTAGCGCCGGGCCGCGTCGAGGGCGGCCTCGAGGTCGCCGATTCTGGCCAGCGCCATCGCCAGCCCATTCCACGCCATCGAAAGATTCTCGTTGATCTCGAGGGCGCGCCGGTACCCTTCGATCGCGGCTTCGGTGTGCCCCGCAGCGAAGTGCTCTACTGCATCCTTGTAGTGGGTCCGGGCTTCTGTCATGGATCGAGTATCGCGCCTTCTTCCTTTGCGACAAGGCGCCCGATAGACTCGGAGCGACGTGGAAGCCTTTAGTGCGCCGGCCCAAAGCTGGTTTCGCGCCAACTTCGCGGGACCCACCGATGTGCAGCGCGAGGGGTGGGCGCGCATCGCCAGCGGCGAGCACGCGCTCCTGATCGCGCCGACCGGAAGCGGCAAGACGCTCGCCGCCTTCCTGTACTGGATTGATCGCCTGAGCTGCGCCTCGATCTCGTCGGATGCGGCCACTCGACCGGTGGATCCCGGGGTTCGGCTGCTCTACGTCTCGCCCCTGAAGGCGCTCGTCTATGATATCGAGCGCAACCTTCGGGCGCCGTTGGTCGGGATCGCGCAGGCCGCGCAGACCCAGGGTGATCGGGAGTTACGCGTGCCGCGCGTGGCGGTCCGTACCGGGGACACTTCGCAGCGCGATCGTCGTTCCCAGGTGCGCGACCCGGCCGAGATTCTGGTCACAACGCCTGAATCGCTTTACCTGATCCTCGGGTCGGCTCAACGCGAAACCCTGCGACACGTCGAAGCGGTCATCGTCGACGAGATCCATGCCCTCGCGGCGACCAAACGCGGCGTGCACCTCGCGCTCTCCCTCGAGCGGCTGACGGCGCTCTGCGCCGACCGCGACCCGCAGCGGATCGGGCTCTCTGCCACCGCCCAACCCCTCAGCGAAGTCGCTCGCTACCTCGGCGGGGACCGTCCCGTCGCCATTGTCGATCGGAGTCGCCAGCCCCAACTCGATCTCGAGATCCGCGTTCCGGTTCCGGACATGACGCGCCCCGACGTCGGTGGGCCGGCACGCGCGCCGAGGCGGACCTCCCGAACCGACGAGGGAGTTGGGATCGGCGCAGCCCCGGCGGACGGGGTTGATTCTGTGCTGCGCGACCTCGCCGCGCGCGACCATGCCGAGGCCGGCAGCAGCTTGTGGCCGGCGCTCTATCCCGCGCTCCTCGACGAGATTCGCGCTCATCGCACGACCATCGTCTTCACCAACAGCCGGGGCCTCTGTGAGCGGCTGGCGCAGCGCCTGAACGAGTTGGCGGGCGAGGAGATTGCCCGTGCGCACCACGGAAGCGTGGCCCACGAGAAGCGGCGCGAAATCGAAGATGCCCTGAAAGCGGGAAGCCTGCCCTGTATCGTCGCTACGAGTTCTCTCGAACTCGGAATCGATATGGGCGCTGTCGACCTCGTGCTGATGGTGGAGTCTCCGGGCGCCGTCGCACGCGGTTTGCAACGCGTCGGGCGCGCCGGGCATCAGGTGGGCGTCGCCAGCCGCGGGCGCATCTACCCAAAACACCGCAGTGATCTGCTGGAAGCGGCGGTCGTCGCCCGGCGCATGCGCGAGGGGAACGTCGAGCCACTGCGCGTTCCCCAAAACGCGCTCGACGTGCTCGCTCAGCAGATCGTGGCGATGGTGAGTGTCGAGCCATGGGAGCTCGCCGCGCTCGAGCGCACGGTGCGACGCGCCGCTGGTTTTCGCGAACTGTCGCGGGAGGCGCTGACCGGTGTCCTCGAGATGCTTTCCGGTCGCTATCCCTCGACCGAGTTCGCCGAGCTGCGACCGCGTCTCATCTGGGATCGCGAACATGACCGGCTCGAAGCGCGCCGCGGCGCGAAGCAGCTCGCGGCGATCTCGGGGGGCACGATTCCCGACCGGGGTCTTTATGCGGTGCACCTCGGCCCCGACGGTCCGCGCATCGGTGAGCTCGACGAGGAGATGGTGCACGAGACGCGCGCCGGCGAGACCCTCACCCTCGGCGCAAGCACCTGGCGGGTCGCCGAGATCACCCGGGATCGCGTAGTGGTGCAGCCCGCACCCGGTGAAGTCGGGAAGCTGCCCTTCTGGCGCGGCGAGGGGCCGGGACGCCCCCTCGAACTCGGACGCGCCCTGGGCGCCTTTTCACGGAAGCTCGTCGAGGCGTGCGGTGCAAGCTCCGCCCGGGGGATCGCCGCCGCGCGCAGTCGCGCCGAACGCTGGTTGCGGGCGGAGTACGATCTCGACGAATGGGCGGCCCGCAACCTGATCGACTACCTCGTCGAACAGGCGGACGCGACCGAGGTCCTGCCGAGCGATCGCGCGATCGTGATCGAGCGGTTTCGCGACGAGCTCGGCGATTGGCGGGTGTGTTTGCTCTCGCCCTTCGGTGCGCGCCTGCACGCGCCTTGGGCGTTGGCCATCGAGACCCGCTTGTCCGCCGCCGCCGGTTACCAGGTGCAAACGCTCTGGAGCGACGACGGCATCGTGCTGCGCTTCGCCGACGCCGACGAACTCCCGGATCTCGCTGCTCTGTTTCCCGACCCCGAGGACATCGAAGAGCTCGTAGTGGAGCAACTCGCGAACTCAGCGCTCTTCGCCGGCCAGTTTCGCGAGAACGCCGCGCGCGCCCTGCTACTGCCGCGTCGGCGGCCCGGGAGCCGCACACCCCTCTGGAGTCAGCGCCTGCGCGCCCAGAGCTTGCTCGCCGTGGCCCGCGAGTATCCCTCTTTCCCGATCATGCTGGAGACCTATCGGTCGTGTCTGCAGGACGTCTTTGATCTAGCGGGTTTGCGGGATCTCCTGGAGGCGGTGCAGCGCCGCGAAGTCCGGATCCATGAAGTGGAGACTCCTTCGGCTTCGCCCTTCGCTGCATCTCTCGTGTTCGCCTACACCGCCGTCTACCTCTACCAGGGCGACACGCCGATCGCTGAGCGCCGCGCTTCGGCGCTCAGCCTTGACCGCCATCTGTTGCGAGATCTGCTGGGCACCGAGGAGCTCCGCGATCTGCTCGACGCGAGGGTGATCGCGGCCGCCGAAGCGGAACTCCAGGGGACGGCGCCGGGTTTCCAGGCGCGCCATCCCGACGCGCTCCACGATCTGCTGCGCCGGCTCGGGGATCTCTCTCCCGATGAACTGCGGGCGCGTTGCGAGGCGGAGCCGACGTCCTGGCTCGAGGTCCTAGCGGCTACGCGGCGTGCGCTTCGGGTGACGATCGCCGGCGCCGCTCGCTGGATCGCCGCCGAAGATGCCGCGCTCTATCGCGACGCACTCGGCGTTTCCCTCCCGGTGGGTCTGCCCGACGCGTTGCTCGAACTCGCCGAACGACCGCTGGAACAGCTGGTGGGCCGCTTCGCGCGGACCCGCGGGCCCTTTCCGACGTCGGCGCTCGCCGAACGCTACGGGCTTCTGCCCGCCCAGGTCGAGCCCCTTCTCCACGGCTTGCAGCGCGCTGGCAAGCTCCTCCACGGCGACTTCCATCCCCACGGTCTCGAGCCCGAGTGGTGCGATCCAGAAGTGTTGCGGAGACTGCGGCGCCGTACGCTGGCGAAGCTGCGGGGTGAGGTCGCTCCCGTCGAAGGCCGGTTGATGGCCCGTTTCCTCCCCCGCTGGCACGGTATTGGTGCGGGCTCGCGGGGCACCTCGCGCTTGCGCGAGGCATTGGAACAGATCGAGGGTTTGCCGCTCCCCTTCTCCGATCTGGAGCGCTTGATCCTTCCGGCGCGGGTGGCCGACTTCGATCCGCGGATGCTGGACGAGCTCGGAGCCCTCGGGCAGATCGTGTGGCTCGGCTGCGGGTCGCTGGGCGAGCGGGACGGACGGATCGCGCTCTACCGGCGGGACCGCGTGGGATTGCTCGCGCCGATCTCCGAACCCCTGGCTTCCGAAGAGTCATTGGATTCGCTCCAACGGGCTCTCGTCGATCACCTCGAGAGCCGAGGGGCGTCGTTCTTCGGCGAGCTCGCGGGTGCGGCCGGAGGCGCGACCCAGCGCGAGATCCTCGACGCGTTGTGGCAGCTGGCCTGGTGCGGTCGCGTCACCAACGACACCTTTGCGCCGCTGCGCGCCTTGGCAGCGCGGGGCGCTCGTCGCAGCCGGCGTGGGTCCGCTGCCGGTTCTGCGGCCGCGGGCCGCTGGGCGGCGGTTTCATCACTGGTGGCCAGCCAGATCCATCCCACCCAGCGCGTCCACGCGCTCGCCTTGACCCTGCTAGAGCGATACGGCGTGCTGAGTCGCGACGCCCTGGGGATCGAGCCGGTCCCAGGTGGCATGAGCGCGATCTATCCGGTGCTCCGTGCCATGGAGGATTCGGGCAAGGTGCGACGCGGACACTTTGTCGAGGGCTTGAGCGGTGCCCAGTTCGCGTTTGCCGGAGCCGTCGACCAGCTCCGTGCCGAGCGCGGCGCCGATCCGGGAGAATCCCTCGTCCTCGCAAGCGTGGATCCCGCAAACCCCTATGGAGCAATGCTTCCCTGGCCTGCCTTGTGCCTCGACGGTACGCGGCCGCGGCGCGCCGCCGGGACGCAGGTGGCGCTCGTGGACGGGCTCGCGGTCTTTTTTCTCGATCGTGGCGGCCAGCGGTTGCTCCGCTTCGCGCTTCCCGACGCGGTCGATGTTCGTGACTATCAGGCCCGAGCCATCCTCGGTTTGGCGAACCGCGGCATCGACGCCCGGCGGCGCTCGCTGCGCATCGACACCATCGACGCCGATCCCGCGTCCGAGTCACCCCTGCGCGATGTATTGCTGGCCGCGGGTTTTCGCGTCGAGTACCGAAGTCTGGTCTTTGACCGCTACGCTTCTCCCGCGACCAAATCCGCCGCGACGCATTGAGCCGTGCCCGAAGGCGACACCCTCTACAAGGTGGCGCGCTCGCTCGGAAGCGCCTGTCTCCATCGCCGGATCGAGACGCTTTGGCTTCGCGCCCGCGGCATGCTGGCCCGCTTTCGAGGCAGCTGCATCCGCGAGGTCGCTCCTCTCGGCAAACATCTCTTGATCGCGCTGGACGGCTCGGCGCGAGCTCCCGTCGATCGCCGCGAGCGATTGGGGGAATGGGTGGTCCATGTTCATCTCGGGATGTACGGACGCTTCTGTCCCTGCACCGAAGCGGCCTTGCCCGGCGGCGACCTCGAACTTCGCCTCGAGCGGGGCGTCGCGTCCGAATTTCCGACATGGCGTTGTACCCGGGCCGCCCAAGTCGAGTTGCTGCCGCGGGGGGCGTTGCGCGATCATCCGGTGCTCTCCCGGCTCGGGCCCGACCTCCTGTCCCACCCGCTCGCCGTGGACCGAATTCTGGAGCGCGCCCGCCGCCGTCCCGACCGCGCGCTGGCCGAGCTGCTGCTCGATCAGCAGGTCGCCTGTGGCATCGGCAATGTCTACAAGAACGAAGTCTTGTTCTTGGCCGGTCTGAACCCGCGCCTGTCGAGCGGCTCCCTTTCCGACGCGGATCTCGAAGGGCTCTATCGGCAGACCGCGGCACTGATGGCCTGCAACACCTCCGCCGGTCCCCGGGTCACGCGCCGAGCGGGGAGGGGCACCGAGCGGCATTGGGTGTATCGCCGGGCGGGACGGCCGTGCTTTCGGTGTGGGAGCGCCATTGCAGCCGAACGCATCGGCGCCGCCGCCCGGGTAACTTATTGGTGTCCGCGTTGTCAGCGGCGCTCCTCGCCGACGGCGCGGGCCCCGCGGATCGCCGCGAGCGCAGTGCTTTAGCCGAGGGGGGTCATCGATGAGAAGAGCTCGTTTTTGGATTCTTGTGCTGGGGCTTGTGGTCGCGGTCGTCTTCGTACTGCGGCAGTTCGGCGGCCCCCGCATCGAACCGGGCTCCGCTCTTTGGCTTGAGGTCTCGGGCGATTACATCGAGGCGCCGGCGCCTTCGCTGGTAGGCCAAGCGCTCGGCCTCGAACGCCGTTCCCTGCTGGCGCTGCTCTCGGACCTCCGCAAGGCCGAGCGCGACGCGCGCCTGCAGCACGTCGTCCTTCGCATTGGGGGCCTTCAGATAGGGTGGGGCAAGGCGCAGGAGATCCGTGCCGCAATCACCGCGCTGCGCGAAGCCGGACGCCACCCGATTGCACTGCTCGAGGTGGAGGGTTTCGGCGGCAACCTCGACTACTACGTCGCCTCGGCGGCCGAAGAGGTGTACCTCGTGCCCGGAAGTGGCGCACCGCTCCTCGGTCTCGGGCAGGAGTCCTTCTTCCTCGGCGGACTTTGGGATCGGCTCGACGTACACTTGGAAGTGTTTCAAGCCGGTCGTTACAAGAGCGCGGTCGAAAACCTAGCGGGTCACGGCATGTCGGACGCTTTCCGCGAACAGGCCGAGTCTCTGCTCGACTCGATCGACGCGCGCTTCGTGGCGGATATCGCGGCGGCGCGCCGGATATCCGCGGAGAAGGTGAGGGAGGTGATCGCGACCGCCCCTTCCGACCCCGCCCTGCTCGAGGCGGCCGGCCTGATCGACGGGGCGCGGACGCGCTCGGAGCTGAAGGAGCAGCTGGGGGACGCGCCGCGCGTCGAACTCGATGTCTATGCCCAGGTCGAGCCGGAAGATGTGGGGATCAAGCCCGAGGCAACGCTGGCGATGATTTTCGGGAGTGGGCCAATCGTGTCGGGTGACGCCACGTCGGGTCGTTCGGGGGGCCCCGTCCTCGGCGCCGACGCGGTGATCGACGCGTTGGAAGAGGCGTCTGCGGATTCGTCCGTGCGCGCCATCGTGTTGCGGATCGACAGTCCTGGCGGCGCTCCCTTTCCATCCGACCAAATCTGGCACGCTGTGCAGCGGGCGCGTCGGCAAAAACCCGTCATCGCTTCCTTCTCAGACTATGCCGCTTCCGGCGGCTACTACCTCGCGGCCGCCGCCGATGCGGTCGTGGCCGCACCGGGTTCCATCACAGGTTCGATCGGCGTCTTCGCGGTGCGTCCCTCGATCGGGGGGCTGCTCGAGCGCTTGGGGATCGCCTCCGAAGCGAGTCTCCGCGCGCCCCACGCCTCGCTGGGGTTTGTTTCGAAGCCACTTCCCGCGGAAACCCACGCCTGGGTGGAGGCCGATGTCCGCACCGTCTACCGCCGTTTTCTCGAGCGGGTCGCAGAGGGGCGGGGAATGACCATCGAGGCGGTCGAGGCCGTTGCCGAGGGGCGGGTGTGGACGGGCGAACAGGCAGCCCAACGCGGCCTGGTCGATGCGACGACCGGGATGCGCGGAGCGTTTCGTGAGGCCAAACAGCGTTCGGGTCTCGATCCGGAGGCGGACGCCCTGGTGGTGATCTACCCGAAGCCGAAACCGCTCTGGCGACAACTGCAAACCGCTCTGCAGACCCGGCTTCTTCTCTCGCTCCGCCTTTCCGTGGGGCACGTAGAACGCGTAGAGCGCATGGCGGGTCCCCTCGTCGAGTGGCTCGAGCTTGCGGCCCGTCCCGGCCCCGCGCTGGTTGCTCCCTTCTGGGTGGAGATTCGATGATGCATCTCGCGAAGGAGTTTCAGGTCAACCGTCGGCGGGAGGAGGTCGCAGCGCGGCTGGCCGACGTGGGCCTCCTCGCGGCGCTCTTCCCCAACGCCAAGACCGAGGTAGTCGCGCAGCGTGGCAGCCGCTGCACGGTCGAGAGTCGCTACACGGCCCTCGGGCGCGAGGGCATTGCCACCTTCCACTTCGACTACGTCGAAAACGGGGACGTCCAATTCGCCAAGGTGTGCGACGGTCGCGTTTGGCGGAAGCTGGTCGGCTGCGTCGAACTCGAACCTCTCGGCGACACGACTCGGGTCCGGATCGAGCTCGACGGGAGCACCAAGGCACTGGTTCCCGAGGTCGCGATTCGCGGTCCGATGCGCGATCAGCTCGACGAGATGACCGCTGCCCTCAAGCGTTGGCTCGCCTGACTCAAGAGTTTTTGCCCGCGGGTTGACCGGTTCTCAGCCCATATATCCCCTGTCCGTCCGGTGCAGGGACCGGCGGAGGGCGAAACGGGTTTCAAGGAGTGGCAGGTGCCCGCCCCGCGGCGCAAGACGGCGATGCGCGTGACGAGGACGTCCATGCGATGCTGGCGTTCTGCGCCACCCGACGAGCGCGAGCGCATTCGCCAACGCCATCGGGAGCGCAGTTCAATCCCGAGAGGAACTCGCCCGCCGCAGTCCCGGTAGCCCGTCGAGACTCACCCGGTTGTTCTTCTCCTCGTATTCGCGAAGGGCCGCCTCTCCTTGCCGGCGGGACCACTTCGGGAGCTGATCGCGTTCGCCGCGGTGCTCGAAGAGCGGGACCCCAAAGCCGCAGGAATCGGAAATTCGCTTCACGTCGATCCTGATCACTGAGCGAACCCCCGGATATTCATCGAACTTTTCGCACAGGGAGTCGAAGCCGGGTTCGCCCGGTTCGACGGCCTCCCCGCAACCGTGGAGCCGAACGATGTTCGGCGGCCCCTCGAACGCACAGAACATCAAGACGATGCGGCCGTTCTCGCGGAGGTGGGCGATGGTTTCGACGCCGCTGCCGACCAGGTCGAGGTAGGCGACCTCCCGCGGCCCGAGGATGCGGAAGGTGTCGAGGCCCTTGGGCGAGAGGTTGAGCAGGCCGCGGTCGGCGAGTGGCGCGGTCGCGACGAAGAAGAGATGCTGCCGCCGCACGAAGTCGGCGACGCGCCCCTCGAGGGTTTCGTACGTTTTCCCCATCTAGCCGGCCTCCCGCTTGCGTTGATGTTCTGCCCGGACCCACTCCGGCCCGGCGATCTGTTGATGCTCCGCAAAGCGCACGACGCCACGCAAGCCGTCCGGAAAATGGCGAGCGTCGAATCCCTCGCGCCGCATGCACTCCGCAAGGTGCGCGCTCTTCAAGCCGATTTCGCAGTACAAGACGTAGGGGCGCCCCCGCTCGAACGCGCGGTACGCGACGAGCGCGCGGTCGAAATCCAGGCGCAGCGCGCCAGGATAATGCCACCCTGCAAACGCGGCCTTGGAGCGCAGGTCGATTACGGCCGCGGACGGCGGGATTTTTTCGGCGGCGAGCGACCGGTCCTCGTGCGCCGTCTGACGGAGCCCGCGC
Organism: uncultured Spirochaetales bacterium; assembly: GCA_964615045.1. Classification (GTDB taxonomy): domain Bacteria; phylum Myxococcota_A; class UBA9160; order UBA9160; family PR03; genus JANQRO01. Next base: position 20,687 of record CAZTOE010000028.1, read on the forward strand.
AGGTCGAAGCGTTCGCGGGCCTCGAGGGCGCGCTCGAGAACGGCGTCGTCGAGGGTGCGCTCTTGGTCGGCGACGATCTCTGGACGCGCCGCGGTGGCGGGCTTGCTCGGTACCATCGCGCAGTACTCCGCGATCGCAGCCGACAGCTCGGCGGTGCCAATGGTCTCGGCGGTTCGCACGATCTCGTCCTTGTTGCTGCCCACCAGCGGTCGCAAGACGGGGAGTTCGGTGTCCCGGGAAATTGTCCCGAGGTTGGTCAGGGTCTGTGAGGAGACCTGTCCGAGCGCCTCGCCGGTGACGATCGCCTCGCCGCCACGTTCGCGGGCGACCCGCTCCGCGGCGCGCAGCATCTGTCGTTTCAGGACGACCTGCCAGTAACGGGGTTCGATCTTGGCGCGAATCTCCCGCGCGATCGGCTCGAAATCGACGGCGTGCAGGCGCGGTCTCGCCCCGTGGCACCACCGGTCTGCGAGCGTGCGGGCCACGGCCAAAGTGCCGAGTAGATGAGCCCCGCCGCCGAGATTGCAGAACACGAAGTCGAGGTCGACGCCGCGTCGCAAGACCTGCCAGGCGGCCACGGCCGAGTCGAAACCGCCCGAGAGCAGGGCGACGGCATGGCCCCCAACGCCCAGTGGGAATCCACCGGGGCCGGCGACTTCGCGCTCGATCCAAAGTTGCCGCTGACCGTGGAGTTCGAGACGGACGCAGACTTCCGGATGAGAAAGATCGACACGGGCGGCGAAGGGTCGCAACGCCTCGCCGAGCTCGCGCTCGACGGCATTGGCCGAAAGAGGAGTGCGAGCTTTGCCGCCGACCCGACGCGCCCGCACCGCGAAGCGTTTGCCCGCGACCTGGGTGCGGAACCGGTGCACCCCGAGCCCCACGACCTCCTCGAGACGCTCGACCCGCGTCACCTCGGCGAGCGCGACGGATTGAACGCCAAAGCAGCGGCCCAGGGCCTCAAGAGCCGCTTTAGAGCCCGACCGCACGTAGTAGCGTTCCCGCGTTCGCTCCACCGGGGCCTCGCTGCCCACAGCCCGCAGCGCCTGGCGAAGATTGTAGGCGAGGCGCTGCTCGAACAATCGTCGGGTGGCTCGCCCCTTGATCGCGAGCTCTCCGGATAAGCGGAGCAAGATCAACGAGTTTCCGTCCGGCACCCCGGGAAGCTACCGAAGCTCGCCGAATCCCGCGGAGTTCGGCCGTAGGGGAATGCCCTCCCGAGGCTTATGACACTCGACCCGAGGTTTGCCCCAGGCCGGCACGAGGCCCCTCCATCCCCCCGGCGGTTCTCCATTTTTAGGTGCATCGGCCTCCCTGCTCGTGCTAGAGGTATGCGTCCAGAGCGGGGAGTATTGCGCCCCGACCAGTATTCGCGCCGGAATCTCGCAGCACAACGCAAGACCCAGCCGAGCTGCGAAGGAGGGGACCGTGGGGACGATGCGAAGTATTCGCTTCGGAGTAGCGTTACTCGCTCTTGTATGTTTTGCCGGCTGTGCCGGAGTGGCGGCGAGAGAGCCGCAAGCCTGCGCCGCATGGGGTGGATTACTCGGCGGCGGATTGGGAATCGGGATCGCCCAGGCCGCCGGAGCGGACGGCGCCGACGACACGGGAGTCAACCTCGGGTCACTGGCCGGTGGCGCGGCCCTCGGTGCAGCCGCGGGCTACGCAATTTGTAAGGCGCTTCAGCCGGAGCCCCCGCCCCCGCCGCCGCCCCCGCCGCCGCGGCCCAAGCCGACGCCCCCGCCCCCGCCGCCGCCCCCGCCGCCGCCGAAGCCGGCGGGTCCGGATCCGTGCCAGGAGCGCGTGAGCTTTGGTGGAGTGAACTTCGACTTCGACAAGGCATCGATTCGAGAGGACGCGCGGCCCGTGCTCGGGAAGTGGGCCGAGCGGCTCATCAAGTGTGGCAACGTGAACCTCACGATCGAGGGGCACACCGACTCGGTCGGTCCGGAATCGTACAACCTGGTCCTGTCCGAGCGGCGCGGCAACTCGGTTCGGGACTTCCTGGTGAGCAAGGGCGTGCCGGCCTCCCGGCTGAACGTGATCGGGTATGGCGAGACGCGTCCGATCGCGAGCAACGCGACCCGTGAGGGCCGCGCCAAGAACCGTCGCGTGGACATGGTGCCGGTTCAGTAGTCACTCCAGAGGCAGCGCCCTCGGGCGCGGTTGGAGAGGCCCGTCGACCGCCCGCCCACCGTTTGGTGGGCGGGCGGTTTGCTTTGGTGGCCGGAGGCCTGGGGCGGGGTTCCGGAGAACGAGTCACCGCACGGGCCTCCCTTCAAGCCTCGGTAAGGTTCGGCCGATGCCTACTCCGCGATGCGTTCGTCTGGCCATCATCTGGCAGCCGCCGAAGCTAAGGGCGCACTCCTCTCCTGGCAGGTGCTCACCATCGAGGTCCCTTCGTTTGAAGTGGACGGATTCCGCTGGCGAGGGTCCCAGGGCGTCGGGTTCGTCTCGTGGGAGTTCGTGCAACGTGCCTTTGCCGCGGAAGTGGGTGAGCCTGAGGGCGTTCGGGCGGTGGTGTTCGACCTCGTGGTCGGTGCGCCCGACCGGCCGACGCGCTTGTTCCGCTTCTGTCGCGATCCGCACGATGGCGCCGTGTCCCTCGCGCGTTCACTGGTGAGCGCAGTGGGTGGGCGCTGCTCCAAGCGGTTGCGCGATTTCGCCCGCGAGGGTCAGCTGGGGCTCTCTGTGCCCGATCTCGCCGCGCTCGACGAAGTCGTCTCCGCGGCGCTCGCGACACCGCTATCGCTCGACGAGCTCTAGTCTCTGCGCCAAACGTTCGGCGAGCCAGCGCAGGCTGGGGGCGCAGCCCGGCACCCGTATTGCGGCGCGCGTCAGCGCTCGGATCGAAGGCCGCAACATCGCGGCCAGACGGCCCGGTTCCGCACCGACAGCACGGAGCTCGCGCCGGGCGATTCCCTCGAGCTCGTAGACGTCTCCGGCTCGGGCGAGGGTCCCGGCGCCGCCCGAGAGAAGGCCGACGCCGAGAAGCGCTGCCCGCCGCCGGCGTTCGATGCGCTGGACGTTCCGGAGCCAGCCCCCGGCAGGCGAGCTGTGAAGCCCGACGTGGATGGCCGTTGCGAGCGTCGCGAACCATTGGGCGCCGACACCGGGTGTGATCCACTCACGCGCGCAAAGCCACCCCGCGATGGCCCAGGCGCCCATCGCAGTGGTCCGCGGAGCGCGACCGGTCGCGAGCGCCAGACCCGCGCCGGCGAGACCGACACTCAGTACTGCCGACGACAGCGGGCCTCCACTCCACTCCCACATGTGGCTCGCTCCCAGCCAGTAGGCGCCCAGGGTCACCCGCTGCGCTGCCTCGCTTCGGCAGAGCGCGGTCGCCACGCGGTGCGGCGCGGGTGCCGGGGGCTGATCCGCCGGGCCTGCCTCGTCTTTCAGTCGCTTCACGAACAGAGCATCGGGGTCCACGGTGGCTTCGACAAGGCGCCTCCGGGCATCGGCGGGTCACGGATTTCCCGCCCATGGGCGCTTCGCCGCTGGGTCGCGCCACAATGGTCTTCCGCTCTTCTTTGCTGCGGCTTGCGCGATTTCCCCGAACTTCCCAAACTCCCGCCTCGGAGCGGCCCCCGTTCTGCGGCGTGCACCGCACTGCTCCCGCCCCCCCGAGGATCGCAATCGAGTCCGCCACGCCTCGCACGCGTGCTGTGGGACAGGGAAGGGAGATCAGATGAGGGATCGTGTGATTTCGATCGGCAATCCGATCGACCGAGGTGCACCGCGCAGCTCCGGTGCCGCGTTGATGATGTTCGTGCTGGTCGCGTCGCTGGCGGCTGCCTGCTCGAGCCCGAAGCGTCCACCGCCGTCGCAACCGGCTCCCGGCCCGTCTACCCAGACGACTCAGCAGGGTGGCTTCACCGGCGAGACCATCACCGGTAGCATGCCCGAGACGACGCGGGTTCCCGAGCTCGGGACGATCTATTTCGACTACGACAGCTCGGCGGTGCGCGAGGATGCACGCCGTATTCTTCGCACCAATGGCCAGGCGATCGGCAGCCATTCGGATTGGGGCACGGTGACGCTCGAGGGCCACTGCGATGAGCGCGGCAGCGAGGAGTACAATCTGGCCCTCGGCGAGCGCCGGGCCACCGCAGCCAAGCGCTACCTGGTCGACCTCGGTGTTCCCGAACGCCGGATCGTGACGGTGAGCTTCGGCGAGAGCTCGCCCGCGGTGCAGGGCCATGACGAATCGGCTTGGCAGTGGAACCGCAGGGTCGAGTTCCGCATTACCCAGTGACGACGCCGAACGACCGTGAGGAAGTTCGCATTCAACAAAGGATCCCCCCATGACCGTGCACGGTGGCAAGCTTCTGGCCCGCGCTCTCAAGCAGGCGGGCGTCGAGTGCATCTTCACGCTTTCGGGCGGCCACATCATGCCGCTCTACGACGGCTGTCTCGATGAAGGCATTCGTCTCATCGACGTC
>CAZTOE010000029.1:0-583 GCA_964615045.1 uncultured Spirochaetales bacterium
TGAAGCACGCCGCCCGCGAGCAGGAACCCCAATCCGTGGCGAACCGGGGCGCCCAGAACGGCGTCCTCCCCGGACCACGCCTCCTTGGTGGCTTCGGCGAGGAGGGCTTTGCTGAGCAGGCGCACGCCCCCGAGTTCTCCGCCACAGGCCAGCACGCCGTACACCTTGGCGAGGCCACGGGGGGTTCCGAAGCCCACATTGGGTGTCCCCCAGCTCCGCATCGCGGGGCTATTGACGAGCGTCCCGAAATCGATGTCGCGGGGCAGGGCGCGCCACGCGCGTCCGATCGGCTGAGTGGGGTCGGCGAGGAGCGCGCGGAAGGGCTGGTCGGCGTCGCAAACCGTCTCGGCGCAGCGCGCCTGCTCGGCCTCGGTGAGGGCGAGCTGGTAGTCGACCCCGAGCGGCTTCGCGAATTCGTCGCGCCAGAACTCCGCGATGGCCCTGCCTGTGACGCGGTGCACCAGCTCGCGGTTCAGGATTCCGATCGTAAAGGTGTGATAGGCCGGTTGCGTCCCGGGCGGCCAATTCGGAGACTGGCGCTCGACCGCTTCGCGCAGCGCCGGGTAGTCGAAGATTTGTCCCG
>CAZTOE010000029.1:593-24993 GCA_964615045.1 uncultured Spirochaetales bacterium
ACCCAGGTGGTCTCGGGGCTGTTCCGTCGCAGCTTGTCCCGGCTCGAGATGATCGAGGTAGACCACCCCCGAAGTGTGCGCCAAGACCTGGCGCACGGTGATCGTCTCCTTGCCCGCTTGGCCAAACTCGGGCCAGTGCTTCGCGACGGAATCGTCGAGCCCGATCGCGCCGTCGTCCACCAGGCGCAGTACGCACAGGCAGCCCATCGCCTTGCCGGTGCTCATCATGCAGGCGAGGGTGTTTTCTTCCCAGGGTTGGGCGCGGCGAGCGTCCCGGTAGCCCGCCCACAGATCGACGACCTTGCGTCCCTCGACGTACGCAGCCACTGCCGCCCCGACCTGGAAGTCACCCTCCATGTCGGCGCGAAAGACGTCGCGGACCGCGCTGAAACGGGGCTCGCAGGTGCCGTGAAGCGAGACGCGCTCGGGCATAACATCACTCCCTTTCCACCGAGGGCCATCCGTACCGGTAAAGCGCTTGCCGGGCAGAGGTCCCGCATTGCATGGTAGTCGCGAAGGGCGTGCGATCGCTCGCCCTCCGGTGACGGGGTTGGAGGGAGTGGGGCCGTGAGGGTCGCGATCGGCATTGGCGGAGCGGCGGCCGGGCGCCGAGGCGAGTTCGAGGAGCTGATCGATTTCGCGGTGGAGGCCGAGAAGCTCGGCGTCGACATCGCCTGGTCGGCCGAGGCGTGGGGGTACGATGCGGTCGCGCCGCTCGCCTACCTGGCCGCGCGTACGACGCACTTGAAGCTGGGCACCGGCGTGATGCAGATCAGCGCTCGCGTTCCGGTGATGACCGCGATGACGGCGCTCACCCTCGACGCCCTGTCGCGGGGTCGGTTCCTGCTCGGGTTGGGAGCCAGCGGTCCGCAAGTGGTCGAGGGCCTGCACGGCCAGCCGTTCACCGGGCCCATCACGCGCTTGCGCGAGACGATCGAGATCGTGCGCCTCGGGCTGCGCGGCCAGCGGATCGAGTATCGCGGCACGTACCATGAGTTGCCGCGGCCGGGCGGGGAGGGGAAGGCGTTGCGCCTGGCCCTCGCGCCGTGCCCCGAACTCCCGATCTATCTCGCCACCCTGGGTCCCGCAGGTCTCGAACTCACCGGCGAGCTGGCCCAGGGTTGGCTCGGGACTTCGTTCCTGCCCGAGCACGCCGACGTTCACTTCGACCATCTGGAACGAGGTGCGCACCGCGCCGGCCGCACGCTCGCAGATCTCGATCTGTGCGTCGGGGGGCCGGCCGAGATTGGTGACGATGTCGAGCGCATGATCGAAGCGCGGAGGCCCGCGCTCGCCTTTACGCTCGGCGCGATGGGTTCGGCGCGCACCAACTTCTACAACGCGGCCTACCGGCGAGCGGGCTTTGAGGACGCGTGCGTCGAGGTCCAACGTCTCTGGCTCGAGGGGCGTCGCGACGAGGCCGCGGCGCGGGTTCCCGATGCGATGGTACACGGGACGAGCCTGTTCGGGACCGAGGCGATGGTCCGCGAGCGGATCCGCGCCTACCGCGACGCCGGCGTGACGACACTCCGGGTCGATCCGCAGGGGGCCACGCGGAGCGAGCGGCTCGACACGTTGGGCCGCGTGGTCGAATGGGCGCACGCCGAGAGCGGCGCATGAGCCGGGCCGTGATCCCCGCTAGGCGATGGCACCAGCTTTGCGCAGCTTCGTGATCTCGTCGGGGGAGAAGCCCCAGTCGCGCAGGCCCTCTTCGGTATTCTCGCCGTCCGCGGCGGGCGGTCGCTGCACCTGCGAGGGCGTGCGGCTAAAGCGCGGCGCGGGGGCGGGCTGCGGGACGCCTTCGACCTCGACGAACGCGTTGCGCTCCCGATTGTGGGGATGGTGCGGCGCCTCTTCCATGCTGAGTACCGGAGCGAAGCAGACGTCGGTCCCTTCGAGCAACTCGCACCAGTCGTCCCGGGTCTTGGTCTTGAAGAGTTTCGCCCAGCGCTCCTTCAGCTCGGGCCACTGCTCGCGATCCATTTGCTCCGGCAGGGTTTCCCCCTCGAGGCCGGTGCGCTGCAGGAACTCGGCATAGAATTTCTTCTCGATCGAGGCGATCGAGATGAATTTGCCATCGGCGGTCTCATAGACGTCGTAGAAATGGGCGCCGCTATCGAGGATGTTCTCGCCGCGCCGGTCGTTTTGCAGCCCCGAGGCGCGCATGCCATAGATCGAGGACATGAGCGACGCGGCCCCGTCGACCATCGCGGCGTCCACGACCTGGCCCTGGCCCGAGCGGCGCGCCTCGTAGAGGGCCGCGCAGATCCCGAGCGCGAGATAGAGTGCGCCCCCACCGAAGTCGCCGATCAGGTTGAGGGGCGGCGTCGGGGGCGCCCCGCGGCGCCCGATCGAATGGGCCGCGCCGGAGAGCGCGATGTAGTTGAGGTCGTGACCTGCCGCGTGGGCCAGGGGACCCTCCTGTCCCCAACCCGTGACCCGTCCGAAAACGAGCTTCGGGTTGCGCCCGAGGCAAACGTCGGGACCCAGCCCGAGCCGCTCCATGACACCTGGACGAAAGCCTTCGATGAGGGCGTCGGCTTGTTCGAGGAGACGGAGCACCGCCTCGATGCCCTCCGGTCGTTTCAAGTCGATTGCCACCGAGCGGCGGCTTCGATTGAGCACCGAGAAGCGCGGCGACATGGGAATCCCCAGGTCCGAGGCGCGGGTGCGGTCGATCCGCAGCACCTCGGCGCCCATGTCTGCGAGCAGCATCGCGCACATGGGCGGCGGTCCGATGCCTGCGAACTCCACGATCTTGACGCCAGCGAGCGGTCCCATGGTTTCTCCCGGTGATTGCGTCCGATAGCGTTGTCCAGACGCGTGCTCGTGCTAGTCGGGTCGGAGCACAATCCGCGCCAGACCCTTCACATTTGCACAGGCCGAGGGCACCCCCGGCGTGCCCTCGGGAATCAGCAGCCGAAACGGGCCGCCCTGCCGCTCGGGCAGGGGCTCGCCCTCGACGCTGTGGAGCAGGAAGCCCTCGAGCAGACCCGCGACCGGGATCGGTTCGCTGGCGAAGCCGTCGAGGGCGACGGCCACGGCGGAGCCCACCCGCGGCAGATCGAGCTCCTCCCAGAGCGTGGCGATCCGCGCCGCGCAACCGCTCCGTTTGGGGAAGAGCGTCGAAACGTCCTCGACCGGATCCGCAAGCGCCGCGAGGGCGTCGCGGTCGACATTCCGCGTGCGCCCGTCGGGCAGCGCCAGCTCGATGCGGTTCGCGGAGAGCGCGAGCTCCTCGGCACTGAGCTCGGCCCCGGCGAGGGCCGCGCCCATGGAAGCGAGTGCCGCGTCGCTCGCCCCCGCTACGATGGCGTCGGCACGACTGTCGCGGCGGTAGGAGGTGAGTCGCTCGTGGCGGCGCCCGCCGGCGACTTCGAGCTGCATCACGCCCTCCTGGGTGCGGAAGATCCCCTTGAAGCGCGCGAGGGGCGCGCCGAACGCACCTTCGGTGGCGCGCCCCAGGGCATCGCGCAGCCGCGGCAACGAAAAGATCGCCGCGGGCGGCCACGTCCAGGTCTGGGCTCGATAGCCCGCCGTCGAGGTTTCGGTGGGCGCCCCGTGCCCCTGCTCCCCCGCGTGGGTATGGGCGTGGGACGAGCTCGCCGCTCCGCGGTGGGCGTGCGGGCCCTCGCCCTCAGGCCAGCAAAACGCGTCTGGAGGAAGCTTCCCGTGCTCAATGTGAAGCTTCACCAGCGGCCCGGGCCACAGCTCCCGCGCCCAGGCCTCGAAGTCCTCGAGCTCGGCGGCGGTGCACAGATCGACGCGGCTGGCCGCCAGCACGTCGGCGATCTCGGCCTGTTCGCGCAGGAGCGGGTTGTCGTGCTCGCTCGGGAGTTGATGGGGATCGACGAGCACGACGACAGGAGCCACCTGAAGGGCGTCCCGATACGGGGAGCGGCGGATCGTATCCACGAGATCCTGGGGGCGCGCGAGGCCAGTCGGTTCGATCAGGATGCGATCGGGCGCTTCATCGAGTACGGCAGCAAGGGCGGCCACGAATCCTTCCGGTGCGGTACAGCACACGCACCCACCGGCGATGTTGGTAATCCGGAACGGCTCTCCCTCGCTGAGACTCATCTGATCAAAGCCGGCTTCCCCGAAATCGTTGACAACGACCGCCACCCGCTCGCCACGGCGCGCATCGAGCTGCGCCCGGATGGCCGTCGTCTTGCCGGCGCCCAGAAAGCCCGCAACGACGTGCACCGGGATGCGGTCGCCGCCCGGATCGGGAGGGGTGCGCTCCTCGTCCATGGGAGGCAGTTTACCTCGCTCGACGCCCTGGCGTAGCATGGAGCGGGGGAGGGGCGCAGCATGCAGCGAGCGGGGGGATGGCAACGGCAGCGGCCGCGCCGTGCGGGACTCGCGCTGATGGGGCCCACGGCCGCCATGGCACTCACTGGGCTTGCGATCACGGTGGCCTGCGCTCCCGCCGTCGAGCCGATTCTCGGATGCGAGGCGGGGGACGGGCCGCTCGAGGTGGTGTGTGGCTTCCAGAATCCGGAAGACCTCGTGCCGCTTCCCGAGAGTGGTGCGCTTCTGGTGAGCGAGTTTGGGTCGATCGAAGGTGACCGGCCCGGATGGATCAGCCTCTTCGACCCCGCGAGCGGTCGCCACGAGCGGCTTTTCCCCGCTCCCGCAGGCGCCGCAGCGGCCCACGCGGAAAGCGCTCCGGGCTGGGGCGATCCCGCCTGTCCGGGTCCCCCCGGCGACGAGTTCTCTCCCCATGGCATCGACCTCGGGACCGGACCCGATGAGTCGCTGGCGCTACTCGTCGTGAACCACGGCGGGCGCGAGGCCATCGAATGGTTCGAGGTCCGGCGCGAAGAAACGGAGCCGGGCTGGAGTGTCGCGTGGCGCGGCTGCACGGTGGCTCCCGCCGGCAGCTTCCTGAATGACGTGGCGATCCTTCCCGGTACAGGCTTCCTCGCCACCCACATGATGGAGCGCGCCCGCTCGCGGTGGTCGCTGCTCTGGGCGGCCTGGTGGGGTTCCCCGACCGGCTATGTCCTCGAATGGCAACCCGGCTCTCAGACCGATGCGGGTTGGCGCCGCTTGCCAGGGAGCGAGGCCACGCTCCCGAACGGGATTGCGGTCTCGCCTTCAGGCGAGACCGTCTACCTGAACGCCTACCTGGGAGACGAGCTCCGCGCCTTCGAACGCAGCAGCGGGGAGCCCGCGTTCTCGGTCGCAGTGAGCAAGCCCGACAACGTCACCTGGAGCCGCGATGGCCGGCGCCTCCTGATTGCCTCGCACGACAATGCCTCGCTGGCCGCCGTGCAGGCTTGCGGGCACCTGAAAACGGGAAGCTGCCCGCTCGCCTTCGCCGTGGTGGCGGTCGACGCCGCGACCGGGGCCTCGGAGGTACTCTTCGAGCACGCCGGGCCGCCGATGGGCGCAGCCACCGTGGCGCTCGAGAGCGAGCAGGGCATCTGGCTGGGGACCTACGCCGGCGATCGGCTCGGGCTGCTGCGCTCACTGGATTAGCCCCCGCCGTCGTCCGCCATCGCTTCGTATCCCAGCAGGCCACGCCCGCTGCGCGATCAGGCCGCCTCGAAAAGCGAGGCGAAGCCCTGGCCGCCACCCACACACATCGTGACGATGCCGTAGCGCTGCTGGTTCCGGCGCAGCTGGCGCAGCAGGAGCCCGGTCATCCGCGAGCCCGTCATCCCGAAGGGGTGGCCGATCGAGATCGAGCCGCCGCACGGGTTGAGCTTTTCGTTGGGAATCTGGAGCTCGCGCTGGCAATACAGCAGCTGGGACGCGAAGGCCTCGTTCAACTCGACGATATCGATGGCGTCGAGAGTCAAGCCGTGACGCTTGAGCAGCTTCGGCACGGCGAAGACCGGCCCGATCCCCATTTCCTCGGGGCCGCATCCGGCGACGGCGGAGCCCCGGTACACGCCGAGCGGCTCGAGGCCGAGCTGACGCGCACGCTCCGCGGACATCAGCAGCGTTGCCGACGCGCCGTCAGAAAGCTGGGAGGCGTTACCGGCGGTGACCGTCCCACCTTCTTCTTCGGGCTTGAAGACCGGTTTCAGCTGGCCGAGTCCCTCCAGGGTCGTGTCGGGGCGGTTGCACTCATCGCCCTCAACGACGAACTCCTCCTCGTAGGGATCCGCGCCCTTCTTCATCACCTTGCGGGTGACCTTCATGGGTGCGATTTCTTCGGAGACCCATCCCTTCGCGACGGCGTCGGCGTAGCGCTTCTGGCTCTGCAGCGAGTAGCGGTCCTGGTCCTCGCGGGCGATGCCGTAGCGCTCGGCCACGACCTCGGCGGTGACGCCCATCGGATAATAGAGGCCCGGGAAGCGTTCCTTTGCCCCCGCGTGAACCAGGCGGTTCACGTTCTGGGTGCCGTCCTGCATCATGGTGATCGTTTCGACGCCTGCGCCGATCGCGACCTCGGCCCCCTCCTCGACGATCTGATGGGCCGCCATCATCACCGCTTGCGACCCCGAGGAGCAGAATCGATTGACCGTGACCGCGGCGACCTCTTTGGGAAACCCCGCGGCCATCGCTGCGATTCGGGACATGTTCATGCCCTGGCAACCCTCGGGCAGGCCGCAGCCCGTGACCACGTCTTCGACCTCGCCGGGATCGAGGTCGACGGCCTCGACCACACTGCGCAGGCAATGCGCCAGGTAGTCGACCGGCTCGGTCAGGTTGAATGAGCCGCGGTGCGCCTTGGTGAGTCCGCTGCGAAGGCTTGCCACGATGACCGCTTCTCTTGCCATGGGGTGCTCCTTAGTATTCTTTTTCGATGAGAACGCCCGCTTCGCGGAGTGCGTCGAGCTCTGCTTGGCTCTTGCCCAGCAGGCTTCCCACGACTTCGGCGTTGTGCTCGCCGAGCAGCGCTGCCTCGAGGGGAAGCGGCTCCGGAAACTCGGAAAAGCGCAGCGGGAAGCCCGGGATGTCGAACTCGCCCTGGAGGCGGTCGTTGATGGTCCGCACGGTACCCCGCGCCCGGAAGTGCGGGTGCTGAACGGTCTCCGCCACCGAGAGGATCGGTGCCACCGGAACGCCGTGTTCTTCCATTTTGGCGATTGCGCTCCCGGTGTCGGGGAAGGTCTGCAGCCATCCCTCGATCAGCTCGATCAACTGATCCATGCGTTGGAGGCGATCGGCGTCGGTCGCCCAGCCCTCGGCCTCCACCAGCTCGGGGCGTCCCATCGCCGCGCAGAGATCCTTCCAGTGATGGAGGAATCCCATGATCATCACGTCGCCGCCTTTGCCGCGGTAGACCCCGGCCGGCGCGACATAATTGATGTGTCGACCCGAGCGGGTGGGACGGATCTGGCCGCCCGTCGCGCTGTAGGTGAACACGTTGGCTTCGTGATAGCCGTAGTAGACGTCGAGGAGCCCGATGTCGAGGTGCTGGCCGCGTCCGGTGCGGTCGCGGTGGCGCAGGGCGGCCAGGATCGCCAGCGCCGCGTGTACGCCCGTGCTGATGTCGCCCAGTCCGACCCCCGGGATGTAGGGCGGCTCATCGGCTTCCCCGATCATCGAGGTGACGCCCGAGTACGCCTGCGCGATGTAGTCGTAGCCGGGCTTGTCCGCGAGGGGCCCGCTCTGGCCCAGCGCCGAGATCGAGCACAGGATGATGTCCGACTTCATCTTCTTCAGATCATCGAAGCCCATCCCCATGTCCTTGATGACGCCGGGCTTGAAGTTTTCCACCACGACGTCGACGTGGGGGACCATTTCGTGCACGAGCTGCAGGCCGCGGGGATCGCGCAAGTTCACGCAGACGCTCTTCTTGCCGCGATTCTGTTGCACGTAATAGAGGCTGCGATCATTCTTGAAGCGCGAGATGTAGCGTGAGAGTTCACCTCCCGGACTCGGCTCGACCTTGATCACGTCGGCGCCCATCTCCACCAGCATCCGCGTGCAGCTGGGACCGGCCAGCGCCCGGGTGAGGTCGAGAATGCGCAAATCCGAGAGCATCGCCTGGTGCTCCATGTCGGTTCCTCCACTACTGTCGCCCAGATCGCAGCGGCAACCCGCGCCCCGACCCTAGGGGATCCCACCATGCCGTCGGTCGCGACCAAAGTCCAGCGCGCCGGCGGCCAGAACAGGCTTTACCTGCTCATGTGCTCAGGGTATGACAGAGTGACCCCGAGATCCCGCCAAGGAGGTGTCGCAATGATTTCGCTCAAGGACTATTGCCGCTACGACGGGCTGGGCCTGGCCGAACTGGTCGCGCGGGGCGAGGTCACCCCCGGCGAGCTGGCCGACGCGGCGTGGGAAGCCATCGAGCGCCTCAACCCCGAGCTCAACGCGGTGCTCCAGGTACTGCGGCAGGAGGCTTCGGCAGAGATCGCCGCGGGGCTGCCCGACGGCCCCTTCCGCGGCGTGCCTTTCGCGATCAAGGAGCTCGTGTGCCACGCCAAGAACGTGCGCTGCGACATGGGCTCGAGGCTTGCGCAGGGCTACGTGCCCACCGAGGACTCGGAGTTGATGGCGCGCTTCCGGCGCGCTGGGCTCGTGACCGTGGGAACCACCCAGACCCCGGAGCTCGGCTACAACCCGACCACCGAGACGGTGTTGTTCGGACCGGTGCAAAATCCGTGGAAGCCCGGCCACAGCGCCGGCGGCTCGAGCGGTGGTTCCGGGGCCGCGGTCGCCGCGGGGATCCTGCCGCTGGCGCACGCGAACGACGGCGGTGGGTCGATCCGTATTCCAGCTTCTGCCAACGGGTTGGTGGGCCTGAAGCCCACCCGGGATCGGGTGCCCACGGGGCCGGACTACGGCGATCCGCTCTGCGGTCTCGCGATCGAGTTCGCCGTGACGCGCAGCGTGCGCGACGCCGCGGCGCTGCTCGATGCGGTCGCTGGCCCCGATGTGGGCGCGCCAGCTCACATCGCACCGCCGCCGCGCCCCTACCGCGACGAAGTGGGCGCCCCGGTCGGTCGGTTGCGGATTGCATGGACCGCTCAGAGTTACTCGGGCGATCCGATCGATCCCGAATGCGAACAGGCGGTGACCTCGACCGTCTCGCTCCTCGAGGAGCTCGGACACGAACTGGTGGAAGCGCGCCCCGCACTCGAGTGGGACACCTTCCTCGATCAGACCCACGTGATCTGGGTGACCTACAACGCCTCGGCCATCGACGCGATCGCCGCCGAGCGGGGGCGCATCCCCTCGCTCGAGAATCTGGAGGCGGTCACCTTGGCCTGCGCCGAGGACGGCAAGCGCTTCAGCGCCGTCGACTTGATCCGCGCCCTCGAATATGGGAACGCCTTGAGCCGCAGCGTCGGGGCCTTCTTCACGGGCTACGACGCGCTGCTCACCCCGACGATGGCGCGGCCTCCGGTCCCGCTCGGCGAGATCAACCAGAACGCGTCGAACCTGTCGGCGCGCGAATGGACCGAACAGGTCTTTCGCTACTGCAGCTTTACGCCGCTCTTCAACACCACCGGTCAGCCGGCGATCTCGCTCCCGCTCCACTGTGCGGCCGACGGCCTTCCGGTCGGGGTTCAATTCGCTGGCCGCTTCGGTGACGAGTCGACCTTGCTGCGGCTCGCGGCGCAGCTCGAGGAAGCGCGCCCCTGGAGCGAGAGGCGACCGCAGCTCCACGCCGCCGCGGTCTAGCCGCGGCGACGTGAGAGCGGTCGGGCTGGGACGGGGCCGCTAGGCCGCGCGGGGCCGGCGGGCGCGGAAGGCGCCCAGCGCCACTACGCTGAGGCTTGCGGCGAGGAAACCGGCCTGGCCGGGCTCGGGGACCGTGGCGGTGATCGCCACGTTGTCGATGATCACCTGACCGACCTCGGCGCTCGGGGCCGGGATTGAGAACATCACCCGGACGGTCTCGGAGACGCCGGTGCTGAGGGGAGTGGTGAAGAGGCTGTCCTGGTCGTCGAGCATGGCCATCCCGGCGCCGCCGCCCGTATCGGAAGCGAAAGTAATCGCGACGTTCGCGTTACCGGACAGGGTGCGGCCGGCGAAACTCAATTCGAACTCGCTCGCTTCCTGGGCGACCGTGCTGAGATCGACTTCGAACACGATGTCGACCGCGTCGGTGGCGGTCATCGCGAGCGAGTTCGCAAAATCCTGACCCTCGTTCTGCAGCACCATGAACGAATCGAAGGGGACACAGCAGGACGTCGGTGCGTCGAGGTTCGACATCAACGAGCCCCCCACCGCGGTCGTGGGGGCAAAGATCGGGCTCATCGCCGTCTCATCTACGTTCGTCGAAGAAATCCCCATGGGAAAAGACGAGCCGTCGAAGTAGAGGGTCCCGAAGGCGGCGGCTTCGGCACCAGCTCCATCGGTGGGATCGAAGGTCGAATAGTTGGCGCTGAGGGTGTCCTGGGGCATGCCGCCCATCTCGGCGACGAGCGATCCATCTCCCATGTATGGGGAGAAGTCCCAGCCCGCGACCACTTCGGCCTGCGCCGAAGCGCAGAATGCGCCCAACGTGACCGAGACCATCGCTAGAAGCTTTGTTCGTTTCATACCTGTTCCGTCCTCGCCCAACGGTTGCCGGTTTCCTGGCTCTTGCGGTCGCCCCCGGGCTGGAGCGATCGCTGCCTAAGGATGAGTTGGCTGGCGCCCCACAAAGGTGTCAGGGGGTGGACATGATCCGCGAAGCTGGGGAGGGGAACACGTACTGTAGAGGAAAATGGCGGGCAGGGAAACGGCATTAACGAGCAACCCCCGGAGCTCAACGAGCTCCGGGGGTGCCCTTGTTCCTAGCTTCTAGCGGATAGCGCGCCTAGTTGAAGCGCGGGCGCCCCGCAAAGGCCAGGCCACTGAGGCCCAACCCCAGCAACAGCGCCGTTCCCGGCTCCGGAACCTGCGAGAACGTCTGATCCACGAACGAAATCGTCGCCGTCGAATCTTCGGTCGAGAAGAGAAGAATGTCCTTCTCCACATTCACCTGCTGGACCGGGTCCTGGAAGAAGGTCCAGTCTTCCAGCATCAGCATGCCGTTGGCCGCGAAGATCTCGAGGTTGTCGCCCGGCGGAGTCACGGTCTCGGTGACGCCGGCGAAGCCACTGTCGCCGGTCAGCTCGGGGTTCCCCGACAAATGCGCATCGGTGATGAGTGCGCCGAGCGTCGTGACGGTGAACGAAATCAACGCATCCGAGCCCCCATCGCCGGCCTGGTCGATGAACGCCCCGGCGAATCGAAGGCCGTCGTTGCCGGCCCCGTCGGTGTGATTGATCACGTTGATGTCCATCGCGCTGGGCGCGTCGTTCGTGCCCGAATAGCCGAAATCGCCAAACATCAGATCGCCGACCTGGACGTACGCGCCGCCCAAGAGATCGGAGAGCGGGATGTTGAACGTGTCCATCCCGAGCGGGACGGCGGCCGCGGATCCCGGAAGGATTAACACCGCGGCAGCGAGGAACAGCCTCTGAATCAATTTCTGCATTTTCAATCTCCTGCATGATCGTTAAGACGTACCCGCACTGGCGGGGCGAGCTCTTCCTTGAGCAATTGCCATGCCAAAGAAAAAGAATGCAAATTCAGCGAGTTAGAGAGGCGCTGCGGGGATCTGGGAAGTTGTTTTCCACACCTGGGGAAAGTGCAGCGGGGCACTTGCGCGCGATCTGCCGCAGGCAGTGGGAGGCGAGGGCCGGCTCGGCCAACAGGGGGGCCGGCGCGTTGCGGTCGCGAAGCGAAGGAGGCGGGTTTAGTCCCGCAGTCCGAGCGTCGCCAGGATCTCGGTGTCGCCCTGGTTCAGGTAGCGCGCGAAAGGATCGCGGCTGCCGTCGGGCTGCCACTCGTACTCGGTGAAGATCGCGATCTGTTGGGCACGCTCGGTGCCGAAGAGCCGTGCGATCATCGCGAGCGCCATGTCGGTGCCCGCCGAGACTCCCGAAGAAGTCACCACGGGCCCGTCTTCGACCCAGCGCGCCTCGCGCACCCAGTCGACGCCCTCGCTCGCACCGATCACCAGGTCGAAGTAGAGCTTGTTGGAGGTCGCCTTGCGACCCGCCAGTATGCCCGCCGCCGCGAGGATTCCGGACCCGGAGCAGACCGACATGGTGAGCTCCGCGGCCGTGGCGCGCTCGCGCAAGAAGCGCAGCAGCGCCTCGTTGCGCATCTCTTTCATGCTGCCGAGGCCGCCGGGCAGGAAGAGCAGGTCAAGCGGAGGACAGTTCTCGAAGCTGTAGCGCGCCACGGTTTCGACCCCGGGTGTGGAGGCGACCGGCCCTGCGTGTTCCGCGACCGTCACGATCTTCAGCTCGGGACCGAGGCAGCCAAACATCTCGAGAGGCCCGTAGAGGTCGAGGAGCTCGAAGTCCGGATAGAGCACAGCACCGAGGGTGCGCGGGGCCTGGGTATCGGTCATGACGTTCTCCTTCTGCCTTCTCGCGATCGCGCTCAGTCTACTCCGTCCGCCCGCGCGCCGCGTTAGCGGTTTGCCACGTGGGCCAGGTGGGCGAACTCGGGTAGCGCGAGCCGGTCGGGCCGACGTGCGAGGTAGCGCTCCCCGGTGGCGCCAGCGTCGAGGTCCTCGAGGAGCTTCAGGCCGCAAGCTTCGACCGCGCGTCGCAAGTCGCTCGCCGACAGGAAGGAGTGCATCGGCTCCCCCTGCCAGGCGGCGGCGAAGCGAATGCCGGCGAGCAGGGCGCGATCGGTCGCGCTCGGAGGGCTCGGGCTCCAGTAATCGAAGACGAGCTCACTCCCCGGCGCCTGGGCGGCGACGAAGTGCAGGGTTTCGCGGAGCGCTGCCGCGGTCAGGTAGTAGGTCGTGCCCAGCCAGGAGAAGAAGGTCGGGCGAGAGGCATCATAGCGGACCGCCGCGAGAGCCTCGGCGAGGGCCTGGCGCTCGAAATCGATCGGCACGAAGACCAGGTGGGGCGGGAGCTCGTCCGCGACCCTCGTGAGTCGCGCCTGTTTCCAGGCCTGGGAGGCGGGGTGATCCACTTCGAACACCGTGACGCGATCGACCAGCTCCGGGCGACGCAGCGCGAAGCTGTCGAGACCCGCGGCGAGAATCACGTATTGGTCGACCCCGCGGTCGAGCGCGGCTTCGAGCTGGTCTTCCGCGTAGCGACTTCGTACCACTACCTGGGCACGGATCCGCCGCGCGGCGCCGAGCGGGCTCCGCTCGAGCCAGGCGGGCGCGATGCGGTCGCGCATGCGCCCGAAGGCACTGACTTGGAGGAGGGAAGATGCTTCGCCGAACCCCAGGAGCCGCGCCGCGTACCGATCGGCGAGCACCGGGGGGTCGGCATCCAGCACCAGGTGGGCCGCACGCGCCGCGGCCGCAGCCTCGGCCGTACGGCTTCGGCGACCGGGTCTCACCTCACCTCGTCGCGCGCGCGGCGCATCGCCGAGGCGCTCCCCGCCGCGTCCCGCACCTCGCCGTTAGATGGGCAGGCGGAAGGCACCGGCATCAGCCTGCTCGCCCACGCCGGCCCGCGCAATCAGCTGGTCTTCGAGCGGCACCTTCTTCTTGAGCTCGGGTTTTACTTCCTCGGCGAAGAGGCGCAGGTTGTGCTCGGCGATGTCGTAGGGCATCCCGCCATAGCTGAAGACGCCGTTGAACGCCTCGGCGCCAGTGCGCTTCTGGATATCGCAAATCTTTTCGTAGCACTGGTCGGGCGTGCCCCACACCTGAAGGCCCAGGAAGAACTCGGTCATGGCCTCCTTGCCGCCGGGCTTTGAGGCGCTCTCCTGCATCTCGGCATAGGCCTCGTAACCGCGCATCTTGAGGAGATGCTCTCCGATGATCTCGTAGTGGCGGAACACCGAGTCGTAGTAGGCGCCGATGTAGCGGCGCGCGTATTCCTCGGCGCGGTCTGCATTCTCGTCGCAATAGGTCCAACCGCCCACGATCGGAGGCGGGGCCTCGAGTCCATTCACTTCGCGAAACAGGTTGCGGTAGTCGTTGAGCTCCTGGGCAACCGAATCCCAGGGCTTTTGCGGAATGATCAGAAGCCCGACGCCGAGTTCCGCCATGATACGGGACGATTCCGGGGACACCGCCGCCGCGTAGGTCCGCCCGCGGAAGGATTTGAAGGGACGCGGCCGCAAGTCGCGCCGAGCCTGCACCACATGTTGGCCCGAGAACTCGCAGTAGCCCTGCTCGAGGCCCTCGAGGATCATCTTCGCCGCCTCGGTAAAGAACTCGCGGCTGTTCTCCTGATCCAACCCGAAGCCTTCGAACTCGACGCGCCCCAGACCGCGACCAATGCCCAGCACCATGCGGCCGTTCGACATGTGGTCGAGCACGACGATCTGCTCGGCGACGCGGATCGGGTCGTGCCAGGGCAGCACCACGACCATCGAGCCGAGCTGAATCCGCTCCGTGCGACCGGCGAAGTAGGTCAGGTACTGGAGCACATCGGGGCACATGGTGTAATCGGTGAAGTGGTGCTCGACGCCCCACAGCGAATCGAAGCCCAGGGGCTCTGCGAGATCCCCGAGCCGGAGCTCGTTGCGATACACATTGCGATCCGTGCGGCCCTCGCCCTGGCCCTGAAAAATCACCGCCATTCCGACGTGCATGAGAAACCTCCCGTGTGTTTTGCGCTGACCCTAGGATAGCCGCCGATCGCGCCTTTCTGGGGGCGCAGCGGTCACCCGGGGGTGAAAAAGCGCTTGGCCGCTGGCGCTTGGTTCACGGGGACGTCTAGGCTGGACCATGCGCTTGCGTAGTCTGCTTCCTCTTGTGCCTCAAAGACGTACCTCGGCATGACCTTGCAGCTTGATCGCGGTGAGCCTCTCGACTACCCGGCCGGCGCGCTGCTCGAGAGCGATGCCTACGCCGAGCCCCTGATCGCCGGCGGGGTCCGCTGCCACGGAGGCTTCGATATCGACGGGCGCTATTGCTCGCCGCGCACGCGCCATCGACTCCCGGCCATCTACGCCTGGCAGGCGCGGCTGCGGCGCGATGGCCACGAGCTCCTCGAAATCCCCTCCGAGCTCGCGCCGCCCCAGTACCCCAACGTGGAGCAGGCGAAGCTGTTGCTGCGCGAGGGCGCGCGCGATCCCATCGTGCGGCGCCTCACGATCATCTCGATTGTCGAGGGTTTTGGCGCGATCATTCGCGACGTGTCGGTTCCGCCCCTCGCGGATCTCGTAGTGGAACCGATCGAGGGCACCGCCCTCGCGCACCTGGGGAGTGGGCTCTTCGAAGCCCACGCCCGCGACGAGGCCGGCTATCGCGACGAAGGCGGACACAAGCAGATGTGGGAAGCGGCCCGCGATCTCGCGCTGGAAAATCCCCAGGTTCCGGGCGACGTCCTGCTGCGCATGATGGGTCAGGGCCCGGCGCGGCGGCGCCGGCGCGACCCGCTCTTTCCCCAGTTGGATCGCGATCTCGAGAATCTGCTCGCGACCATGGCCCAGGTGCTCGCCGTCGAGGTGTTCGCGACGGGTGCCTTTGCGTGGGGCGAGGCCCTGCTCTCGGATCCCGAGCTCTCCGCCGATCCGGCCGCGGCGGGCGCCCTGGTCGGCTACATCCGGAGCGACGAGTCCCCCCACATCGAATACCTGCGCACTGCGCTCTCCGAGGTGGCCGCGCGGATGCTGCGCGGCGTCGACGGCAGCGAGATCGCCGGACGAAGCGTGGTCCGGACGCTCCTCGCGCGCACGCTGCGCGGACTCGCCGGGGCGCGGCGCGACGAACAGCGCGCCTATCTTCGCGACGCGGTGGTGGCTTCGATCCGCGGCCACGACAACGCCGCAAGCCTCCTCGAGCGCTTCGACGCCCTGGAGACGCCCTGGGTCCCGCCGCCGCGAACGGGCTTTGAGGCGGACGGAGCGCAGACCGCTTGAATCCGGTCCGGCTCTACCGCAGCGCCCGCGTGGCCGCGACCGCCGCCGCCGTCTACCTGCTCTACAAGGGGTCGGCGGCGTGGCGGAAGCTCGCGCGGGGCGACGAGGCGACCGACTCCACCCACCGCGCAGTCATCCACCGCCGGGCGGCGCGTCTCCTGCTGCGCACGGCGCTCTCCCTGCGCGGCGTCACCATCAAGGTCTGCCAGGTCATTGCGACCCGCGCCGACGTCTTTCCACCGCCCTTCATCGACGTGTTGAAGCAATGTCACGATGCCGTGCCGCCCCGGCCCTTCAGCGAGGTCGCTCAACAGGTGGAGCGCGAGCTGCGGCGACCGCTCGCCGAGGTCTTTCGCGAGTTCGATCGGCGGCCGATCGCGGCGGCCTCGCTGGCCCAGGTCCACCGCGCGGTGTTGCACGACGGCCACGCCGTCGCGGTCAAGGTGCAATACCCCGGACTCGAGCGGATCGTGCGAGGGGACCTCGCCGACCTTCGCCGGCTGTGCCGGATCTACGAAGGCCTCGACCGCCATCCCCTCGAGCTCTTGCCGCTCGTCCGCGAGCTCACCGAGCATCTAGCCCTCGAGCTCGATTTCGACCGCGAGGCCAACAGCATCGACCGCGTCCGCGAGATCTTCGCGCAGGACGGCACGGTGGTGATTCCGCACGTCTACCGGGAGTGGTCGACGTCCCGCGTTCTCACTCTCGAGCTTGTGGAGGGGATCAAGATCACGGAAAAGGCCGCGATCGAAGCCGCGGGCCTGCTCCCCGCCGACGTGGTGCAGGAGCTGATGCGCATCTACACGCGCATGATCCTCGCGGCGGGGTTTTTCCAGGCGGATCCCCATCCGGGCAACCTCTTCGTCCAACCCAACGGCCACGTGGTCCTGCTCGACTTCGGGCTCTCCAAGGAGCTTCCGGAGGGGTTTGGCCTGGGGCTATTCGAGCTGATGTTCTCGATGATGACGCTCAACGAGGCGGCCATGGTGCGCGCCTTTTGCGAGCTCGGCTTTGAAACTAAGACGGGGGACACGACGACCTTCGTCGCGCTGGCAAGGCGCATGATGGGGCGGAGCGATACCGGCCGCTTCGAAGGCGAGTTCACCGAGGAGATGACCGACGAGCTCTTCGAGGCGATCCGCGAGAACCCGGTGGTGCGGGTGCCGAGCGATTTCGTGCTCGTCGGGCGGGTCTTCTCACTGCTCTCCGGCATCGCGCACACGTTGGGCGCTCGCGCCAACGTGCTCGAGGCGATGGGTGCCTCTACCGGGACGAGCGGCTGAGGCGCGCGGCGCGGGCGATGCCCGCTAGCATGCCCCGGAAGACCGCTGCGTGGAGGGGGTAGATCCCGTACCAATAGGCGAGCCCGAAAAGTCCCGCCGGGTCGAAGATCGCCGTCTGCCGGATCGCGCTGCCACCGTCCACGGCCTTGACTTCAAACTCGAGCCAGGCGCGCCCCGGCACCTTCATCTCGGCGCGTAGCCGGAGCAGGCGATCGGGCTCGTAGGCCTCGACCCGCCACCAGTCGAGGGTATCCCCGATGTGCGGGTGCTCGGGATCGGGCCGTCCGCGCCGAACTCCGACGCCGCCGAAGCACAAATCGATCAATCCGCGCACGCGCCAGAGCCAATTGAAGCCGTACCAGCCCACCGGGCCGCCGATCCGCCGGATCGGTGCAAACGCTTGGGCAGGGGGCACGTCCACTTCGACCTCGCGAGAGTCGAGCAGCCGGCGCCCGCGCCGCACACCTCCATATTGCGTCAGAAGCGAGGGATTCGTCCCGGCCGAGGACAGCGCATCGGACCAGCGCGTTTCGGCGAAATCGCGGTCTTCATTCACCAGGGCGCTCGCGATCGCCGCTTCGACACCCATGGGCTCGATCTTGAAATCGTGGCGGGCCCGGTCGTCGCGAACGGTGGTCTCGTGGCAAATGCTCTCGATGAGGCTGCGGCCCACCCGGGCGTACAGTGGGGTCACTAGACCGAGCCAGAGGCTGCTCAGGCGCGGGGTCAAGACGGGCACCGAAAACATGACCCGACGAAGTCCTCGCTGGCGCGCATACTCCTTCATGAGGTCGCCGTACGAAACGAAGTCCGCCCCGCCGATCTCGTAGATCGGACTGTCTTCGATCGCGACATCGAGGGCGGCTTCGAGGTAGGCCAGGAGGTCCCCGATGGCGATGGGCTGCGCCACGACGCGGACCCAGCGCGGGGTCACCATGACCGGGAGTCGTTCGACCAGGGCCCGGAGCATCTCGAACGAAACACTCCCCGATCCGATGACGATGGAGGCGCGAAATTCGACGACGGGAACCCCCGAGGCGCGCAGGACGCGGCCCACCTCATGGCGGCTTCGCAGGTGGGGCGAGAGTTGATCGGTCTCGTCGCCCAACCCGCCGAGATAGATGATGCGGCGCACGCCGGCCTCGCGGGCGGCGCGGCCAAAGTTTTCGGCCGCAGCGCGATCCTGCGCTTCGAAATCCGCGTCGCCCGCGTTGCCCATCGAGTGAATCAGGTAGTACGCGGTGTGAATGCCGCTCAGGGCCGCCGGTAGCGTCTCGGGTCGGAGCACATCGCCTTCGACCACTTCGGTTTCGGAGCCTGCCCGGCGTGCCAGAAAATCGGGCCGGCGTGCCAAACAGCGCACCTTGTGACCGCCCGCTTCGAGACGGCCGAGCAGCCGTCCCCCCACGTAGCCAGACGCCCCGGTCAGGAGAACTGGCGCGTCAGCGGCACGGTCTCGTGTCATGGTCCCTCGCTTTTCGCGCAGGCGTCGATCGTTGCGTCAATGGTCACCCGGAGCCCAAACGCTACCCGGCTTTGCGCTTCGAGTCTCCTTGCGCTTGTCTTCGTCTTGCTTCTCCCCAGGGCTCGCCACTACCGTGAATCGCGCGGAGGCACCCTGCGGAGCCCGATTGAAGCCCGATGGAACCGACGGCAACTCGCGCCCCGCCACTCGGAGCTCGCGTCGGGCTGAAAAGAGGAAACTTGGAACGCATTCTCGTGACCGGCGCGACGGGCTTCATCGGCCTCGAAGTGGCGCGCCAGCTCGCCGGCCAGGGACGGCGCCCCCGTCTGATGGTCCGACGTCCGGGCCGGGGCGCACTGCTCGTGCCGCTCGAGGCCGAGATCGTCTACGGGGAGCTCCGCCAGCCTGCGAGCTTGGCGCGTGTTGTAAAGGGAATCGACACGGTTTTGCACCTGGGCGCGCGCGCGGTGTTCGAGCGCTACGAGCGCGTCAAGCCCACCATTGTCGACGGTTCCGTCGCCTTGATGCGCGCCGCCGCCGAAGCCGGGGTGCGCCAGTTTGTCTTCGCGAGCAGCCTGCTGGTCTACGGCGACCGAGAGGAGCCCATCGATGCCGCCACCCCGGCGAAGCCCACGATCGCGTACGCGCGCGCCAAGGTCGAGGCCGAGGACGCCCTCGCTCGCCTCGCCGAGGCGGCCGGCATGGGGTTCGCGGCGATCCGTTTGCCGCACGTGTATGGCGCGCGGAGCCTCTTCCTCGAACGCGTTCGGACGGGACTCCTGGTCGTACCCGGTCGGGGCGAGAATCCTTGTGCACACCTCCATGTCGACGATGCGGCGCGCGCGCTCATCGCGGTCGCCGAAAAGGGGTGGCGCGGAGTTTCGCCGGTGGCCGACACCTGGCCGGCGACGTGGAATCAGTTCTTCGAGGTGCTTCGCCTCTATTACGCACGCTTCCGCATCGTGCGGATTCCTGCGCCGGCGGCGCGCTTGGGCGCCCAGCTCCTCGAACCCTTCCTGCGCTTGCGATCCGCCCCGGCGCTGGTGACGGTCGACACCGTGAGCGGTTGGAATTTCAACCTCTCGGTCGATCCCGACGCGCTCTGGTCCGAAATCGCGACCCGACCCCGGTATCCCGACATCGAGCATGGTATTCCCGCCGCCCTCGACGATTGCGTGGCCTTTCGCTGGCGGCATTCGGTGGCGGATCGTGCGTCGTGAGATTTGAGCTTCCGTGCGAGAGAAGAGCGCGTGTTTTTCGAGAACGACGGATCCGGGTCATCCACTACACGCTCGCCGCAGATTCCCCGCTAGCGCGAGCGTGCGCCCAACCAGCCGTCGAGTTTGGGCCACAGCCGGTAGACGGCATTACCACCTGCAAACAGACTCTGGTGGTCGCCTCTCATGACAAGCTCCGTTTTGTCGTCGCTCCCGATCAGGCCGAATAGGTCCTTCGTCGCTGCAGCGGGAACCAGGCGGTCGTAGAGCGCGATGACATGTAGGAAAGGAGCCCGGATTCGTCCCAGGTCCACGCGCCGTCTCCCGATCCGGAGTTCATTTTTGACGAACCGATTCCCGTGCAGAATCTCCGCCTCGAACTGGCGTTCGCATTCGCGCGGCCAGGGGATCTCTTCGACGAAACAGCGATCGAGCAGGGAGCACGCGCGCAGGTACGCGTCGGTCACTGGGTTCGGGAGCCGATCGACGGGCCTCCGGTGGGTCCCGGTTTGGGTCTTCACCATGCCCAGCGCGTTGGCCGGGGTTGCAAGGCAGACGAGATTCTTTGCCGGTGCCTGCAGGTGCGTCGCCGCGTGCATGCACACGAGCATGCCACCCAGGTGATATCCGACGACCGAAACGTCCTCCTCACCGCTCTCGCTCCGAACGCGGTCGAGGCATTGGGGAATTCGCTCGAGGATAAAGTTCTCAAGCCGCAATTTGTGATCTTCGCGCCGCGGCACGCCCCATTCGATCAGAAAGACATCGAACCCTCGCTCCACGAGAAACCCGATCAGACTCTGTCCCGGGAGGAGATCCAAAATGGAGGGCCGCTTCACCGGGGAGGTCACGAACAGGACGGGAACGCGGTACACCTCCGCGCAGCTCGGTTTGTAGTGGTAAAGCTTGAAGTTGCCCTCAGACGCGAGGAGATCGCGGGGCGTGATCTCCGCGATGCGGAACCCCTCGCCGACGTTTGGCCGCGCCACGTTTCGAGGCCGCTCGTGCGGAGACGCATGGATCGTCGTAGAACGGCTCGCCGAGAGCATCGATCGCTTGGATGTCGATTCTCGGATGTTGGGATGTGCGGTGCGCCGAGTCGGGGACCGCAGAATCGGGACGCGCGCGGTGCTTCGGAAGTCCGGCGTTCCGACGAAATTCAGGATCGGCTCTGTCGGACAACTGTCAAGGGTGTCCGCGAGTGCGCGAAAGGGGGACCGTCTTTGGCCGCGCTCGTCTCCGCTCCAAAGAAGGAATCGTGGCTAGAATGTGACCATGTGCGTGGACGCTGCGGTGTGACGGATCCCGATATGCGCGGGAAGCTCAGCGAGCCGAACGAAGATCACGGTCCTCTTCGCGGAGACGACCAGGCCGCGCTCGAGGCTTGCCTGGAACAGTTTCTGAAACGCGAGCTGCCGCTGGCGCAAGGTCTTCGCATCGTCGCTCTCGCGCCTCTCGAAGGGGGAAACGCGCGCGAGGCGTGGTCTTTCGACGTAGTTTGGCGCGAGGCCGATACAAGCCACCGAAAGCGCTGCGTGCTGTTGCAGAAAGCGCCCGCCGGCCAGCTCGATCGCGACCTCGGTCCCGAATTCCGGGTGCTCGAAACGCTCGAAGGAACCGACGTTCCGGCGCCGCGAGCTTACTGGATCGATGTCGACGGCCGCGCCCTCGGGCGGCCCGCATTCGTCCTCGAGCGCGTGGGCGGGTCGGCCGAGCTTCGAAGCCTGCTCGACCCCGCGCGCGGGTCCATCAATCGAGCGCTCGCCCGGGCGCTCGCCGCAGCAGCGGCGGCTCTCCACCAAGTGGACTGGCGCGCTCGAGGCGTCGATTTTCTGGGCGAACCGTCAGCGGACGAGGTCGCCCGAGCGCAGGTCGACGAATGGGAGGCGCTCTTTTTGAGACACCGGATGGAGCCCCTCCCCGTGCTGGCCGCCGCCTTTTGCTGGCTCCGCGAGAACGCGCCCCGCGCCGAGCGCGTCGCCATCGTCCACGGTGACCTTCGCTTCGGAAACTTCCTCTACGAGGGCGACCAACTGCGCGCCCTCCTGGACTGGGAGATGGTGCACCTGGGAGATCCCTGCGAGGATCTCGCCTGGGCCTACCGCTCGCTTTGGAACCCCGAAGCGCAGCTTCCCTTCGACGCCTTCCTCGCCCATTACCGCGCCTCGGGCGGCGCGTCCGCGCCGGCGGAGAACCTGCTCTTCTATCGCCTCTTTGGCGAGGTCAAGCACGCCGTGATCTCGCTCTGCGGCGCTCATGCATTTGCGACGGGGCAGACGCGGAACCTCCGTCTCGCCGATCGCATGAGCTGGGTCCCGGAATGCCTGGCCCATTTTCTGGACTGGCTGCCGCCGGGCCGGGAGACCGCATGATCCGCCCGAAGCCGCCTGCGCTCCTCGAGGGCGTCGCAGCGAGCTTCGAAGTGGACGTGCTTCCGTGGCTTGCTCGCGGCTCCGTGGCCCGCCGACAGCTGAAAGCCGGCATCGCACTGCTGCGCCGCGTGGCCGCGACCTGGGAGAGCTTCGCGCCGACCCTTGCTGCCGACAGCCGCGACATCGAAGCGACGCTGCGGCGGATCGCCCCCGAACTGGAGACCGTCGCTGAGATCCCTCCGGCGCTGGCGAATTTTCTGGCAGAGGGAGAGCTCGGGGACGGGACCGACGGGGACACCGTGGAGGCAACCAACGAGCGCCTGCAGCAGCTGCTCGTCGAGCTCCAACGGGCGCTCGCGGAAAGGGGGCCGGGCCTGTCCCCGATCGAGCGCGAACTCCAGGCGCTCTACCGCCGCATGACTGAGCGCGAGCTCGCGCTCGCGCGCCCAGAGTGAGTGGCATGACGCGCTGGCGAAGCGGGGGGAAACACTGACCTTTAGCGCGCCTTGGGTTAACACGTCCTGGCGAGCCGGTTCGGTTTCGGAAAAGCGCGGCGCTCGACCTGGCCTAGACTGTTTTCGCATTCCCCACTTGAGCTCGGAAGCGGTTCCGGGCGGATCCAAAGGCCACCGCGAGCGATGGCGCAGATCGATCTCGCAGCGCAACGATCCGAGTTGGAGGCGCTCTTGGAGCGCCAGCAGCGGCGCTGGGCGATTGGGGGCGGAGAGGGGATGCCTCAGCCCCGAGGCCCGGTCGTGGCGATGTCCCGGCTCCCGCAAGCCGGGGGTCGCGCGCTTGCCAATCGGGTGGCGGCCTGGCTCGACTACGGTCTCTTCGGACGCGCAGAGATCGACGCGATTGCAGCGAATTGGGCGCTGCGGGGCCGTCTAGCGGATGGCCTCGGAGTCGAGGAGCAACGCCGGGTCGAAGAGCGGGCAGAACGTGAGGTGCGCTGCACGGACGCGGGCCGTGCGAGTCCGACGCTGCGTGCGGCTGAGGTCGTCAGTCTGCTGGCGGAACGGGGCATGGCGGTGCTTCTGGGTCGGGGCGCCACGGCGCTGGTGCCGCCCGAGAGGGCGCTGCGCGTGCTGGTCGTAGCCCCGCTCGAGACGAGACTGGCTCGTGCCTCCGAGTCGCGTGGGGTCGCGCGTGAAGAAGCAAACGAGATTCTGAAGGAAGAAGAGACAGTTCGATCTGCTTTCCTGAGAGATTGCTTCGGTCGAGAGATGGGCCAGCCCACAGATTACGATCTCATTCTCAACACCGAGTGGCTCTCCGTGGACGCGGGCGCCGCACTCGTGGTGGACGCGCTGCGACGTCGTTTCCCCTCCCCGTGAGGCGACCCATTTTTCCCCTCCGGGAGGGTTGAATCTCCTTGGCGGAACCTCAGTCTGTCCCTAAGCTGCGCTTCCCAGGGGGTGAGGGTGCAGGGCGTTCCTGCTCGCGCTGATCGGAGATCCAGGCCCGCGGCCCAAACCGGCCGCGCCCAATACCGGACGGCCCGGGAACGGATGGTCGAGCGCCTGGAGCAGGCGGGATGGGCGACCGGACGTGTCGCCGCCGCACTCCGCGAGGTGCCCCGCCATCTCCTGGTTCCGGAAGCACTTCACGGGCAGGCCTACCGCGACACGCCACTCCCGATTGGCTCCGGCCAGACGATCTCCGCTCCCTCGGCGGTGGCACGCATGACCCAGGCAGCGGAACTCAATGGAGAGGAGCGCGTTCTCGAGATCGGGACGGGCTCCGCCTATCAGGCCGCGGTGCTCGCGCGCCTGGTGGAGCGGGTCATCTCGGTCGAACGGGTTCCGCGCCTGGCCGCCAGCGCCCGGCGCGCCCTCGACCGGCTCGGCGTGACGAATGTGGTTGTGCATCTGGGCGATGGGACCTTCGGGCGTCCGGCTGATGGCCCCTTCGACGTCATTCTCGTGACGGCGGCCGGGCCCGAGGTCCCGCGACCGCTGCTCGACCAGCTGAGTCCCGCTGGGCGTTTGGTCGGCCCCTTCGGGGCCCGCGAGCGACAAGAACTGCTTCGAGTGCGTCGCGATCGGGAGGGGGGCTTCGTCTCGGAGCGCCTTGGGGCGTGTCGTTTCGTAGATCTGGTGGGGGAGTTCGGGTGGCGGGCGCGTCGCTGAGCCCCAGGCGAGTGGGTGAGGTCGGCGCGGCGCGGATGACGTCGTGGTGGCGCCACAGCTTTGACCGGTTGGGACCCTCACTCGCACTCATGGCGCTCCCCCTGCTCACGGGCCTGGCGATTGCGGCGGGCGGATGTTCCTCTTCGCGAGGGTCGGGCCCGGGACTCTGGCACGAGGTGAGTCCCGGCGA
>CAZTOE010000030.1:0-24797 GCA_964615045.1 uncultured Spirochaetales bacterium
GGTCAAAGTCGTGCGATCGGAGGGCCTCAATGACGGCCTCGGAAGTGGTGTCAGAAACCAAGACG
Organism: uncultured Spirochaetales bacterium; assembly: GCA_964615045.1. Classification (GTDB taxonomy): domain Bacteria; phylum Myxococcota_A; class UBA9160; order UBA9160; family PR03; genus JANQRO01. Next base: position 66 of record CAZTOE010000030.1, read on the forward strand.
GCGTCGGCTTGCCGGGCAGTCGTCGGCACGCTGGGCGCATTCGGCCGGCGACCGAAGCCGCCCCCGCGCCGCGCCCAGAACAACAGCCGCTCCCGCGGTAGGGCGACCAGGGCGGCCCGGTAACGATCCGCTTCCGCAAGACCGGCCATCACAGCGTACGGTCCGCGTCGCCCCAAGAAGAAGTTGAGCGTACCGTCAATCGGATCGACCACGATCTGGTGCGGCCCGGTGCCCGTAAACCGCGCGACGCTCGGGGTGTCTTCCTCGGCGTCCAGGCGAGCCGAGTGGAACTCGGCCAGCAGCGGCGCCAAGAGCGTCTCTTGCGCTTCAGTATCGGCGTCGGTGAGGGCGGCTTTGGTCTCGCGTGCTTCTCCGATTTTGGGTCGGTTCGACACCCGACCCTCGAGCGCGAGTGCGATCTCGGCGGCCCGCCGAAAGGCCGGCCGCATCACGCGGATGAACGAAGCTCCCGGATCCGGGCCGGCCATGGTTCGTTGCGGGTGTAGGTCGGCTCGCGTCGCCGCGCAAGCGCGTCAGACGAACCCGACGTCGGGCGGTTCTCGGGGTCAGCTACACCCGCTCGTGGAACCGCAATCCACGCACTTGTAGCAAGCGCCGTTTCGAATCATGATCGAGCCGCACTCGAGGCAGGAGGGCGCATCGGCCTGGTTCTGGATCGCGTAGCGGGTGCCCGCACCCGAACCTCCTGCGACCGCGGCCCGCCGCTGCGCATCGCCCTCGCCCACATCTTCCGCGGCGGCCGGCGTCAGGCCCGCCGCTTCAGCGTCGGTTTCTTGCTCATCCGCGACCGGAGCCTCATCCAGGAAGCGACTTCCCAGGTAGCGGAACACGTAGTCGGTTACCGACTTGGCGAACGGAATGTCGCGATTGTTGGTGAACCCCGAGGGCTCGAAACGCGTGTGGCTGAACTTGTCGACGAGGGCCTTGAGCGGAACACCATACTGGAGGGCGATCGACGTCATGGTCGCGATCGTATCCATCAACCCCGACACCGTGCTTCCCTCCTTCGCCATACGGAGGAAAATCTCACCCGGCGTACCATCGTCATAGAGTCCGACGGTCAAATAGCCCTCGTGACCCGCGATCGAGAATTTGTGCGTCCGCGCCGCTCGCTCGTCGGGAAGCTTCACGCGACGGGGCCGGATCTCTTCCACCGGGCGCGCCTCCTCCTTCTTCCCGCCCGTGTTGAGTGGCTGCGAGCGCTTGCATCCGTCGCGATAGACCGCCAGCGCCTTGAGTCCCAGACGCCCGCCCTCGACGTAGGCGGTCATGATATCCTCGACCGTGGAATCTTCGGGCATGTTCACGGTTTTGCTGATCGCACCCGAGAGGAAGGGCTGAACTGCACCCATCATGCGCAAGTGCCCCATCCAGTCGATCGATCGCACGCCGTTGGCGGGACGGAAGGCGCAGTCGAAGACCGAGAGGTGAGCCGCCCGCAGCGCCGGCGCCCCCTCGATCGTCTCGTGTTCGTCGATGTAGCGCACAATCGCGTCGATCTGGTCGGGTTGGTAGCCGAGCGAAGCCAACGCCATCGGGACGGTACCGTTCACAATCTTGAGCAGTCCGCCGCCTACCAGCTTCTTGTATTTGACGAGGGCGATGTCCGGCTCGACGCCGGTGGTATCGCAATCCATCATGAAGGCGATCGTGCCGGTCGGGGCGAGCACCGTGGCCTGCGCGTTTTTGAAGCCGGTGCGCCGACCGGTCGAAAGCGCTTCAGCCCAGGCGCCGCGAGCCGCGGCCAGCAGGTCTTCGGACACCCCGAAACTGGGGAGCGCATCGGCGGAGGCTTTGTGCATCCCGATCACTTCGAGGAAAGGCTTGCGGTTCATCCGGTAGCGAGGGAACGGCCCCATCGCCTCCGCAATCTGGGCGCTGGTCAGATAGGCCTGACCGCACATCAGGGCCGTTACCCCCGCGGCGAGGTTGCGGCCCTCGTCGCTGTCGTAGGCCAGCCCGCGGGCCATCAACAAAGCGCCGAGGTTGGCGTAGCCCAAGCCGATTGGCCGATAGAGGTGGCTGTTGTGGGCGATCTTCGCGGTCGGATAGTCCGCGTGATCGACGATGATCTCTTGGGCCAAGAAGACCACGTGAACCGCGCGCCGGAACGCCTCGATGTCGAAGTTCCCTTCGGCATCGAGAAATTTCATGAGATTGAGGCTCGCGAGGTTGCACGCCGTATCATCGAGAAACATGTACTCGGAACACGGATTGCTCGCGTTGATGCGCCCGGAAGCCTTGCAGGGATTCGAGCGGTTGATGGTGCTGTCGTACTGGATACCCGGATCGCCACAAAGATGAGCGGCTTCGGCCATCTCGCGCAGCACGTCGCGCGCCTTCAGCATCTCGACGGGGGCACCTGTTTTGACCTCACGAGTGCGCCATTCGCCATCCTCTTCGGCAGCGCGCAGGAACGCGTCCGTAACGCGCACCGAATGGTTGGCATTCTGGAAGTACACCGAATCGTAGGCGCCGCCGGGGACGTTGAAGCCGCCATCGTAATCCTCTTCGATCAGCGCCCAGGCCTTCTTCTCTTCCTCTGCCTTACACCGCACGAAATCGAGGACGTCGGGGTGGTCGGCGTTCAGGATGACCATCTTGGCGGCGCGGCGCGTCTTGCCGCCGGATTTGATTACGCCAGCGAAAGCGTCGAAGCCCTTCATGAACGAGACCGGACCCGAAGCGATCCCTCCACCCGAGAGTTTCTCCCTCGAGGAGCGAATGGTCGATAAATTGGATCCCGCCCCGGAGCCTCCTTTGAACAGCGTGGCTTCGGTCTTCGCGAGCTCCATGATCGAGTCCATCGTGTCATCGACCGAATTGATGAAGCAGGCGCTCGCCTGCTGCGGCGTATCGGCAACTCCGAGGTTGAACCAGACCGGGCTGTTGAAGCACGCCATCTGATGAACGAGCACATAGGAGAGCTCAGCCGCGAAGGTGTCGCCGTCTGCAGGGGTGCGAAAGTATCCGCCCTCATCGCCCCACTCGCGCAGTCGGCCCACTACGCGCCCGATCAGCTCTTTCACGCTGCGCTCGCGCTCAGGAGTGCCGAGGTGGCCGCGGAAGTACTTGGAGACGACGACATTGGTGGCGAGCTGAGACCAGTTCTTGGGAAACTCGACATCGTTCTGTTCGAAGATCGTCTCGCCGCGCTCATTCGAGAGTTTCGCCGAACGAAGTTCCCACTCCACTCGGTCGAACACGGTCTCGTACGGATCACCACCCGCCTCGGTAAAGTGGCGCTCGAGCTTCAGGCCGACGCCCGCCTTCGGCTTCGTCGCCGCAGACCGCGGTTGGGGCCGCCAGGTTCCGTTGGTCGACGGCGTTACATAGAGCTCGCTCATGATGGGCTCTCCTCGAGCATGGGCGTTGTTGGCGTGCGGCCGGGCGACACGGATTCGGCCTGATTGACTGCGCTCGGGCTTCGCCCTCGCACAAGCTTCGCCCGCATCCCACTCCCTGCCGACACGGATTCGGCCTGATTGACTGCGCTCGGGCTTCGCCCTCGCTGCGCGCGATCGCCTACGGCGATCGCTTGCCGGAGAGACAGATAGGGCCCCGGGTTACCCCCGGGGCCCCTGAGCCCGATCCGGGTCCTCCTTCCCATCCCGAGCTCGACACCTTCCGACGACCGCCTAGTTACGAACCCCCCCAAAAGTCGCCGGAAGGCCATTCACATCCCCGTGAACCGTTCAAATACATCCGAAGGCCCACGATCGTCAACCCAAAAAATACAAAATATTGCGGTTGAACGACGTTTGAAACACAAGCAGTCGTATTTGAAGCAATCGCTCGACACCGGGGAGAAGCGGCCCAAATCCGGTCGGGAAACACGCTGGGTGCCCCCGCAGGCCACCCCCGGTGGGGCCGGGAAGGGCAGGCTCCAGTGCCTTGGATGAGCCGGTCAGGGTTTTTCCGGGAGTCCCGTGATCCGGAGTCCGACGCCGTCGGGAATCTTGTAGCGGGCGTTGAGACCAATCAGGAGCGCCGTCCACGCTTCGACGATGCGCGCGTTGGCGAGCACGCCCCCATCGACGCCTCGCAGGCCGGGAATGAGCTCACAGAGCTCCATCACCGCTTGGCGCGCGCGCTTAGAGCCGGAGACGATGACATCACATTCCACCGGCTCGGCCAGATGTTGGAGTCGATGAGCAGAGACGTTCTGAAAGGCGGAGACGACTTCGACGCCTTCCGGGACCAGCGAAGCCACGAGCTCAGCGCAGGAACCCTGCCACACCTCGACGACGCGCGTGGGGCGATCACCGATCGCGGTGGCCAACGGGACCCCCATCGATATCAAGATCTGGCCCGGCGCGAGAACATCCCGAACCGCTTTGACCGTCGCGGCGGTGTGCTCGAAGGGCACCGAGAGAATCACCACGGGCGCCTTTTGGGTGGCCTCGTAGTTCTCGAAACCGTCGACCTGGGCGCCCGGTATCGCCTCCGCCACTTCTTTCGCGGCGTGAACGGCGCGATCGAGCCTCCGGGACCCGATCACGACCGGCCGCCCAGCAGCTGCCAAGCGTAGCGCCAGACCGAGACCCTGGTCTCCGGTGCCACCAAGAATCGCGATTGCATCGTGGCTCATCGCCGGAAAAGTAGTCGAGTCGGGGGCCGACCGCCGCCTTGCCGGCGTCGGTCCGCCGAGCGAAGGTGGAGGTCGTATGCGGGAAGAAGCTACGCCGATCCGGATCCAGCAAAAGGGTCCTCGGCACCTGGGAATCGTGTGGGCCGACGGCGTGGAGTCGAGCCTCGAGGTGCGGGCGCTGCGCCTTGCCTGCGCCTGCGCCGAGTGTGTGGACGAGTGGTCGGGCGAAGCACGTCTCGATCCCGGCGCAGTCCCCGAAGACGTGCATCCGCTCCGGCTGCAGGTGGTGGGGCGCTACGCCATCCAGATCGCGTGGAGCGACGGACACAGCTCTGGGATCTATCCGTACCGGCGGCTGCGCGAGCTCGCTGACGCCGCCGGCTGAGCCGAGGTCGGCGCATCCGACCGGGCGCCCGCTCACAGAAAATCGTCGCGGGTGGCCGGTCGCCAGGCGGCCTCGCGCAGACGCCAGGCGCCCTCGACTTCCAAGAACTGAAACTCAAAGCGATAGAGGTCAGCACTCAGGGTCTCCAGGTCGACGGCGCGGCCCGCCAGTGCCGCCAACACCTCGGCGCGGGCGCGCCCCGGCTCCACTTCGAGCGCCCGGATTCGCGTGAGCAGATGGATCGCGTCGTGGCGAAGAAAGAGCCCGGCGAGGTAGCGCACCAGCTCGCGCTTTCCGTTGCCGTAGCGATCGGCGTAGTCGTCGGCGACGAGTTCGCGCAAGGGCGCGAGCTCGCGCGCCCGCGCCGCCTCCTCGGCATCGTGCAGTACCGCCCGCAACCTTTCTTCGGGCGTTTCCGGAACCGAACCGCAGGCGCCGGCAAGGCAGAACACGAAAGCGCCAAGCGCAAACCGGGTCCGCGCCAAGCGCCTAGCGCACTTCGACGGGATCACCGACCTCGATCAAACCGACTTCTTGAACCGTTGCGTAGGCACCCACGTTCTGGTCGCTCTCGCGCACGATGGTGCGAAGCACCTGAGGATCTTTGGCGAGACCGGCCGTCGCCTGCACGGTCATCGAGCAACGCATGGTGGGAATGGCGCAGGCGAGCTCCACCGTGCCGATGCGCAGCACCTTGCCGCACCAAGCGAGCTCGGCCCAACCGCGAACGTCGGTCTCGATCACGAAGTTCGGCCGGAAACGCGGTGCCTCAAAGCGCGAGGCAGGAGTGTGCTCTGCGAGGGCAGCCAGCCAGCTCGTGGTCACGAAGTGAACCGGGTAGGCGTCGAAATAGGTGCCCCGCGGTGAGGTGTAGGTCGTGATCTCGCGCAAGAGCTCCGCGGGGATGGTGCGGAGATCGGGGAGCGGCTCGTCGGGGAGCCGCCCAAACATCGCGCGGAGCGCGGGCTCCGAAAGCTCCTCGGTGCGGCGGTAGTGGTCGTGATCGTCGGGCGGGCGTCTCGGCCAGAGCGTAACGGGCTTGCCGAGTAGCTCGGAGAGGCGAGCGTTCACGTCCGGGGCGTCGCTCGCGGTGCTTGCCCCCCTCGGCACCTCGATGTCGACGGGAGGGATCGCGTCGCCCTCGGGCTCCTCCCGGTAGCGCGCCTTGCATTGCATGAGGGCCGGGAATTTCTTGGCGCCGCGGATCTCACCCGCGGCCTCGTCGCGCAGGGCCCAACCGCGGTCGCCGGGAATTCCGAGCGCTCCGACACGGCAGCGCTCGAGCCGCTCGCCCTGCATCGATTTCACCGGATACCGCCAGATCGCGGCGATGCGTCCGACCTCGGTCACGCTGCGTTTTCCTCCGCTCGCGCGACGCTAGCACGCTCGGGACGGCGGGCGTCGCGCCGCAACCGGCTCATTCGCAACGCAACAGCCGCTCGAAGAACACGGCCATCGCTTCGACCTGATCCACGGCGACAAACTCGCGCGCGGTATGGGCCTCGCCGATCGAGCCGGGGCCCATCACGACGCCGGGCACGCCGTGATTGGCGAAGACCCCCGCGTCGGTCCCGAAGGCAACACCGATCGGCGCGGACGCTTCGGAGCCGAGCGCCGCCAGACAGGCGCGCACCGCCGGGTGATCGTCGGGGGTTCCAAGCGGTGGCTTCATGGAACGACACGACACCACACGGGCGTCGCCCGCGGCGTGGCGCTCCAGCGCCGCCTCGAGTTCAGCTCGGAAGCTCGCGGCATCCTCTCCGGGCAGGAGGCGCCGATCGGCCACCAGCCAGGCGTGATCGGGAACGATATTCGAGGCATGGCCCCCACCCACGAGACCCACCGAGAGCGTCGGCGGACCGAGCTTCGGATCCCGCTTCGCGTCGAGCTCAGCTCCCAGCGCGTCGATGGCCAGGATGGCCCGCGCCAAGACCGCAATGGCGTTGCGACCGAGGTGCGGCTGCGACGCGTGGCAGGCGCGGCCGTGCGCCTCGAGCCGCGCCACCGCAACACCCTTGTGGCAATTGACGACGCGCAACTCGGTGGGCTCCGTCGCCAGCACCCAGTCGGGACGCCGGCCGCCGAGATGGGCGATCACGTCTTCCACCCCGGAGCTTCCAAACTCCTCGTCCGCCTCTCCGACCAGGATCAGATTGCGTCGCAGCGTGCCCGCCGCGAGGACTTTCTCCAGCGCGTGTATCAGGGCGGCCATGCCGGCCTTGGTATCGCAGGAGCCGCGCCCGTACAGGCGGCCATCGTGTACCACCGGATCGAAGGGCTCGATCTCCATGCCGTCGACGGGCACGGTGTCGAGATGCGAGGCGACCAGTACGGTGTCGGCACTGCCTTGCGCGCGCGCCTCGGCGACTACGCTCGCCCGTGCCCCGCCGCCGATCACCTGGGCGTCGAGGCCGAGGCCGCGCAGCTGTTCGCCGAGGTGCTCTGCCAGCCGCCGCTCGCCGGTGATCGAAGCCGGGAGGTCTTCCCGACCCATCGGGTTTACCGAAGGCAACGCGACATAGTCGCGCAGGTACTCGATACAGCGGGGCTCGCTCATCGCTTCACTCCTCGGCGCGTGACACCTGTGGTTTCGGAGCACCGCCCCGGGCGCTGGGCGACGCCCAACGCCGATCCGCCTCCCGGACCTCGGTCGCGAACCGCAGCATGAGATCGCTCACGTACTCGCGCCGCTCGAGGTTCACGAGGTGCCCCGCTCCTTCGATAATCTCGAGCTGGGCTCGCGGCAGCGCCTCGGCGAGCGCCTGCGAGGCTGCGAGCGAGAGTCGATCGCGCGAGCCCACCAGCACGAGCGCGGGCGCGGTGAACGCCTCCAGGTGCACGGAGAGTTCCGCCACGCTCGGCTGAGACGCGAGCACCTCGCGCAGCAGGTGCGCGACGGCGTGGGGAGGATGTTCGAGGAAGCCGGCTTTCACCCACTCCGCGGCGCGCGGGTCGAACCCACCCTTGGGTCCCCAGGCGTACTGGGCGCCCGCCGCCTCGAGGCCGACGCGATCGATGGCGGACGCGAAGGCGTGGGCCCAGTCGCCACCGCGTCCCCTCGAAGCGGCGGGCGGGAAGGCGGCCAGAATGAGGCCGGGCACCCGCTCCTTGTGCAAAAGCGCGTGGTGGAGGGCAAGGCCGGCCCCCATGGAGATCCCCCCCATCAGCGCGCGTTCGGCCCCCGCCCAATCGAGAACGCGATCGAAGTCGCCCACCAACGCGTCGCGACGATACGCCGCTGCCGTCACGGGCGCGGCGCTTCGCCCGTGACCGCGAAGGTCGAAGACCACGGTGCGAAACGACGCGGCCAGGGCGCGGGCCTGTGGCCGCCAGTTGCGGGCGCTCCCGCCAAAGCCGTGCGCGAGACAGATCACGGGGCCTTCGCCGTGGGCCTCGACGTAGAGCGGCAAGTCCCCGACCAGCCGCTCGCGCTGCGGCGGCGCGGCGCTCGGGAGCCGCTCAGCATCCTGTGTCATGCTCCGCTCCCGAACCAGCATCGCCCGCGCAACGGAGGGTCGCCGTGACCGAGAAACCCCAGTCCGCCGAGGCGGTGCCCGCCGCGACCGTGCTGCTGATTCGCGACGGAAACCGTGCGCTCGAAGTCTTCATGGTGGAACGCCATCACGCCATCGATTTCGCGACCGGTGCGCTGGTGTTCCCCGGTGGCAAGCTCGACCCGGAAGATCGCGATCCGGCCCTGCTCGCCCGTTGCGACACCGCGGCGGACCTCGGAGAAGAAGAGCTCGCGCTGCGCGCCGCGGCGATCCGCGAAACGTTCGAGGAGAGCGGTGTGCTGCTGGCCCGCCGCGGCACCGAGCCCGAGCTCCTCGCCCGCGCGCAAGTGGAGGCGTTCAGCGGGCAACGCGAGGCATTGCTGGGGGGCGACCTCCTCTTCCCCGATTTCGCTGCGCGCGAAGATCTGCGCCTGGCCTGCGATCGGCTGGTCTATTTTGCCCATTGGATCACCCCGGAGCGGATGCCCAAGCGCTTCGACACCCACTTCTTTCTCGCCGCGGCCCCCCCCGACCAAGCGGCGGCTCACGACGGCGGTGAATCGGTCGACTCGGTCTGGATCGAGCCCCGCTTGGCCCTCGCCGAGGCGGACGCCGGCCGCCGCATCATCATCTTCCCGACGCTGCGGAATCTCGCCAAGCTGGCCCGCAGCCACAGCGTCTCCGAGGCGCTCGGGTGCGCCGCGCGTGAACCGGTCGTCACGGTACTGCCGTGGATCGAAAAGGGCGAGGCGGGACTCGTCTTGCGGATCCCGGAAGATGCCGGCTATGACGTGAGTGCGATCCCATTTCAACCGCCGAAGCCGCCCGCCGGCTAGGTCGGCCCCTCCCCCCGCAGAAGCGCCCGGAGCGGGCGCATCCCGACGGTGCGAACCCCCGCGCGCCGCAGGGCCGCGTGCCCTGCGTCCCCGGCATAGAAGTGATATTCGAAGGCGCGCGCGTGCGCAGTCTCGGGAGTGATCCGGCGCAGCTCTTCACCGTCGGTCGCCGGATGGGTGATCACGTAGGTCACACCCGGACGGAGCGCCTCCAGACGGGCGAGGTTGTGTTCCTCCCCACGGCCCCGCTCAAAGTTCAGCGACGCGTCGTCCCAATCATCAAAGATCGGAAACCCCTGCTCCTGGAGGGCGCCTAGGATGCGCTCGAACACGGGAAGCGCGGCCGCCAAGCCGCGGCGCCGCAACTTGGCGGCGTCGGGATGGACCGCGAACACCGGTAGGCGGTACTCGCGGCCGAGCCGCACGTAGACTTCCACAAAGGGCGGATAGAGGGCGGTTCCCATATGGGCATCGAGGTGCGTTACGTCGATCCCCGCGTCGAGGGCCCGGTCGATCTGTGCGCGCAACTCGATTTCGACCTGGTCGGCTTGAGCGTGAGCCGCGCTCTCGAGGGAGGTCCGGCGCAACCCACCGTCCGGCGCCAGCAGCGTAGGGACGCGCGCCGGATCCGCGACCGGTCCCCAGCGGTAGTGCGAGAATTCGCAGTTCAACGTCAGATGCACGCCGAGGTCGAGACTCGGATGGCGCCGCGCGTGGCGGGCGGCGGCCTCGAAGGCCGGGCAGGGCACCATGACGGAGCCCGCGCTTGCGACCCCCTCCTCGAGCGCCTCAAAGGCGCCCGCGTTGGCCGCGTTGCAGAGCCCGATATCATCTGCGTGCAGAACCGCGAGGCGCTCGGACACTGCGAAGCCCAGTTGTGCGGCCCAATGCGCCATCGCTTCGGCGTAGCACAATGACGGGTGGTAGTCTCCGCGCCGCATGCCCCTCGATTTTCCGAAGCTCGCGCGCGCGCTCGAGCGTGCCTCGGACCACGCGCGCGCCGAAGTGCTGCGGCGCTTCCGCAAGGTCTCGATCGAAACCAAGCCGGATGGCTCGCCGGTCACCGAGGCCGACCGAGCCGCCGAGCGGGTGCTGCGACGAATGCTGCACGAAGCGTTGCCCGAAGCGGCGGTGCTGGGCGAGGAGCTCGGGCGCGAAGGCAACGAGGGTGCGCCGCTGCAGTGGGTCATCGACCCGATCGACGGGACCATCGCCTTCGCCCGCGGGATCCCTCTCTTCGCGACCCTGGTCGCCCTCCTCGAAGAGGGCGAACCCGTGCTCGGGATGATCGATCTCCCGGCGCTCGACGAACGCTACACGGGTTGGCGCGGTGGAGGATGCTGGCGCAATCGGGAGCGCGTCACGGTTTCCGATGAGACGCGACTCGAGCGCGCCATCGTGTCGCACGGCGACCCCTACTGCTTCGAGCGGGCTGGCGAGACCGCGGCGTTCCTGCGCATGGCGCGGGAGATTCCGATGTTGCGCGGCTACACGGACGCCTTCGGCCACGCGCTCGTGCTCGCCGGAAGCGTCGATGCGATGGTCGATCTCGACCTCTCGCCGTGGGACGCCGCGGCCGCACAAGTTCTCGTGCCGGAAGCGGGGGGACGCTGCGTCACCCTGCGCTATCCCGAGCGCTCCGGCCTCTCCCGGTGGGGTCTCGTGTTGGGCGCCCCCGCCCTGGTTGAGACCCTGGCGGCCTGGCTCGACTCCGGCGTTCCCCTGCGTTGAAGGCCGACGCTAGACTCCGTCGTTCGCCAACCCCGCCAACCGCCCACCCCGGAGCCGCCAGATGTCCGACCTCCCCAACCTGGAATCCGCCGAACCGCTCGTGGCCGCCGCGGCGTCGCTGCTCGATCATGCGCTCGACCGGGCCCGCCACCTGACTGACGGCGGCAAGCGCATTGACGACCACCAGGTTCTGGCGGAGCGCGTCGCCTATGCCGCGACCGAGGCCCGGGGAGCGCGGGAGCTGCTGTCGCTGGGGAACCGCCTCCGGGACGAAGGCCGCACCAACCCCATCCTCGAGGCCACCGCGGCGGCCGGTGCCGCGGACCTGGTGCGCTGCCTGTATGACCGCATCGCACCCGCCGTAGACGACCTCGGCATCGGCGAAGAGGCGCTCGCGGACGCCTTCCCCGCAGAGCGGCGGGCGCAGCTGCGGCAGGTCGGAAACGAAGCGGTGCTGAGGGAGATCGGGCGACAGGTCGCTGCGCAGCGCGGACGCAACGAGCTGCCCCTCGAAGAGACTCTCGAGCAGGTTCGAGAATCGGTGCGGGAGTTCGCCGACAACGAAGTGGCGCCCCACGCCGAACGCATCCATCGCGGCGACGAAACGCTCCCCGAAGAGTTCATCGAGAAGATGGCGGAGCTCGGCTACTTCGGGCTCTCCGTCCCCGAGCAGTATGGGGGCTTCGAGATGGGAAGCCTGGCGATGATCCTCACGACCGAGGAGCTCTCGCGGGCCAGCCTTGCCGCCGCCGGTTCGCTGATCACGCGCCCGGAGATCCTCGCGAAGGCACTGCTCTCGGGCGGCACCGAAGCGCAGCGGAAGAGCTGGCTCCCTCGCATCGCGTCGGGCGAGCTGATGGTGGGAATTTCCGTGACCGAGCCGGACGTCGGGAGCGACGTGGCCTCGCTCAAATGTCGCGCCGAGCGCGCGACGGTGGCCGAGCAGGCGGGCTGGGTGATCAACGGACCCAAATCGTGGTGTACCTTCGCCGGCCGCGCGGACATCCTGGCACTGTTGGCCCGGACCGACCCGGATCTCGCCAAGGGCGCCAAGGGCCTGTCGCTCTTCATCGTTCCCAAGCAACCCTCACGCGCACACGCCTTTGAGTGTTCCCAGCCCGGCGGCGGCAAGATGAGCGGGAAAGCCGACGCCACGCTCGGCTACCGCGGGATGCACTCCTACACCGTGCAGCTGGAAAACTACTTCGTCCCCGAAGCAAATCTGGTGGGCGGCGAGGAAGGTCTGGGCCGCGGCTTCTACCTCCAGATGGCGGGGTTTGCGGTCGGGCGCCTGCAGACGGGCGGTCGGGCGACCGGTCTCGCCCAAGCCGCCCTCGAGAAGAGCGCCGAGTACGTGCTCGACCGCAGACAGTTCGGAAAGCCGACCGTCGAGTACCAGCTCACGCAGTACAAGATCGGACGCATGGCCGCGCGCCTGGCCGCCGCCCGCGCGATCACCTACGCGGCGGCGGAGGCGATGGACGCGCGCGATTCCGACGCGGGGTCGCTGGCGGCTCAGGCCAAGCTACTGGCCTGTGACATCGCGGTCGAGATCACCCAGGAAGGGCAACAGCTACACGGCGGGTGGGGCTATGCAGAGGAATACCCGATCAGCCGCTACGCCGTAGACGCCCTGGTACTGCCCATCTTCGAAGGGGTGAAGCCCATCCTCGAGCTCAAGGTGGTCGCCCGCAACTTGCTCACCAACTGATCGACTTTCGTTGGAGATCGGTGACAGGCGATCGCCTTCACTTGGGGGCGGAACGCATCAAGGCCACCCACTCATGTGCCGATAGTCCTCCTGACGCCCTTTGCGGAGAGGAGGGCTATGCCCAACGACGAGGCAGCTCGACCGGATCCGGCGTCGGTCGCACCTGGAGCACGCGAACCGGTCCGGGTGCTGCTGGTCGGGGAAGGCCCCGACGATGCCAGCTTAATCCGCGCCCTCCTCGAGCATTCGGAGGCGGCCGCCTTCCAGATCGAGGCCGTGGCGGACTGCGACGAGGCTTTTGCTCGCCTCGAGCGCAACCAGGCCGACGTGATGATCCTGAATGTGGAGGGCGACGGGGAGGATTCGCTCTCGATCCTGGGGCAAAGCCGGGTCCGACATCCCCTGGTTCCGGTGATCGTCCTCGGCGACGGCGACTCCGAGAAGCTCGCGCTGCGCGCAGTCCAAGCGGGCGCGCGGGGCTATCTGGTGCGCTGCGCCCTGAGCGGCGGAGCACTGGTGTGGAACCTGCTCCACGCGATCCGCAACCAACGGATGTTTGTCGAGCTCAACATCGCGCGCGAGCGAGCGCGCCAGCTGGCGACCTACGATCAACTGACCGGCCTCGCCAACCGCGCGCTCTTCAACGACCGTCTCGAACAGGCGGTCGCCGCCGCACGCCGCAACGCCCAGAAGCTCGCGGTTTTGTTCGTCGATCTCGATCGCTTCAAACTGGTCAACGACACTCTCGGGCACGTTGCGGGCGACGCGCTGCTGCGCTCTACGGCACAGCGCATCGGGACCTGCCTGCGCAAGAGCGACACCGGAGCTCGTCTGGGGGGCGACGAGTTCGCCATCCTACTAACGTACCTCTCCGACGAAGAGGACGCGCTCAGGATCGCGGAGAAGCTCCGGGTGATGGTTCGCGAGCCGGTCAAGCTGCGAGGCGAGGCACACGTCATCAGCGCCAGCATCGGCGTCGCGCTGTTTCCGCGCGACGCATCCAGCACGGAGCGGCTTCTCAAGTGCGCCGACATCGCCATGTACCACGCCAAAAGCTCTGGCCGCGATCGGTGCGCGATGTTCTCCCCCGAGTTCGGCCGCGAAACCGGCGAGCGCACCACCTTGGAGCACCGCCTGCGGGAGGCTCTCGACGGGGGCGAGCTTGCGTTGCACTACCAGCCGGTGGTGGACGTCGTGCGGGGGCGGGTGATCGGCGCCGAAGCGCTGCTGCGGTGGCGCCACCCGGAGCTCGGGCTGGTGTTGCCCGCCGAGTTCTTGCGCATCGCTGAAGACACCAATCTGATCATCCCGATCGGGGAGTGGGTGATCCGGACCGCCTGCGAGCAGGCAACCGTCTGGCAGGAAATGGGCCATCGCGGGTTTCGGATCGCAGTGAATGTCTCGCCGCAGCAATTCGGCCCGGAAGGATTTGTCTCCCGCGTGCAAGAGGTCCTCGATCAGACTGGGCTGCGCCCGGAATCGCTAGAACTCGAACTCACCGAGCGCAACCTGCTCCACGACTCGCGTCGCACCCTGGAGCAGTTCGGCGCCTTGAAACGGCTGGGAGTGCGAATCTCAATCGACGATTTTGGGACCGGCTACTCGGCACTCGCCTATCTCAAGCAGCTACCGGTCGACGTGCTCAAGATCGATCAGAGTTTCATCCGCACGCTCACCACGGATCCCGCCGATGCGACCATCACACAGACGATCGTGCAGCTCGCCAAGGCACTCAACCTCGCGACGATCGGCGAGGGCATCGAATCGATCGAGCAAATGCAGCTGCTCGCCTCCTACGGCTGCAGTCGCATGCAGGGCTATCTCTTCGGAGAGGCGACCGATGCCACCACGTTCGAGTACCTGCTCTCGGCGCCCGCGTTCTGGTGGATGCAAGACCGCGCCGAGCAGCGCAAGGCGGCTGCCAGCTTCTGAGCTAGACCGTAGTCGGCTCCGGCCGCCATTCGCCCAGGCGCGCCTGGATGCGGCGCATCCCCCCGAGCCAACGCTCGAGATCCTGGGTTTTGCGGTTCATCCACTCCTGGGCGATCGGGTCGGTGAGGATCAGGAACTCCTCGCGCTGCATCGAGCCGAGCACCATATCTGCCACCTCCTCCGGTTCCTTGACGGGTCCGGCGGCCGCCTTCGCCCAGGGATTGTTCGGATCGCCGAGCATGGGTGTGCGCACTCCGAGCGGGCACAGACAGGAGACGCGAATGCCGCGATCGTGGTACGTGACCGCGAGCCACTCGGCGAGGCCGACCACCGCGTGCTTGGTGGCGGTGTACACCGCGTTGCCGTGGGTCATCAGAATGCCCGCCATCGACGCGGTGTGCACCAGATAGCCCCCGCCCCGCTCGAGCATCCCGGGGAGCACGGCGCGCACCGCGTACACGTGCGCCATCAGGTTCACTTCCCACTGCTTCTGCCATACGTCGAGGGGTGTCTCGATGGGATCCCCCCCGCTCGCGATGCCCGCGTTCGAGACGAATACGTCGACCGGGCCAAAGCGGTCTCCCGCATGCCGTACCAGCTCGCGGAGATCCGCCTCGCGGCCCACGTCGCACGCCACGCCGAGGCCGTTCACCTCCTTCGCGATGGCCTCCGCACCCGGCCCGTTGCGGTCCGCCACTACGACCCCGCGCGGAGCCTCGCGGGCGAAGCGCCGACACAACGCCGCGCCGATGCCGCTGGCCCCCCCGGTCACAACGATGACTCGATCGCGCATCTCCATGGCGGCCCTCCTGCGCGACTACGCCGGGTCGAGGTAGTCGTCGAATAGATCGATGTAGACAACGTCCCCGCGCTCGGACGGCCCGCCCCAAAGCTCGGACGCGCGAAAGCGCACACTGTAGACGTGTTGCGGCTTCTCCCCCGCGCCGTGCGCCATCGTGTCCGGAAACGCGAAGGTCCCGTGGAGCCGGTCCACGCGACCGCGGCGACCGCGCACATAGCGCGGCAGCCGCGTGTGACCGGTGGGGTGGAGGTTGCGGGCGATGACCTCGTCGCCGACGCCGAAGCGCGGCTCGCGGTCCGTCTTGGCCCGACACGAGTGACCGTGCGCGACCACGATCGGCACCGCTTCCGGGCGCAGCGCGGGCGCCGCCGCTCGCTGCCCTTTGCGCACGTGGCCGGCGGCGAGTTCCTCGACACTCACCAACCCGCGCTCGACGACCAGGGTCTCGAGAGCGTGAAGCCAGTGTTCGTAGTAGCTCGTGCTCAAATAGTCGACCGGGGTCATGCGCTCGATGGCATGGCGGAACTCGTCTACGGGAATGCCGGCCGCCAGCGCGGTGGGCGTGAACAATCCGAATACGCGCCGCTCCCAGTCGGCGTGGAAGACGGGCTCGTCGGCTTCGGGCACGACGGGGCCGAAGCCGTCCATCCCACCGATGTCGTGGACGCCGTTCACTCCGGCGCCTTCGGGAGTGCGACGCCGATCATGCAATCGCGCGTCACCCAACGAGCGAGTTCGGCCTCGGAAAGCTGCTCGGTTCCCTCGGGACGCCGGGGCAACACCATGTACCGCAGCTCGGCGTTGCTGTCCCAGACGCGCACTTCGACGTCGTCGGGAAGCTCGACACCGAATTCGTTCAAGACGCCGCGGGGATCGCGCACCACGCGCGAGCGATAGGGCGGTGATTTGTACCAGACCGGCGGCAACCCGAGCACCGGCCACGGATAACAGGAGCACAGCGTACACACGACCACGTTGTGGACGCGTTGGGTGTTCTCCACCACCACCATGTCCTCGCCCTGGACCCCCGAAAAGCCGAGCTCGGCGATCGCAGCGGTGCCGTCGCGCAGCAAGCGCTCGCGGTAGTCGGGATCCACCCAGGCCTTGGCCACCACCTGGGCCCCGTTGCGGGGCCCGATGCGGTGTTCATAGGTATCGATCAGCGCGTCGATGGCGGCCGGATCGACCAGGCCTCGTTCCGTGAGGACGGTCTCCAGCGCCTGAACCCGGCGCGCGACCTCCGGCGGCGGCTGGCGATGGCGGGTGCCCATGTCTTTGATGCTACGCTGGGAGAGCCTGGCTCGCTAGCGCCCGCGCGTCCGAGGAGGTCGGACCGCGACGGTCGCTCGCAACGCGCCGGAGCCCCACGCGAGGATTTCCCATGAGCGTCGTGCGACCCAACCTCGAGCAACTCCGCGCGATCGCCGAGCGGCTCCATCTGCACCTCTCCGAGGGCGACCTGCGTTCGTTCCAGGCGCTGATGGGACCCACCCTCGCGAGCTTTGACACGCTGGACGCCATGACCGACGAGTTGCCCGAGGTGCGCTACCCGCGCACACCGGGATACCGACCGACCGGCGACGAAAATCCGTTGAACGCCTGGTACATCAAGACCCGCGTGCCGGGCGCCGCTCATGGGAAGTTGGCCGGCCGCGAGGTCGTGCTTAAAGACAACGTGTGCCTGGCCGGCGTCCCGATGATGAACGGGGCGTCGACGCTCGAGGGCTACGTCCCGGAGATCGACGCGACGATTGTGACCCGCATCCTCGACGCCGGGGGAGTGGTTGTCGGCAAGGCGCACTGCGAGTACTTCTGTCTCTCGGGCGGCAGCCACACCAATGCCACGGGGCCGGTCCACAACCCCCACCGCCACGGCTATTCGGCGGGCGGGTCCTCCTCCGGTAGCGCAGCCTTGGTGGCGGCCGGCGAAGTGGCCATGGCGATCGGGGGCGATCAGGGCGGATCGATCCGGATTCCCGCTTCGTTCTGCGGCATCTACGGGATGAAGGCGACTCACGGCCTGGTGCCCTACAGCGGGGTGATGCCGATCGAGACGACGATCGACCACGTCGGACCGATGACGGCGAACGTCGCCGACAACGCCCTCCTCCTCGAAGTCATCGCCGGCCCGGACGGTCACGACCCGCGTCAGATCGACGTCACCACCCACGAGTACACGGCGGCCCTCGGCCAGGGCGTCGAAGCGATGAAGATCGGCGTCGTGCAGGAGGGCTTCGGCCTCGACAACTCGCTCCCCGAGGTGGACGCCAAGGTACGCGCCGGCGCGCAGCGCTTCGAGAAGCTGGGAGCCCTGGTCGAGCCCGTCTCGCTGCCCTTCCATCAGCTCGGCAATGCGATCTGGTCGGGCATCGGCATCGAGGGGCTCAACGAGCAGATGATGAAGGGCAACGGCTTCGGCTTTGGCTGGAAGGGACTCTATCTGCCGTCACTGCTCCGCTCACACGCAGCCTGGCGCGAGCGCGCGGACCAGCTCTCCGAGTCCCTCAAGCTGATGATGCTGGTCGGGGAATGGATCCACGAGAACTACCAGGGCGCCCTCTACGCCAAAGCGCAGAACCTGGGCCGCCGCCTGCGCGCCGCCTACGACGAGGCGCTGGCGCGCTACGACCTGCTCCTCATGCCGACGCTGCCGATCGTGGCGACGCCCCTTCCGGAGCCGGGCGCGCCGCGTGAAGAAGTCGTCGCGCGGGCGTTCGAGATGATTGGCAACACGGCGCCCTTCGACATCTCGGGCCATCCCGCCATGTCCATCCCCTGCGGCCAGGTCGACGGGTTGCCGGTAGGCCTGATGCTCGTCGGCAAGCACTGGGACGAGCCCACCCTGTATCGCGCAGCCCACGCCTTCGAGCAGGCGGTCGACTGGACGACCCTGTGAGGCGACCCCCAATCCGGGCCCGATCCGACCCGCTCACATCCAGTGGCAGGCAATCACCAAGGTCGAAGCCAAGACTGCGTGGGTGGAGAGGTTCCAGATCACGTTGCTGGCGAGCGCCGGCAACGGCGTCGGCCCTTCGGGCGTGGCGATCGCCCAGCGAAGCGCCGGCCACGCGATGAGCGTGGGTGCGCACGCCGCCAGGCACAGCGGCGGGAGCCAGCCCAACACCACGCTCGTTGCCAGCGAGATCGGGACGCCGAGCACCGCCGCCACGTAGATCGACGCCGCAGCGCGGCGTCCCAGCAAGATCACCAGATGGCGGCGGCCACCGCGCCGATCGGCCTCGACGTCGGGAAATTCAGCGAGGAGCAGCAGGTTGAACGTCATGAAAAAGGCCGGGATCGCCCCGGCGAGCGCCTCGACCGGAATCCGGCCCGAGTGGATCATGGCCCCGCCGAGGAGCGGAAGCGCTCCAAGGCCCAGGCCCGCGAAGATTTCCCCCACGCCGATCCGCAAGAGGAAGTGCGTATACCCCAGCACCGCGACGCCGCCGACCACCAGGATTGGGGCGAGCGCCCAGCCCACTTTCAGCAAGAACCAGGCGCCGATCGCCGCACCCAGCGCCGCGAAGCCAAAGCCCCAGGCGTAGGCGAAGCGAACGGTGAGCTGGCCCGCCGGGAGGGTTCCGCTGCCTCCGCTAAACGGCGTGCGCTCGGTTTCGTAGTCGATTCCCGACGCGGCATCGCCCGCTTCGTTGATCGCGTCTACGGCAATGTGAAGCGCCACAAGCCCTACGAGTGCCAGCCCCGCGTAAAGCGGACTCCAGGCGCCCGCGCAGCTCGCCGCCGCGGTCGCGGTCGCAATCAGGGCGACCGCAAGCAACAAGAACTGGGCGCGCGAAATTCCGGCGAGCGCCGCGACCGCGGGCACCGCTCGTCAGCCCTTGCGCTCGAGATCCGCGATGAGATCTCCCAGTTGCGCGGTGAACTGCTTGAAGTGCACCCCGAACCCGTTGGGACTGTGGCGGACGACCTCGGCCTCGAGTTCGATCGGCGCGCTCTCGGGGCGGAGCACCTTGATCTGCAGCATGCTCCCAATCCGCGGGCGCGAGCTCGCCCCCTCGAGCAGCGCACCCGAGATCGAGACGTCGGACAGTCGCCCCATCCCCTCTTCTCGCCCTGCGGAGTAGAAGGCCTCGAAGGAGGTCTTGAGGCGGTCGGATCGCATCGGTCGTTCCTCCGGGGCGGCTACAGTAGCGCGCGTTTCGCGGCTCGGGCACGAGCTGGCGCGAAGTGGGGAACGCGACCGTGCCGATCACCCAGATCGTCTCCGGCGGCCAGACCGGCGCCGACCGCGCGGCCCTCGATGTCGGCCTGGAGCTCGGCCTCTGCGTCGGGGGCTGGGTCCCCGCAGAGCGCTGGGCGGAGGACGGCGCGATTCCGGCCCACTACCCGAACTTGCGCCAAACGGAAACCGCCGACCCTGCCGAGCGAACGCGGCGCAATGTCTGCGATTCCGACGCAACCCTCGTCCTGTCCCACGGCATTCCCACCGCGGGCTCGGCGTTCACCCTCGCGTGCGCGCAGCACCTGGGCAAACCAGTCCTGCACCTGGATCTATCGGCGATGCCCGCGGCGACTGCGGCCCGACGCCTGCGCGAGTGGATTGCAGCGCGGCGGCCCGTCTCGCTCAATGTCGCTGGCCCGCGCGCCAGCCAGGATCCCGAGATCTACACGGCCACTCGCGACGTGCTGCGCGCCGCCCTGAGCCACCGGATGGCGCGGGATTAGACACCCCTGCATCGGGAACAGGCAGCGGCTTCGCGGACCGGTCGTCCCGTGTTCTCTCGACGCGCGCTGCGTGAGCCAACAATGGCACATCTCTTGCTCCTGCCGGAGGAACGCCCTTGAGGCGTCGACCGCCCCGTGCCCCGACCGCGCAGGCGATCAGCGATCACCGCCGGAGGACCGATCCGATGCGAAGCCTATTCCGCAACCCCCTCGCAGCCGTAATCCCGCTGCTCCCCCTTCTCGCCCCGATGCAGGCGCGTGCCGAGGAGGAAGTCGCGAGTGCGGGCGACACCGCCTGGGTCCTCACAAGTACTGCGCTCGTGCTCTTGATGACCCTGCCGGGGCTGGCCCTCTTTTACGGGGGCCTCGTGCGGACCAAAAACATCCTCTCGGTGCTGATGCAGTGCTTGATCTCGGCGGGACTGATCGGGGTATTGTGGGTCGTGATCGGCTACAGCCTGGCCTTCGGCGAAGGCAACTCGTGGGTCGGCGACCTCAACCAGCTCGGGCTGGGAGGTATCACCCCCGATTCCGTCTCCGGTTCCATCCCGACCTACGTGTTCGTGATGTTCCAGGGCATGTTCGCGATCATCACACCCGCGCTGATGCTCGGCGCCTTCGCCGAACGCATCCGCTTCGGCGCCTACCTCGCCTTCATCACACTCTGGGTCCTCATCGTCTATTGCCCGCTCGCCCACATGGTCTGGGGCGGCGGCTGGATCGGAGCCAACCTCGGCGCTCTCGACTTTGCGGGCGGACTGGTGGTGCACATGTCGAGCGGCTTCTCGGCTTTGGCGGCGGCCATCTTCATCGGAAAGCGGCGCGGTTACGGGCGTGACCCGATGCCGCCCAACAGTCTGCCGCTGACCGTGATCGGCGCCTCGCTGCTGTGGGTGGGGTGGTTCGGGTTCAACGCCGGCAGCGAACTCGCGGCCGACGGCGTTGCGGGCTTGGCGTTCCTGACGACACAGACCGCAACCGCGACCTGCGTTCTGGCCTGGGTGGTGATCGAGTGGCTCCACCGCGGCAAGCCGACCGTGCTGGGCGCGGCCACGGGGGCTGTCGCCGGGCTCGTAGCGATCACGCCCGCCTGCGCGTTTGTGAGTCCGATGGGCGCGATCGCGGTCGGCGCTGGCGCGGCTGCCTTGTGCTATACGGCGGTCACGATCCTCAAACCCGCGCTCGGTTACGACGACTCCCTCGACGTCTTCGGCGTCCACGGAGTCGGAGGCGCATGGGGCGCCTTGGCGACCGGGATCTTCATCGCGGGCTTCGCTCTCGACGCCGAGGTCGGCCGGGGCGGCCAGATCGTGAAACAGCTCACCAGCATCGGCTTTACCGCGGTCTTTGCGGTGGGGCTCACTCTCGCGATTCTATTCGCCTTGAGAATGGTGATGGGCGATCTGCGCGTCGGCGCCGAAGATGAGTCCCAGGGGCTCGATCTGAGCGAACACTCGGAGACCGCGTACGGGGCCTAGCCCTTCCGAGCGGACGGGCCGGAAACCGTGGAGCAACAGAGAGTCGTCGCCAACAAGGCCAAGCCGCTCGGGGCCTACCCGCACATCAAGCGGGGAGGTGACTTCCTGTTTCTCTCGGGCACGAGCGCCCGTCAGGCCGACGACAGCATTCCGGGGGTCGCTTTCGACGCCTCGGGAGACCTGCAACTCGACATTGGTCTTCAGACGCGCGCCACCATCGAGAATCTGCGCGACATCCTGACCAGCATGGATGCCGGACTGGACGATCTGGTCGAAATCACGTCATTCCTGGTCGACATGAGCGACTTCGCTGCCTACAACGAAGTCTACGGTGAGTACTTCGATGAACGGGGCCCGACGCGGACGACGGTGGCGGTGCGAGCTCTTCCCCATCCCCACCTGTTGATCGAGATGAAAGCGGTGGCCTATCAGCCACGCCGCCGAGACTAGGTTAGACTCGCGGGCAGCTGTCGCGCGCTCGACGCCGCTCGACACCGTTCGATAGAAATGGGGGATCACGGGTGGGCGACGCCAGGGCGATCGCACCGATCCACCTCATGCAGTGGATCGACGAACACCGCGAAGCTTTGAAGCCCCCCGTCTGCAACAGGCAGGTGTTCAAGAGCGCCGAGTTCATCATCATGGTGGTCGGCGGCCCGAATGCCCGCAAGGACTACCACTACGACGAGGGGGAGGAGTTCTTCTACCAGCTCGAGGGTGAGATGTTGCTGAAGACCATCCAGGATGGGGCGCCCGTGGATATCCCGATCCGAGCCGGAGAGATCTTGCTGCTCCCACCCCGCGTCCCCCACTCCCCCCAACGTTATCCGCAATCGGTGGGGCTCGTGGTCGAACGGCAGCGGCGTCCCGAAGAACGCGACGGTTTCCTCTGGTATTGCGACCGCTGCCACCACAAGCTCTTCGAAGAATACCTTCACATCGACGACATCGAAGCCGAGCTCCCTCCCGTATTCCAGCGCTTCTACGCGAGCGTCGAGCACCGCACCTGCGATCGCTGCGGCACCGTCATGGAAAAACCCTGAACGGATCGAACGACCAGACCGTGGCGCTGAAGATCGACATCCACACCCACATCCTCCCGGCGAACTGGCCGGACCTCGAGGAGCGCTACGGCTACGGGGGCTTCGTCCAGCTGGAACATCACGGTCCGGGCTGTGCCCGGATGGTGCGCGATGGTCGCGTCTTCCGAGAGGTGCGGTCGAACTGCTGGGATCCCAACGTCCGGATCGAGGAATGCGATGGACTCGGCATCGGCGTGCAAGTCCTCTCGACGGTACCCGTCATGTTCTCCTACTGGGCGAAGGCCCGGGACACCCACGACCTGGCGCGGCTCCTGAACGACCATATCGCGAAGGTCGTGGCGCAGGCCCCGCGCCGGTTTGTGGGACTCGGCACCCTCCCCATGCAGGACACGCCGCTGGCGATTCGTGAACTCGAACGCTGCGTCGGAGATCTGGGCCTCGCGGGGGCCCAGATCGGTACGCATGTCAACGGTCGCAACCTCGATGACCCCGCCGTGGTCGATGTCCTCGAAGCGGCCGAAGCGCTGGGAGCGGCGATCCTGGTCCATCCGTGGGAGATGCTCGGGCAAGAACGCATGCAGAAGTTCTGGCTGCCGTGGCTGATCGGCATGCCCACCGAAACGGCCCTCGCCATAGCGTCGCTGATTTTCGGCGGCGTCTTCGAGAGACTGGCTGAGCTCAAGGTGGCCTTCGCGCATGGCGGGGGATCGTTTCCGGCCGTCCTCGGGCGCCTCGAACAAGGCTTCCGGGTCCGCCCGGACCTCTGCGCGGTGAACGGAAATGCCGGCCCGCGCGCGTACCTCGAACGCCTCTACGTCGATACCCTGGTCCACGAGCCGCGCCTGCTCCACTACCTCATCGAGCTGATGGGAGCGGAACGGATCGCGCTGGGAAGTGACTATCCCTTCGTGTTGGGCGAGGGACGTCCCGGCGAGGGCATCGAAGCACTCGCGCTCTCGGACGCGACCCGCGAACGCCTCTGGAGTGGAACGGCGCTCGAGTGGTTGGGGCTTGACGCCGAGCGCTTCGCGTGATGACGCTCGTCGTCGAACTCGCGGGGGCGCGCTACCGCGTCGATCCAGCGCGAGCCTTCGACCTCTCGATTCCACTTCACTTTGGAGGTGCGCAGCCCAACCTGTTCGGCGCCCCGAAAGCGGCTGGTCATCCCCTCGCGGTTGGGAGCTTCTTCGGAGACACGCGCCGCGGAGGCAGCTGCAATTGCGAAGAGCACCACCTCGTGCCGCACTGCAACGGGACCCATACCGAATGTGTGGGCCACGTGACCACCGAACGGGTCTCCGTTTGCGACGTCGCGACTGAAGCGCTGATGATGGCGGCGCTGATCTCGGTCGCCCCCACGGAGGCGGCCCCGGACGGGGAGACGAGCGACCCGTCACCGCGCCGGGGCGACCGGCTGATCACGCGGGGCGCTATCGAAGTCGGGCTCGAAGGCATCGACTTTCCGCGCCCCGCCGCACTCGTGGTGCGAACCCTGCCCAACGCACCCGGCAAACGCGCCCGAGCGTACGGCGAGGCCTCGCCACCGCCCTTCTTTTCCGCCGAAGCGATGCGCGATCTGGTTCAGCGCGGGGTGCGCCATTTGCTGACCGACGTGCCCTCGGTCGACCGGATTCGCGACGAAGGGCACCTCACCGGGCACCGGATCTTCTGGGGGCTGCCCCCCGGTGCGCGCGACCTCGCCCGGGCGACGCGACCCGCCGCGACCATCACCGAGATGGTCTTCGTTCCCGAAGCGGCCCGCGACGGCCGCTATCTCCTCAATCTGCAGCTCGCGCCCTTCGCCAGTGACGCGGCGCCGAGCCGCCCGCTTCTCTACACGCTGGAGCCCCTGTGAACTTTGCGCCCGGAGCGGGCTTTGCCGAAGCGCTCGACCGCGAGGATCCGCTGGCGGACTTTCGCGCGCGCTTCCACTTGCCCGAGCGCGAGGGGAAACCGCTCCTCTATTTGTGCGGCCACTCCTTGGGTCTGCAACCGCGGACCGCCGGACCTCTGCTGGCGGAG
>CAZTOE010000031.1:0-24780 GCA_964615045.1 uncultured Spirochaetales bacterium
CCCCGACCTCCGGGTTATGAGCCCGACGAGCTACCAGACTGCTCTACCCCGCAACAAAGCCGCAAAAGAATAATTCCCGGCGGGAGGAGCGTCAATCGGGTCGTGTCGGATGGCGCACCCGGGATGCCCATGGTCTCGGCGTGTTGTGGCCTCGGTTGCCGGCGAGCTGAGGCTGCGTGGGGCTCGGCAGCGACGATTCTCGTCACCCACTGACGGATTCCGTCACTCCTTCATATGGATGTGGATCACTTCGGTGCCGGCCGCGGGGCGGCCGGTTTCGGAAGGAGAAAGCGGATGCGGATGGCTCGTGGTTTGGCGCTTGCCTGGGCGGTGGGCGCGGGGTTGTTGTTGACGGCGCCGGTGGCCTCCGCCGGCTTGGTGTATCGCTGGACGACGGACGAAGGGGTCTCGGCGTTCACCGATGACGCCAAGCGAATTCCGAAGCGCTACCGGCAGCAGGCGGCGCGGGTCGAGACTGAGAAGCTCGAGCGCTACAAGCGACTGACGGAGACCGATACCGCGGCCACCGCCGAGTATGGGGAGCGGCTCAAGGAGCGCCTGGCCGATCTTCGAGCGCTCAACGGAATGGGCGCCGAGCCGGCCTACGCGGCCCGCGCGGGGGGCGTGGCGGACGCGGTGTCGGGATTGGTGCGGGTTCCGCTCGGAGGTCCCGAGCGACACGCCGCGCGCCCCAGCACCACGGTGCCAGGCGCGTACGAGCGGCGTACCGGTTGGGTCACACCCGACACGATCGTGCCGTCCCTCGCGATCGCAGCCGATCCATCGTCCAACGAGCCGGTGGTCGTCGAGCACCATCGAGTCCGGCCCGAAGGGACGATCACGACGCGCACCGTAACCGTGGTGCGGCAGGGCGACCGCGTGCTCAGCGTGATCAAGCCACGTCACCTGCACGAGCACCGCGCGCTGCACTGGGAAAAGGAGATTCGCTAGGGCGTCGCTCGCAGCGCTAGCGTTCTGAAGCCGGGATGTCCTCGTAGCGACGCAGGACGCCTGGCGGGACGCCGCCTCGGCGCGCGCGTTCGACGAGCTCGGGAAGCGTCGCGCGCGCCTGGGCTTGGGTATCGCGGGCTTCTTTGAGCTCGCGTTCGAGGGCGCCTAGCGCTTCTCCGCGTGGATAGCGGCGGCGGCGCGCTTCGGTGATCTTGCGCTCCAACTCGGCCGCCTTGGCCCGCGAGGCGTGCAATCGCTCCACCTCTTCGTCCAACGCCCGGAGCCACTCCTGGTGCTGCTCGGCCGTCGGAGCCCCGTCGGCGGGAACTGCGGCGGGTTGCGAAATCGCCGCCTCGGCAGCTGCGAGGATGCTGACCGCCACCAGAATGCGGATCAGCGTCGAGAGCATCGGACGCATTCCTTCACTCCTTCGCGTTCGGGCTAGGCGGGGGCGGAAGCGACCGAGAGGCGCTCGCCCACATAGTGGGAAAGGGTCCGCGCACTATCGCGGTCGAGTGCGAGAAACCGCATGCCCATCCCGGTGCGGGCGCTTCCGCGGCGGAGCCAGCGTACCTGGGCCGTGGAGATGACGCGGCGTTTCACCTCGGGGAGTTCGAGGGCGAGTTCGACCTCGGTGTCGGGAGCGGCGGCTTGTTCGCTTTCCACAAAGACCCCGCCGCGCGAGAGATTTCGAATCCACCCGCTCCGTTCCCGGTCTGCCGTGCGCAGCCGAGCGGGGGCTTCAATCTGGATGCGCGGGAGACCCCGAGGCGCCGTCCCGGTCAGCAGGCGCTGGGCCGCGCCCAGAAGTTCGGGTCGCTCGATGGGCTTGGTGAGGACGTCCGAGGCGCCGGCGCGGATGGCCCGCTCGTGGTCCTTGGGATCGAGCGATCCACTGAGGATCAGAATCGGAATCGCCTCGGTGAGCGCATTCGCGCGGATCGCGGCGCACAGTTCGATCCCGTTCATGTCGGGCATATCGAGGTCGGTCACGATGAGGTCGGGCCGTTCGATCCGCGCGAGCTCAAGGGCTTCCCGGCCGCCGCAGGCGGTGTCGACGCGTCCGAGGCGGGACAGGAACAGCGCGTTGAGATCGCGGAGCCACGCGGAATCATCCGCGAGCAGGATGTGTTTCGACTTCGCGGCTTCGTTCGTCACGGGTCAGAAGCGGCGCTCGGGTTCGAAGGTCTTCTCCTCGAACTTCGATCGGACGCGCCAGGCGTTCTCTTCTTCGTCGCGCCACCACTTCTGCTCCTCTTCGATGGCCACGGCAGCGGGCGCGGAGCGGCGATACGCCGAATAGCTCACCACGACCGTCGCCTCTTTGGCCTCGGGGTCGAGATCGACGGAGACGATGTCGTAGTCCATGAAGCGGACGTTGCCGAGGGCGCGGGTGTGCTCGGTAAATGCCTCTTGCTCATCGAGCGCTACGAACTCTTTTGCCTTGTCGAAATCCGACCAGCGGATTAAGCGCGTGTAGCGTTTGTGCGCATCCTCGAAGTCAACGGTCCGGGTTCGGGTCGTGGCGCAACCGCCGATCGCCCCGAGCAGTGCCAGGCACGCAAGCAGCAACGCCCAGCGAAACACACGCGGGGCCGGTGCAACCCCCTCCGGTTGCTTGGGCATCGGATCCCTCCTCAAGGGCCCGCGTCGCGGGCCGCACTCCCTTCCATCGGTTTGTTGTGGCTCCGAGTTGAGCCACCGGGAAAGAACGGCTTGCGGCCCGAGTTGCGGGGGGGTTGCACTCGCTAAACGATGCGGGAACGTTGCGCCGGCGCCGGCGCAGATGCGCGGCGTTTGCAGGAGGGCAGGGTGGCGCTCTCGCCGGACCGCTGGCTGTTGGGGATCGACGTGGGGGGCACCAAGGTGGCCTACGCAGTGGGGCGCCCCGACGGCAGCGTCGCCGTCTCGCGCCGTCGCCCGATCGAGGCCAGCGGAGATCCGCAGCGGGATCTCGAGCGCATCGCGCGCGACTGCGAAGCGCTGCTGAGGGAAGCAAAGCTCACCGCCGCGCAGATGGAGGCGGTGGGGGTGTCGCTCCCCGGACCCCTAGACCGCGGGGCCGGCGTCGTGCTCAACCCTCCCAATTTGCCGGGGTGGGGGCGCGTCGCGGTGGCACGAACCCTCCAGCAGTCTCTGGGCCGACCCGTCTTTCTCGAGAACGACGCCAATGCCGCAGCCCTGGCCGAGTGGCGGTTTGGTGCCGGTCGTGGCTTCGACGACGTCGTCTACCTCACGATGTCCACCGGGGTGGGCGGTGGTTTGATCCTGGGAGGGCGCCTGCACCGCGGGATCTTTTCGAGTGCGGGCGAGATCGGCCACACGCCCGTCGAGTGGGAGGGGGAACGCTGTGCCTGTGGGCTCCGGGGCTGCCTCGAGGCCTACGTCGGCGGCGCCGCGTGGGCGCGCCGGCTGCAGGCCCAGGCGCCGCCTGACTGGTGCCCTGCCGAGCCGCGCGAATCGCTCAGCCCAAAACATGTGGTGGCTGCGGCCCACGCAGGAGACGGCTTCGCCCTGGCGGAGCTGGACCGCTACAACCGCTATCTGGCGAGGGGTATCGTGCAGGTCACGTTCACCGTGGCGCCCCAGTTGATCGTGCTAGGCACCATCCCGACGGCTGCGGGGGAGGAGCTGTGTCTCGGCCCGGTGCGCGCCCGCGTCCGGGAGCACCTATGGCCCTTTCTGGCCGACACCCTGCAGATCCGGGCGTCGCAATTGGGCCCCGAGCTTCCGGCCCTGGCGGGTCTTTGCGCCGCGCTCGAAGGGCTCGGGGTCACGGATCGTCCGTAGCCCGCGCGTGCTCGCGCGCGCGCAGGCTGGCGAAGGTTCCCTCCTGGATGGCTTGCCGCGCCTCCTTCATCAATCTCAGGTAATATCTGATGTTATGGATGGAGCAAATTGTAGAAGCAAGGATTTCGCCTTCCTGTAAAAGGTGCCTCAAGAAGCCTCGCGTGTAGTGGGTGCAGGCGGGGCAATCACACGCGGGGTCGATCGGGCCCGAAGCGGCGCGATGGCGGGCGTTGCGCAGCCGCAAGATGCCCTCGCTCGTGTAGAGGACGCCGTGCCGCCCGTTGCGGGTGGGGATCACGCAATCGAAGAGATCGGCGCCCAGGCCGATCGCATCGACCAGATCCTGTGGCCGTCCCAACCCCATCACGTAACGCGGCGCTGGCGGTGGGAGTTTTTCGTGGGCCGCCTCGATCAGCGCGCTGCGCGTTGGCGCCGCTTCGCCCAGGCCGAGGCCCCCGTGGGCAAACCCGTCGAAGGGCAGGGCGGCGGTGCGCTCGGCACTCTCACGCCGCAGCTCGGGAAAAATCCCGCCCTGGACGATCCCGAACAGTGCCTGGTCGGGCCGGCGACGCGCGCGATGCGCTCGCTCGGCCCAGCGCAGCGTTCGCTCGAGGCTCTGCCTCGAGCGTTCGCGGGCGAGCGCGTCGCTCGGGTCGGCTCCAAACCAGGCGATCGGTCGGCACTCGTCCAGCACCATCGCGATGTCGGAGCCGAGCGCCGCCTGTGCCGCAACGACGCTTTCCGGGGTCAAGAGGCGCCGCGTTCCGTCGCGCGGCGAAGCGAAGGCCACGCCGTGCTCGTCGAGGACGGCGCGGTCGGCCAGGGAGGTGATCTGAAAACCACCGCTGTCGGTCAGCCAGGGACCGCGCCAACCGGTAAAGCCATGCAGCCCCCCAAGCTCGGCGACAGTGCCTTCGCCCGGCCGCTCTTGCAGGTGGTAGGTGTTGGCGAGCAGGATCTCGACACCCACCGTGCGAAGCACATCGAAGTCCACGCCGCGAACCGCGCCATAGGTCGCGACCGGCATGAAAGCCGGCGTGTCGACGACGCCGTGGGGCGTCGTCAGGCGCCCGCGCCGCGCCGCGCCGTCGTGTGCCTCCACCGCAAACCCAAATCCCTCGGCCCGCACGGCCTAGAGCACCAGCATCGCGTCGCCATAAGAGTAAAAGCGATAGCCGCGCTGTACCGCTTCGCGGTAGGCCGCGAGCACGCGTTCGAGCGCGGCAGGTGGAAGTTGGTGATCAGGGCGTCGATGGCCCGAAAGCGTGAACCCGGGCGGAGAAAGAGATCGGTCGAGCCGGCTCGGGGTGCCACGTGACCCTGGGCGTCCGCAGAGCTTTCCAACACGCGGGTGGTCGTGGTACCCACGGCCACCACGCGGTGGCCTGCGGCGCGCGTGCGGTTCACCGCCTCGCAGGCCGCACGGGGCAGTTCGAACCGCTCCGCGTGCAGCCGTCCGCTCCGCAGTTCGCTCTCGCGGGGCGGTCGAAAGGTTCCGGGCCCTATGTGCAGCACCACTTCGGCGCGGTCGACGCCGGAGTCGGCAAGAGCGGTGAGCAGCGCGTCGCTCAGGTGGAGGCCCGCAGTCGGGGCCGCCACGGAGCCCGGCACGCGGGCGAAAACCGTTTGATAGCGGAGGCGATCCTCGGGTCGCGCGTGCCCGTCGCGGATGTAGCGCGGCAGCGGAATCTCGCCCCATTGGTAGGGCGAAGCGGTCTCCGGGAACCGGAACGTGACGCTTCCATCCGCCGCCACCGCGAGGATCTCCGCTTCGGCGTCGCTGTCCCTCGGCCCGAAACAAAATCGGAGGCCGGGTCGGATCCGTCCGCTGCAGCGCAGCAGGGCCCGCCAGCGCCCCGGCGCTTCGTGCTCGAGAAGCAACGCCTCCGCTTGCCCACCGCTGACCTTGTGCCCCACGAGCCGTGCCGGCACCACCTGAGTGGCGTTCACGACCAGGAGATCGCCCGTCGCAAGCCAGCGCGGGAGATCGCGTATGTGGCCGTGGTGCAGGGCGTCGCGTTTGCGGTCGAGAATGAGGAGCCGCGCATCCTCGCGTCGCGGAGTCGGGTGTTGCGCGATCTGCGCTGCGGGTAGCTCGAACTCAAAGGCGGCCGGATCGCAGGCGCTCACGGCGCCTCCGCTGGCGCCGCCGGCGGCGGGACCAGGGCTTCGCGCAACGCTGGCGCTTCGCGCAGGGCGTCGTAGGAGAAGAGCGAGACCCCCGCAGGCTCCAGGCTCCGTGCCATGGCAAGCTGCTCCCGTGCGCGCTCGGGCGTGGCCGCGAAAAGCCAGCTTCCGAGCCCGAGCCACACCCGATCGCCGCCCACCCCGCCGGTAAGCTCGTGGCCCAGGTAGTGGAGAAGGCGATCGTCCAGCGTGTACGCCATCGGGACGGCGAAATCGAGCTGGTCCGCTTCAAGCCAACCGCGCCAGTCCTGGAAGAGCGAGAGATAGGCGCGGTCTGCGTAGGCCCAGACCGCGGCCGACCGCTCGACGTCCGGTTGGGCGGCACGCGCGGCGTCGCCGAGCCGCCGCACGACTTCGGTCACGCGCTCGCGACGCCAATCGTCCCAGCGGTTGGCGTTGGAAAGCGAATCGCGGAAGGGGGCACGCCGTCCGGTGTCGCGCTGGAAGCGCTCCCGCGCGCCGTCTCCATAGCCGAAATCGAGGCCGACACCGAAGCGCGCGCCCGGTGTGAAGGGCAGCACGTCCGGGTAGCGAATGTAGTCGAGGTGAAGCCCGGCGAGGGCCGGGTAGCGCCGGAAAAGCTCCTCGACGATGGCAGCTAGGGTCGCGGCGACGGACGGGGCCGCCGGGTCGAGCCACACCTGCCGCGTGCCCATCCGCAGCCAGCGCCGCTCTGGCGTAGGGATTTCGAGATCGGGGTACTCGAGGACCGAACGCCCCAGGCGATCGACCTGTACCGCTTCGGGCCCGAGTCGATCGAGGAGCGCCGCGTCGCGGCGCGTCGAGAGGGAGAGGGCGTTGACCCAGGCATGGACGCGGATCCCCGCCTCGCCGGCGCGGGCCAGCAAGAGCGCCAGGGGGTCTACGCCGGTGCGACCGTAGACCTCGCGATATGGCGTCGCGTCCGCGATCGAGGAGTCGAACCAGGAGCGGCCGCCACGAAACACCTGGACAAAGAGGTCGGTCGCCCCGAGCTCGGCGGCGACTGCGAACAGCTCGTCGAGCCGCTCCGGAAACTCGAGGACCCGGGCGGAGCCTTCGCATGGCGCCCACAGGGCGAGTCGCGGCGCCCCTTCGGCTAGTTTCTCGGCTTGCGGCGTCGCTTCTTCGCGGGGAGAGGGCGCGTCCGGCGCGCACCCCAGCAAGCAGACGAGACTGAGGGCGATCGACCCCGCGCGAGGTCTGGCACGCGGGGCGCGTGCGATGCGCAAGACTGAAGCGTGGATAGGATTTCCGAGCGTCGGGCCGCGCAAGGCGCTCAAGGTGTGGCAAAGCTATCCGAGCGATACACAGGCCACAAGCGCTCCACAAGGTCGAGGGCGATCGAAACATGATCCAAGCAGGTCGCAGGCGTTGGCGCGTCGGCATCGGAGGCGGTTGCGCCGCGGTCTTAGTGGTTGTGATGTGCGGTCTCGCCGCGTTCGCTGAGCTTCCCACTGGCGTCGGAGAGGATCAAACAGGAGGCGCCGCTTCGAGCGTGGCGGCCGGGATGGATGCATCGCCGGCGTCGACCGTCGACCCGACCGCCTCGCTCAGCGCGTCCGCGCGAAACGCGGGTCAGGCGCTTCGCGAAGCGCTCGACGCCATCAAGACCCAGGAGGCTCAGGCGGCGCAGGAGCGGCTTCTTCTCCTGTTCCGAGACCAGGCCGATCTGCGCGACCTGATCGCGTGGGCGGAGGCGCAGGCTTGGTACGAACGCGGCGAAGTAGAGCGGGCCCTGGGGGCCGTGTTGCGGGGCTTCGAGGCCAAGCCAAGCGAGCCCATCGCAGCACGCCTCGAGGAATTGCGCGGCACGTTGGCCGCCGACGCAGGCGACGAGGCCGCTGCGCGCTCCGCTTGGCAGCGGGGGCTGGCCTTGACGCGAGAGCGCGAACTCCGCACGCGCTTGGGGATGGCCCTGGCCGCTTCGTGGGAGCGCAGCGAACGGGTGGAACGGGCCGCCGAGCGCTATCGCGAGGTCTGGTCGCGGGATCCTGACAGCGACGCCGCCCTCGAGGCCGATGCGCGTCTCACGGCTCTCGAGGCTGCAGGCGCGATCGCCCCGCGCGGCCCGCAGGACTACATCGCCCGTGGCGATCGGCTCTTTCAGCGGCGGCACAGCGAGGCGGCGCTCGCGGCCTACGAGCACGCCCTGACCGGAGCGCTTCCGGGCGCCGAGCGGCAGCGCATCGCCGACCGGCGCGCCCACTGCCTGTTCCGCTTGCGCCGCTATCCGGAGGCGACGGCGGCCTTTGCGAACCTGCCGGGTCTCGAAGCCAAGTTGTGGAAGGGGCGCTCCCTGGCGCGCTCGGACCTCGTCGAAGATGCGATCGATCTGCTGACCGAGGTCGCCCGCGAGGCGACCGGCTCGCTCGCCGTGCGAGCCCGCTATCTCACGGGTCTCCTTCACGAAGGACGCGGCCGCGAAGCGTTGGCGCGCGCAGCATTCGAGGCCGTGGTGGCATCGGAACCGGGCGGCGGGCTCGCGAGCGATGCGCGCTGGCGCCTCGCGTGGGGCGACTATCTGGAGGGACGCTCGGCGCAGGCGAGGGTGGGCTTCGAGGCGCTGCGGCGCGCCACCTCGGATCCCATCGACCAGCTGAGGCCCCGCTATTGGGCCGCGCGCAGCGTCCAGGAATCGAATCCCGAGCGCGGGCAGGCGGAGCTAGCCGCGCTCGCCCGCGAGTTCCCGCTCACCTACTACGGATGGCAGGCGGCGGCGGCGGTGGAGGGAGGCGAGGCCGTCGAGGAAGTGCGCAACGCGGTCGCTGCGAGTCCCGCGCGCCTGGACGCCCAGACGGTATTTCGCATCGAGACGATGATCGCGGCGGGTCTGGACGAAACTGCCCGGGTTCATCTCGATGGCTTGCGCAAAGGCGCTCGCAACCTTCGGGAGCACGTTCGGGTGGCTGAGCTCTACGCCGAGGCGGGCGACTATTACCAATCGCTGCGCACGGTGGTGGATCCGTATGGAGTGACCCTCGCCCGTGGCGTCTCGCCCGATCTCGGAGCCCTCTGGGAGGTGGCCTGGCCGCGCGCCTGGCAACCGTTGGTACTGGAAGCGTCCCCGGCCGAGCTCGACCCCGAGGTGGTGTGGTCGGTCATGCGCGAAGAAAGCGCTTATCGACCCGATGTCGTCTCGGTGACGGGCGCACTGGGCTTGCTCCAGATCATGCCGGAGACGGGTGAACGGTTGGCTCGCGATGCAGGCTTCACTGAGTTCTCGCCTCGGTTGCTACTGGCGCCGGACGTCAACGTGCGCCTCGGGGCCCTCTACCTGCGCCAGCTCTCGCTGCGGTTCGAGGGGCGCCTGCCAGCCGCGATCGCGAGCTATAACGCCGGCCCGCACGCCGTGCGTCGCTGGGTGCGCGAAGGCCATCCCGCGGACGATGTCTGGATCGAATCGATCCCGTATTCGCAGACCCGCGCCTATGTAAAGCGGGTTCTGCGCAGTGTGGCGGCCTACCGCGCGGTGTACCGTCAAGCGTTGTAGGGCCGCGCTATTCGCCTTGTCCATTGCGCTAAACCCATAGTGCCATCCCCCCGATATAGAAAAAGAAATGTGTTCGGGGGAATTGATGCGAGGCCGCCTTCTAGTCGGCGCGTTGTTGGCGGCGGTCCTCGCGGGCTGCGGCGAATGGGGTGCGCGATCGGGCGAGCAAGAGTTCCGCCCCTATGGCTCCTACAGCGCGGCCGATCTCGAAGCACTGGCCGAAGCGTACCGGGCAGAGGTGGCAGCCCTCCAAGCCCGCTTCGATACGGCGAAGCGAAAACTCGGCGGGGTTCGTGATCGCGAAGTTCTCGATCAGCAAGTGCGGGAGTTCGAACGGGTGCGGCGACGGGGGGACGCGTTCCGCGCGCTTGGCGCGGAGCTCTCCGAACGTGAAGCCACGCTCCGCGAGGTCGAGCGCGAGCTTGCGCGACGCAACGCGGACGACCCTTCCTGGTTCGCGGCGCTCACGGGGCTCTTCTCGTCCTAGGCCGCTTCAATCCTCTTCGGGCTCCTCCTCCTCGGCTTCGGGACCTTCCGGGAACAAGCTGGCGTCGGCACCCGTCTCGTCTTCATCGCTGTCCTGGATCCCGAGGTCGAACTCCTCGTCATAGCGGACCGCGTCGTCGTCTTCCTCGAGAAGCGGCGCCATGGGCCGCGCGACACGGCGGGGCGCCGGGGCGGGCGGCGGCGACGAGGCCGTCTCCTTGGGCCGTTGGGACTGGTTGGCGCCGCATTTAGGGCAAATCGCGGGGGAGCGGCCCAGATCGTAGAAGCGGCCCCCGCACCCGAAGCAGGTCCATTTTTTCCCGAGCCGTGTGCGTTCGTCGGAGTCGCGGAAGGCCAGCACAGCGCGCCCGGGGGTGGGCGGCTCGTGCGGTGCGGGCGCCGGGCTCTTGGCAGCGGTCTTGGGCTTCGCAGCTCGGGATTTGGGCGGTGCCTTCTTTGTTTTCGCCTGGGTCTTGGCCTTGGCCGGCTTCGCCTTCGCTTCGGGAGTCTTCTTTGTGGCGACCGGCGCCGTCTTCTTCTTGGTGGGAGCTTTCTTTTTGGCCGGAGCCTTCTTCTTGGTGGCCGCTTTCTTGGTCGCCGGCTTTGTCCGGGCCGGGGCCTTCTTGCGGGCGGGCTTCGCCGTGGCCTTCTTCTTGGAGGAGGCCTTTTTCGGGGCCTTCTTCTTTGCGCTCGGTTTTTTGTGCGCCGCCATGCGATCCCTCCGCTCGCGGCCAGGCAGGCCTTTTGGAAGAGGACTGCCGCTCCTGCGCAGCAGCCGGAATTCTGTAGTGCGTCTTCAGGGGTGGGTCGCGGCGCAGGCCAATAGCACACGGGTGGTTTTTGAAGCAAGCAACCTCCCAAAACGCCGGAAATCCTTGCCGAGGGTCAATTTTTCCTATTTGACATAATGCATCTTATCGGACTCAACAGGAACCGTCGCCGGAACTGGCCTTGAGGCAAGACTATTCCGGGGCGACGGCTTCCCGGCCGAGGGCCAGCTCACGCAGCGGCCCCTCGATGTGCGCGGGGATCTCGAAATCTGGCGCTTCGCGTTCGAAGCGCTGATAGATCGCGAGCGCCCGGTCGGGCGTGGCAGCTTCCAGCCAGCAGCGCGCGGCTTCCGCCAGAGCCAGGTAGCGCAAGGGATAGGCCTCAATAGAGGCCGCGGCCTCGTAGGCGCGCGCGGCATCGTCGAAGCGATCTTCGGCTTCGAGCAAGGGCGCGGTGCGCTCCAGCAACAGGGCGCGCAGCACGGACTGCTCGGGGAGTCCCCGGGCGCCCTCCTCCCAAAGCGCCAGCGCTTCGCCGGGGGCACCCAGCGCGATGTAGATCTCGCCCGCTTCGAGGAGCGCTACGGCGCCCGGCGCCGTGCCCTCGTAGCGACGCCCGGTTTCGGCGAAGCGCGCGACAAACTCGTCGCGGACTTGTTCGGCCCGTTCCGGATTGGCGGGTTCGGGAACCTCCACGTCCCCCGGTTGCCCGCCCATCGCCACAACGTAGTCGCGCCGCAGCTCGGCGACCGTCGCAGAGGCTTCGTCCACGCGCTGGCGACGCCAGCTCGTGATACCTCCCGCAACCGCGGCGGCCGCGAGAGCGACCGCGGCCACCGCCGCGGCACGCTTCCAGTGGGTCTCGATCCAAGCCGCCAGGCGCTGGGTCAGGCCCTCAAGCTCTTCCAGGGTGTCGGCCGGGGCTTCCGAGTGACGACGAGCCACGGGGTCTCCTCACTTTGCGGCGCGGCAGTGTAGTGGTTTCACGCGCCTCGTGTCAGGAATTGCTGCTCCGGGCGCGCAGCAACATCCGGATCGGCGTCCCGCCGATATCGAAGCGGGCGCGGAAGCGATTTTCGAGGTAGCGGAGGTACGAGGCGCGCACCGCTTTGGGGTCATTGCAGAACAACACCAGCGAGGGTGGGCGAATCCCCACCTGGGTCGCGTAGAAGAAACGCAACGGGCGCCTACGCGTCCCGCGCTGGGCCATCGCGGGCTCGTGTGCTGCCACACTCTCACGAAGCCAGCGGTTGAGTTCGGCTGTCGGAACGCGAAATCGCGCTGCCGCGGCCAAGCGCCGCACGAGCCCAAACACCCGATGCAGCCCGGCACCGGATTTGGCCGATACTTGGAGGGTCGGCGTGTCGGGCGCAAAGCGAAGCTCCCAAGCCACTTGCTCGCGCAGCGGCGCTGCCTCGTCGACCAGGTCCCATTTGTTCAGCAGGATTCCCACCGCACGGCCTCGTTCGCGCGCGGCACTGATCACGTGGAGGTCCTGGTCGGTGATGCCCTCGGCGGCGTCTACCACCACGAGTGCCACTTCGGCGCGCTCGAGGGCCCGCAGCGCCAACAGCGCGCTCACGCGTTCGCCGACCCGATCGCGCCGCCCCTGCCGGCGCAGCCCCGCCGTGTCGACCAGTTCGAATACATCGCCGCCCTCTTCGACTCGCGTGTCGACCGTGTCGCGCGTCGTGCCCCCTTGCGCTGAAACCACGGCGCGTTCGCTGCCCGCCACGCGATTGAGGAGCGAGCTCTTGCCCACGTTGGGGCGACCCACGAGGGCGACGCGATAGAGGTCCTCGCGCTCCTCGCGAGCCGCGGCTTCCAGCTCCGGGAGCTCGGCCACCACCGCTTCCAAGGCGTCCCACGCGCCGGCGCCGTGCTCGGCCGAAATCGGCCAGGTGCGCTCAAAGCCCAGGCGGTGGAACTCGGCGACGCGGATCTCGTGTTGCGGCAGGTCCACCTTGTTGACCAGGAGCGCCACGAGTCGGTCGCCGCGCCGCAACGCGCGGGCGATGACCTCGTCGTCGGGCAGAAGCCCCGTCTGGCCATCGACGAGGAACAGGATCGCATCCGCCTCGGCGACCGCGATGCGGGCTTGCTCTTGGATGGCGGCATCGAGTTCGTCGTGGGCCTCGCCGTTGAGTCCCGCGGTATCGACCAGCAGGACGCGACGGCCGGCGACTTCGACGATGTCGTAGATGCGATCTCGGGTGATCCCGGGCCGATCTTCGACGATGGCCCGCCGCTGGCCGCACAACCGATTAAACAGAGTGGATTTGCCCACGTTGGGCCGGCCCACGATGGCAACGATCGGGAGTGACGCGGCGCCAGTCATCGGCCCGAGGCCGGGTGCCCGAGGAAGTTGTCGACTGCCTTCTGGATCGCTTCTTCCTGGCGAGGATCGAACCAAACCGCATCGCTCACGCCCCGAAACCACGTGCGCTGGCGGCGCGCAAACCGCCGGGTGTCGCGCACCATCGCAGCGGCTGCGTTCTCGAGCGTGTCGAGCCCGTCGACCACAGCGGCCATGTGGCGATAGCCAATGGCCTGGAGCGGACGCATTTCGGGGCCATAGCCATGGTCCCGCAGCCAGCGCGCCTCGCGAAGCAATCCCGCATCGATCATCGCGCGGGTGCGCTTCTCGATGCGTTCGTCGAGGGCTCGGCGCCCCGGGTCGAGCACCAGATAGAGCGTCGGATAGCGCCGTTGCTCGAAGCGGTGTTCGCCGCGCAGCTGCGAGGCGGGAATCCCAAGTCCCTGGCAGATTTCGAGGGCGCGGAGGGTACGGCGCAGATCGTGGGGGTGAATGGTGGCAGCGCTCGCGGGATCCATCTTCGCCAGGCGACGGTGCAGGCGATCCGGGTCGCCTTCCTTTCGCGCCCGCTCGGCTTCCCGTTCCAATCCGCGGCGCAGCTCCGGATCGTGGACCTCGGCCTCGATCAGGCCCGAGAGAAACGCCTGGATGTAGAGCCCCGTACCTCCCGTCAAGAACACCGCGTGGCGCCGGTCGTGGATCGTCGCCGCAGCCGCCTGCGCTTCGCGCTCGTAACGCCCGGCGTTGTAGAGCACATCGGGGGTCACGACGTCGAGTAGATGGTGTGGGACCCGGGCGCGGAGCGCAGGGCCCGGCTTTGCGGTGCCGATATCGAGGTAGCGATAGACCTGCATCGAATCGGCGTTCACGATCTCGCCGCCGAACTGCTCGGCGAGTTCGACGGCGAGTTCGCTCTTGCCAGCCGCGGTGGGACCGGTCACCACCACGACAGACGCGCGCTCCTGAGGATCGAGGGCCATGGGGGAAGACTAATCGCTGCGGCCGAAACGTCGCTCGATTTCGCGCAGGGGCATCGGAACTGCCACCGGTCTTCCGTGAGGGCAGGTCGGTGACCACGGGATGGAGTCGAGGGCGACCAGGAGTTCGCGCTGCTCCGCGACCTCGATTCGATCCCCGGCGCGCCTAGCGCTGTGGCACGCCATCGAGGCGAAAACGACGTCGGCGGCTTCGAGGGTGCGCGCCGGGGCGTGGTGGGCCCCCGCTTCGCTCCACTCGTCGGCGAGCTCGCGCACCAATGCTTCCGGATTTCGCGCGCCGAGCAACGCGGGTACCGCGCGGACCGCGACGGCGCTCTCTCCAAAACTCTCGAGCTCGAAGCCCAGCGGCGCGGCCCAGGTCGCGAAGTCGTCGGTCGCGGCGTCCCCGCCGACGCCGGGTGGCAGCTCGACGGTGACCGGAAGGAGGAGCGCTTGCCGGGCGACGCCGCCGACGCGCCACTGGGCTCGAAACCGTTCGAATAGGACGCGCTCGTGGGCGGCGTGTTGATCGAC
This sequence comes from uncultured Spirochaetales bacterium, assembly GCA_964615045.1. GTDB lineage: Bacteria > Myxococcota_A > UBA9160 > UBA9160 > PR03 > JANQRO01. Next base: position 14,485 of record CAZTOE010000031.1, read on the forward strand.
GAGGACGAGGCCATCCGCACCCTCCAAGAGGAGGTAGGTCGCACGCAGTTGGCCAAGAGGCGTGAGCTCGGCAAACCGGAAGGGCGCCGAGCTCACGCCAGCCGCCGGGCCGCCCTCTTCGACGCCGCGGCCAGCGAAATCCCAGTCCCTCCGCCCCGGCTCGAGTCCCGGTGCTTTTCCCTCGCGGAGCCATCCGGGCGCGGCCGCTTCCGGCCTCGGCGGGATGGCTGCGTCCAACCGTGGCGAGCGCAGGCTCTCCGGGGAGGCATCTGCGGTGGGCGCTGGCCGCGCTTCCGTCATCCAGCGGCGTTCGCCCAGGGCTCCGCGAACCGCTGCGCGCAGCGCGCTGTGGACGGCACCGGGATCGGCGAAGCGCACCTCCCACTTCGCGGGGTGCACATTCACGTCGAGCGTATCGCTCGGGAGTTCGAGGTAGAGGAGCGCGGTCGGAAATCGCCCGCGCGGCAGGACGTCGCGGTACACCTCGAGCAACGCGTGTCGCAGCAGACGGTCGCGCACCGGCCGACCGTTGACGAACAGGTACAACCCGGCCGCGGTGGCCCTGTGTGCGTCCGGTCGTGACACGAAACCGTGTATGTGAATCGGGCCGCGGGCGGTGTCGATCGGGACGAGCGCTTCCGCTTCGCGGTCGGAAAGCACGGCGGCGACGCGCTCGATGGGGTCGCTTACGGCGGGCCAGGTCATGGCGACGCGATCGTCTCGACGCACGTCAAAGTGGACATCGGGGCGCACCAGGGCCACGCGCGCGAGGCCGTCCGCGATGTGGCGCCATTCCGTGGCAGGGCTCTTCAAAAACTTTCGTCGCGCCGGCACCGAGGCAAAGAGGTCGGCGACCTCGACGCGGGTGCCTTCCGGATGACCCGCCACGCGCGCGGTTCGCACTTCGCCCGCTTCGACGAGCAGCTCGAAACCCTCGGTCGCGCCGCGGGCGCGGGTGCGCAACCGCACGCGCGCGACGGCCGCGATGGACGGGAGCGCCTCGCCGCGGAAGCCGTAGCTCGCGATGGCGGTCAGGTCGTCGAGCGAGCGGATTTTGCTGGTCGCGTGGCGTTCGAGTGCCAGGCGCGCATCCTCGGGTGTCATGCCGAAGCCGTCATCGGTCACCGCGATCGCGTCGATGCCGCCCCCGCGGAGCTCCACCCGGACGCGTCGAGCGTCCGCATCCAGCGCGTTCTCGACGAGCTCCTTCACCACCGAGGCCGGGCGTTCGACCACCTCTCCCGCCGCGATCTGGTCGACCAGGCGCTCCGGGAGGCGCCGAACCCGGCCCGGTTGGGGCCACCCGATGTCTTCTGATTCGGGGGGTTGCGGCCTCGCGGCGCGACTGGGTTCCCGGCCGGGAAGGCGCGAAGAGGGCCCCGGAGGGGAGGTTGATTGGGTCGTTGAGGTCACCCTTCGACTCTGGCAGCCGGGTGTGGAGAGTGCAAGGGAAACGCGGCCAGGCCGCAATCGGCCCGCAATTCCATTGACAAACCCCCTGGAAAACCAATAGCCTTCCGAAACCGCGATGCGGGCAAGGGGGGGCCCCAACCCATGCGCGAGAGCTTGACCGACCAACGGTCACCGAGCGACGCGTTGACCAACCGCTCTACACAACAAGCAGGACGCCGACGGGACGATCGGATCGTCGCCGGAAGCCCCGCGATGCAACGGGCGCTGGACCTGGCGGCTAGGGCCGCTCGGAGCGACGCACCGCTGCTGATTTTCGGTCCGCCGGGATCGGGGCGATCAACCCTCGCCCGCGCGGTGCACAACTGGAGTCCGCGCGCTGCACATCCCTTCGAGGTGATGACCTGCGACGCAGTCCCGGGACCGCTGCAGGGTCGCGAGCTCTTTGGTTGCGCCGAGAGGACCTATCCCGCGCTGCCGCAGGCCTACCAGGGCTCGCTCTCTCGGGCGGTGGGAGGCACGTTGCTCCTCGACGGCATCGAATCCCTCGACCCCGTCCCGAGGGCCACTCTCGCGGCGGCCCTGGCGAACGGTCGGTATCGACCAGAGGGGGCGGACCAGGAGCGAGGAATCGAGGCCCGCTTGATCGCGACCGGCCTCGAGAGAAGCTTCGAAACCCTACTCGGGCCCACGGCGCTCGCAATCCCGCTCGTGGCGTTGACGGAGCGTCGGGAGGACATCCTACCCCTGGCGGCGCATTTTCTGGCCGCCGCGGCGCAAGAGGCCGGCGTCGAGGCTGTGGGGTTTACCCCGGAAGCACGCGCGGCACTCCTCAAAGAGAACTTTCCGGGCAACGTGACCGAGCTGCGCGAACGCATCCGCCAGGCCGTGGCGCTTGCCGGAAGCGGCGCGATTAGCGCTGAGGCCCTCGCCGTCGCGACGAGCCCCGACCAGGTGCCCTCGTTCCGCGAGGCGAAGCGTGCGTTCGAGACCCGCTATGTCGAGGCGCTGCTGCGGCGTTGCGGGGGAAACATCAGCCAGGCTGCGCGGCTCGCGAAAAAGGATCGCAAAGACTTCTACGATGTGATCCGGCGCACTGGCATCCGACCGTCGGAGTTCCGCCGCTAGCGCACCCTCTAACCGTCTGTGGCCAAGCCGTTATCTTTGCTGCGTGCGGGTGGCGGCGATCCAGATGAACTCCACGGACGACCTCGTGGCGAATCTCTCCGCGGCTGCGAAATGGGTCGGCGAGGCGGCGGGTCTGGGTGCGGAACTCGTCGCCCTCCCCGAGAATTTCGCATTCATGCGTCGCGAAGGAGAGCCGATCACGTGCGCGCAGGCCCTGGATGGGGAAGTGGTTGCCTCCCTGCGCGAACTCGCGATCCGGCATCGGATCTGGCTTCTGGGCGGAAGCTTCGCGGAACGCATTCCCGACGAAGCGCGGTTGCACAACACCAGCGTCGTGGTCGATCCCACGGGCGAGATCATCGCTGTCTACCGCAAGCTCCATCTCTTCGATGTCGACCTGCGCGCGCGGGGCGGGCAGCGCTACGCCGAGTCGGAGACTTTCGCGCCAGGCTCGGAGGTGGTGGTCGCCTCCACCCCCTTCGGCGAGATCGGACTTTCAGTTTGCTACGACCTGCGGTTTCCGGAGCTCTATCGGGCCATGGCGGAGCGCGGGGCGCGTTGGCTGGCGGTTCCGTCCGCCTTTGCCCGCGAGACCGGGCGCGACCACTGGGAAGTCCTCCTGCGCGCTCGCGCGATCGAAAACCAGGCCTTCGTGATTGCGGCCGCCCAGGTGGGTGAGCACGGCGGCGGGCGGGCGAGCTACGGTCGCACCCTGATCGTTGACCCCTGGGGCCTGGTGCTGGCGCGCGCCGCCGACCGAGCGGGCCCGATTATGGCCGATTGCGCGCTCGAAGAGCAGGACCGGATTCGAGAGGCATTGCCGGTCCTGCGACACCGGCGCATTTTGGGCGCCACTCCTCAAGCGCCCTCCCCTGTTCGCCGATAGCCCCGTGGGCAAGCCAAGGAGGCCAGGGATGTCGAGCGTCCGGGCGACGGCGCCGCCGGCCGCTCTCGTGATCCGGACGGGCGGCTTCGAGGGCATGCGCTTCGAACTGACCGGCCACGAGACCCTGATCGGCCGCAACCCCAGCACTGACATCACTCTCCTCGACGAGGGCATCAGCCGAGAACACGCGCTGATTCTCTACGACGAGGGCGACGGTCGGTATGTGATCGAGGACCTCCAATCCACCAACGGCACCAAGGTCAACGGCAAGCGGGTTCGCGCTGCCGGCTTGAGCCCGGGAGACGAGATTCAGATCGGTCACACCGTATTCGGTTTCGTCCTCTCTGCCACCGAGGATGAACTCAGCGCTTGAATAGTGAGGCAAGGGCGTCCCGGGCGCGCTCGCGGTCCTCGCCACGATTGTCGGAGTCGCCCGGGGCGAAATAATCGCAGCGGTTGGCGCGCTCGCGGTCCGACACGCGTTCCGCACTCGACTCGCGGCACTCGTTGTAGGCGGCGGCGTCGTAGTAGAGGCAGTTGCGGCACACGTGGAGATCGGCGTGGCAGGTGGGACAGCTGTCCCGAAAGCCGATCCGCTCACCCGATGCGAGCTCGATCGCTTCGCCGCACGCGAAACAGCGCATGGCCGCAACGTGGGACAGCGCGCGTTCCTCTGTCAAGCGATTTTCGGCACCCGCACCGAGGCGTGATACGCTGCTCGACCTCGGGGGTGCCTTGACCAGCGAGACGCGAAGCCAACTCGTGGGGCCGATCGAAATCGGAGGGGCGCGCTTTTGGTTCCCGCACCCCCTACGGCGCGACGCAGCCATCGCGTTGGCCCGCGAGGCGCTGAAGGGTCTCGAGGGATCGGCTCACGAAGCGAAGCGCGGCCGCGCCAAGGCACTCTACACGGGATTGTGTTGGGAGGGTCACGAGTACCTGCTCAAGTGCAATCGCTACCGGCGACACTGGCGGCGGCCGGGGGCCTCCAAAGCGCGCCGTGAACTCGCGCGCACCCTGGCAATTGCGGCGCGCGGCATCCCGACCCAAGTTCCCACGGCAGCCGGCGAACGCCGCGAGTGGGGGGCCTTGCGGTGGGACTTGCTGCTCCTATCGCGGGTTCCCGGCGGGCGCGATCTGGCGAGTTGCTGGCGCGACGACGCCGTGACTTACCGGCAGCGGGCGCGCCGGGCGGTGCAGTGGGGGAAACTGGCGCGGCAAATGCACGCCGCGGGCGTAGTTCAGAACGATTTCGCGCCAAACAACTTCCTCGCCACTCCGAATGGGATCCTGGCCATCGACTTCGAGCGCGCCGGGCTTCGTAAGCTCGTCCGCCGGAAACAGCGCCTCCGTCAGCTCGCCAAGCTCCACCGCTACCTCGCCGACGCGCCCCGGCCCCTCTGTTACCGCTTCGCGCTGGCTTATTGCGGGGGCCAGGCGTCCGAAGCGCGGCAGCTGTGGCGAGGCGTCGAAGCGGAATTGCCACGACTGCTTCAACGCGACGTGTCGCATTTGAGGCGCCGCGCCGGCCGCGCCGGCCGCCGCTTTGCGATTCACGACTTCGAGGCGAGCGAGGTGCCGGGCTGGTGTGCTTGGACCCGCCGCGAATTCGACGGCGGGCGCGCTGCGGCACTGCTCGCAGAGCTCGGCCCCTCCACGGTCGAAACGGGAACCCGGGCCTGGAAGCAGTTCTGGGTGCGGAACCTGGGGGCACTGCCGGAGCGACAGAGACGCCGTCTGTGGGCCGCGACCCAGGCCCTGGCTCAGCGGCGAGGGCTCACTCCGGTGGCCTGGGCGCTGCTGTTCCGTGGAGAGCGGGCCTATTTGCTCTACGACCGCGAACCCGGGGCCGTGCTCTGGAGCCAAAGCGACCCCACGCCCGATGCGCCCGCGGCCGTAGCCGTGCTACAGCGACGGCTGCGGAGTCTGGGAATCGAAGCCGAGCGGCTTCCCCCCGACGCCGTTGCCCTGCGACCCGCGACAGTGCGGGGACCTCACGCGCAGTTGTTGGAGCCGCGTGTGCTGCTGCCCAGGCTTAGATGAAGACCTGATGCCCGAGACGAATCCGCGCCACGACATCGGTCAGATCGACGATGGCTCTGTGACTCTCATCGCGCTGTCCGCGGCGGCAGGCGTCGGCGACCTGTTGCGCGATCGCAACGAGCGGCGGCAGGCCGAAGCGGTCCGCTTGCTCCGCGAGAACGACGGCGCGTTTGGCGGCTTCGTCGAGCTGGTCGAGATGGTGGGCCTCTTGCACCATGTCGATTTGTTCGCCGAGGTCCAGGAGGAAACGCCCCAGCTCCTCGAGCAGGAGTTCGTCCTCGATCTGAGCCCGGATGGGCTCGCGGTTTCCGGTACCCACGTCGACCGTATCGGTGCACACGGACTTTGGGCTTAGCCTGGATCGGTTACGCGACCGGCTCACCAGGCCGATAGGGATCCCCGCATGGTTCGCCGCTCCTCTCCTTCCAACTACGCCCTGCTCACGCCCTATGTGGCCCCCTATTTTGCATACATTGCGGGGCTTTCCGCCGTGGCGGCGCTCGTTCCCGGCTCGAGCGCCCGCGCGCAGACGCTGGCCTACGTGGTCGCCGGGCTGGGCGCGGCGGTGGGGATGGTCTGGGGCTGGCGCTGGACCCTGCCGTTGCGCGGTTCGGGCACGCCGCTCGCGTCCGTCGCGGTCGGTGTCGCGGGCGGGATCGCGGGGACCGCGCTGTGGGTGGTGGCCAAGGCGCCGTTCTACGAAGCCGGTGGCGACCCTTGGGTCGCGGGCCCGTTCTGGCTGCGGTTTGTGGTCTCGGCCAGCCTCGTACCGGTTTTTGAGGAGCTCTTGTTTCGAGGATTTGCGCTCCGCGGGGCGGTGCAGTGGAGCGAATTGCGCCGTGCTGGAGACCCCCATCCTTTGGCCACGGCGCTACACGAACGCTCGGTAAACGACGTGGCCCCGGACACTTGGAACGGCTTTGCGGTGGTGGTTTCGTCCTTGCTCTTCGCGGCTGGCCACGCGCCCCGCGAGATCCCCGCCGCGATGCTCTACGGGATGTGGATGGCATGCCTCACCCACTACCGCCGTGATCTGCTGACCCCCGTCGTCGCCCATGGCACGACCAACGCGGCCCTCGCGCTGTACGTACTCGTGAGTGGCCAATGGAACATCTGGTAGCCCCACGGGGAAAACGCTTCGGGCCTCAGGCCGAAGCGCGGCAGGACCGAAAGTTGATCCATCGATATATTCGGATACCTTGATCTATTAGTCTCCGAGTTTGCCATCGGAACCCCAATCTATGTCGGAACCGCTATCCGTGTCGAAAGTCACCTCGCCGCTGGAGGCCCTGCTCCGCGAGCGCATCCTAGTTCTGGACGGGGCCATGGGAACGATGGTGCAGGCCTATGAGCTCAGCGAGGGCGACTTCCGCGGCGAGCGGTTTTCGAGCCATCCGCGTCTCCTTCAAGGCAATCACGATCTGCTCTCGATGAGCCGGCCTGACGTCATCCGCGAGATCCATGCGGGATTCTTGGCGGCCGGCAGCGATCTGATCGAGACCAACACCTTCAATGCCAATCGAATCTCCCAAGCCGACTACGGGCTCGAGGCTCACTGTGTCGAGCTGAACCGGGCCGCAGCCCGCGTGGCCCGTGAGGTCGCGGACGTCTTCACCGCTCAAGACCCCGGAAAACCCCGCTTCGTGGTTGGTGCGCTCGGCCCGCTCAGCAAGACCCTTTCGCTTTCGCCGGACGTCAACGATCCCGGCTTCCGAGCGGTCTCCTTTCAGCAGGTGTACGAGGCCTATGCCGAGCAGGCGGCGAGCCTGATCGAGGGCGGCGTCGACGCGCTGCTCCTCGAGACCATCTTCGACACCCTCAACGCCAAGGCGGCACTGCTGGCGATCGGCGATCAGTTTCGCGCCCTGGCCGTGGAGTTGCCGCTTCTCATCTCGGTCACCATCACCGACCGCAGTGGCCGGACACTCTCGGGCCAGACCATCGAGGCATTCTGGACGTCGATGGAAGCCTCCTCTCCGCTCGCTGTGGGGATCAACTGCTCGCTCGGCGGCACCGAGATGCGCCCCTACCTGGAGGAGCTCTCCGAACTCGCTCCCGTTTTTACCAGCTGCTATCCCAACGCCGGGCTTCCCAACGCCTTCGGCGAGTATGACGAAAAGCCCGACGAGACGGCGCGCATTCTGGGCGAGTTCGCGGCCGAAGGCTGGGTGAATCTCGTGGGGGGCTGCTGCGGTACCACGCCGGAGCACATCCGCGCGATCACCGAAGCGGTGGCGCCCTACCCGCCGCGTGTCCCGCCCGCCCGCCTCACCGAGACCCGCTTGAGTGGTCTCGAACCGCTCACCCTTCGCCCCGATAGCAACTTCACGATGATCGGCGAGCGCGCCAACGTGACCGGTTCGCGCCGCTTCGCCCGGTTGGTCCTGAAGGGCGACTACGACGCAGCGCTACAGGTGGCCCTCGACCAAGTGCGGGGCGGCGCCAATATTCTCGACGTCAATATGGACGAGGGGATGCTCGATTCGGAAGCGGCGATGGAGACCTATCTCAAACTGATCGCCAGCGAACCCGAGATCGCCCGCGTTCCGATCATGATCGACAGCTCGCGCTGGTCGGTGATCGAAACCGGTCTTCGCTGCGTGCAGGGCAAGGGCATCGTCAACTCGATCAGCTTGAAGGAAGGCGAGCGCGATTTCCTCGAAAAGGCCGAGCGCGCGCGCCGCTATGGTGCTGCCGTGGTGGTGATGGCTTTCGACGAGCAAGGCCAGGCGGACACTGCGGAGCGCAAGGTCGAGATCTGCGAGCGGGCGTACCGGCTGCTCACCGAGCGGGTCGGCTTTCCGCCGGAAGACATCGTCTTCGACCCCAATATTTTTGCGGTCGCGACAGGGATCGAAGAGCACAACCGCTATGCCCTCGCTTTTCTCGAGGCGGTTCGTGAGATCAAGGCGCGCTGCCCCGGGGCCAAGGTGAGTGGCGGCGTGTCGAATCTCTCGTTCTCCTTCCGGGGCAACGACGCCGTGCGCGAGGCGATGCACGCGGCTTTTCTCTACCACGCGGTCCGCGCCGGCATGGACATGGGGATCGTCAACGCCGGTCAGCTCGGTCTCTACGAGGACATCGAGCCCGACCTGCTCGGCCGGATCGAGGACGTTCTCTTCGATCGCCGGCCCGATGCCACCGAGCGTCTGGTCGAGTTCGCAGAGGGCGTCCGGAGCGAGGGCAGAAAGCGGGAAGTCGATCTCCGCTGGCGCGATGCGCCGGTCGACGACCGTCTCGCCTACGCGCTGATCCACGGGATCGTCGATTTCATCGAGGCGGACGCGGAGGAAGCGCGTCGTGCGAGCGGTCGAACCCTCGATGTCATCGAGGGCCCGCTGATGCGCGGCATGCAGGAAGTAGGCGATCTGTTCGGCGCCGGAAAGATGTTCCTACCGCAGGTCGTGAAGAGCGCCCGCGCCATGAAACGCGCCGTGGCCTACTTGACTCCGTTCATGGAGGACGAAACACCCGGCGAGTTGCCGGACAACGGCACCCTGGTGATGGCAACGGTCAAAGGTGACGTCCACGACATCGGCAAGAACATCGTCGGTGTGGTGCTCGGCTGCAACCACTACCGCGTGGTGGATCTGGGCGTGATGGTACCTTGCGAGGCAATCCTCGACGCCGCAGAACGGGAAGGCGCAGACGCCGTGGGTCTCTCGGGTCTCATCACTCCCTCGCTCGACGAGATGGTGCACGTGGCCAAGCAGATGGAACGGCGCGGCATGAATATTCCGCTCCTGATCGGCGGGGCGACCACCAGCAAGCAACACACCGCGGTGCGCATCGCCCCCTGCTACTCGAAGTCGGTGGTTCACGTCCACGACGCTTCGCGGGCGGTCAACGTGGTCGCCACGCTTTTGGACCCCGAACGGGCGCCGATCTTCGCCGAGGAGGTGCGATCCCACCAGGAACGCCTACGCGTTGACCACGGCGGCGCACCGACCCGCTTGCTGTCCTACGCGGAAGCGCGCGAGCGCCGCTTCGCGCCGAAGTTCGACGCGCCCTTGGCGTGCCCCGAAATTTGGGGGCGCTGCGTCCTCGACCGCATCGATCTCGACGAGATTGCCAATTTCATTGACTGGACCTTCTTCTTCACCGCTTGGGAACTGCGAGGCAAATTCCCCGCGATTCTGGATAACCCCAAATACGGGGCGGCCGCGCGCGAGCTCTACGAGAATGCCCAGGCCATGCTGCGGCAGGTCATCGACGGCGGGACTCTCCACGCCCGCGCCGTGTACGGGTTCTGGCCGGCGCACAGCGATGGGGACGACTTGGTGCTGTACGAGGACCCGTCCCTTCAGAGCGAGCTCGCTCGGTTTCCGATGCTCCGTCAGCAACGCGACCCGGGCTCCGGGAAGGCGTTGCGCTCGCTCGCCGATTACGTCGCGCCGCGCACGTCCGGCTTGCTCGATTCCGTCGGTGCTTTCGCGGTGACCGCGGGCCTCGGCGCGACCGAGCTCGCCGCCTCCTACGAGCGGGATCACGACGACTACAATGCGATCTTGATCAAGGCCTTGGCCGATCGCCTCGCCGAGGCCCTCGCCGAGTGGCTCCATCAGCGGGTTCGCTGCGAGTGGGGCTACGGCCGAGGCGAGGCGCTCTCGCTCGAGGATTTGATCGCGGAGCGCTACCGCGGCATCCGGCCCGCGTTTGGCTACCCCGCCTGCCCAGACCACACGGAGAAGCAGCGCCTGTTCAAGCTGCTCGATGCGCCGAGCGTCGGAATCGAACTCTCCGAGAGCTTTGCGATGCTTCCCGCGGCGAGCGTGAGCGGGCTCTACTTCGCGCATCCCCAGGCCAAGTATTTCACCGTGGGCAAAATC
>CAZTOE010000032.1:0-6024 GCA_964615045.1 uncultured Spirochaetales bacterium
GGAGGCTCTCATGACCCAACACCTGCTGTTCGTCTCAGGGGGCTCGGCTGGCATCGGGCGCGCCCTGATCGAAACGCTTCCCCACGCCGAGGCCCGTGTCTTCAACCTGAGCCGCCGACCGGCGCCCAACAGCGAACACGTGGCCCTCGACCTCGCCACGGTCGAAGGATGGGAGGGCGCTGCACGGCTCTTCGACCGCGAGATTCCCGGGTTCTCCGGTGCCGCGGTCAGCTTCGTCCACTCGGCTGGGATCTTGACCCCGATCCGCTTCGCGGGTGAGGGCGATCCGGTGGCCTACCGGCGCAACGTCCTGCTCAACTCCGCTGCGCCGCAAATCCTGGGCGACGCGTTCTTGCGTGCGGCGCGACGCTGTGCGGCTCGTACCACGCTGCTCTTTATCGGGTCCGGGGCGTCTCAGGCCCCCTACGCGGGCTGGTCGGGATACTGCGCCGGCAAGGCCGCGACCGACCAGTGGACGCGTACCGTGGGACTCGAGCTCCAACATCGGGGACACGCCGCGCGCGTGCTGTGTATTGCGCCCGGGATTGTGGAGACCGCGATGCAGCAGGAGATCCGCGACACGCCCGCCGAGCATTTCCCGGAAGTCGACCGTTTCATCGCGCTGCACGAAGGCGGCGATCTGCGGGACGCCAAGGAGGTCGCCCAGGAGCTTTGGGAGCTCCTCGCGGGAGATCTGGACAACGGCAGCGTCTTAGATTTGCGCAGCCAATGAGTCGCTACCGCGCCGTCATCTTTGATCTCGGAGGCGTGGTGATGGACTCGCCGCTGCACGCGATCGCCGCGTACGAGCGCGAGTTGGGAATCCCGCCGGGCCACGTCAATCGCGTCGTCGTAACTACCGGGCCGTCGGGAGCTTGGTCCCGCCTCGAACGGGGGGAGCTGGCCCTCGAAGCGTTCTTCGAAGCCTTCGACGCCGAATGTCGGGAGGCCGGCCACGCGATCTCCGCACGCGAAATGATGAGGCGGATCGGGGACCACTCGAAGCCCCGCCCTCCGATGCTCGATGCGATTGCATGCATCCGCGCGCGCGGACTCCGCACCGCTGCCCTGACCAATAACTGGAAGGGCGACGCCACCGGGCGGCGCACCGAGTCACTCGGAAGGCACTTCGACGTCTTCGTCGAGTCCGCGGTAGTGGGACTGCGCAAACCGGACCCGCGCATCTACGAGTACGCCTGCGGCGAGCTCGACGTCGAAGCGCGCGAGGCCGTTTTCCTGGATGATATCGGACGCAACTTGAAGGCGGCGCGTGCGTTGGGCATGACGACGATCAAGGTCGAGGACGCCGAACAGGCGCTCGGGGAGTTGACCGCCGTGTTGGGCTTCTCGCTTCGACCCGCGGCGTGAGGGTGGCGCCGTGAAACCGCCGGCCGACCGGGCCCTCGGCCTCGTCGAGTGCTTTCACTCGGTGGTGAACCAGTGTCCCTACGGCCCCGCGCGCTCCATCGCCGAGCAGGGCCTCGCCGCGATCGAGCACGAGGGGTCGAAAGCGATCGCCGACCAGGCTTTTCTGCTGCGCACCGCGATCCGTGGCTGGCAGGGGCCGCGCGCCGAACAGGTAAAGCGCTCCCTCGATGCCTTCCTCAAGCCCGCTCCGCCCGTCGCCACCAAACGCTAAGCTCCGGCCCCTGGACAAGGAGACGTTGAAACCATGGTGGCATTGCGCGTCGCGGTGGTAGGGGCCACCGGGGCTGTGGGATCAGAATTCCTGCGCCTTCTCGAGCGGCGCAACTATCCAATCGGGGAGCTCCGTCTCCTTGCGAGTCCTCGCAGCGCAGGACGGATGCTGAGGTTCGCGGGCGAGGAGCTCCGGGTCGAAGCGCTCGAGACCGAAGCCTTTCGCGGTGTCGACCATGCCTTCTTCAGCGCCGGCGGCGAACTGAGCCGAAAACTGGCACCCGAGGCGGTCCGGCACGGGGCTGTGGTCATCGATAACTCAAGCGCCTTCCGCTATGAGGAAGACGTACCCCTGGTGATCCCGGAGATCAATCCCGACGACGCGTTCGTCCACCACGGCATCATCGCCAATCCCAACTGCACCACGATCGTGGCGCTGATGGCGATCGCCCCGCTGCATCGGGCGTTCGGGGTCGAGCGAGCCGTGATGTCCAGCTACCAGGCGATCAGCGGCGCCGGAGCCCAGGCGATGGCGGAGCTCGAAGCGCAGGCGCGCGCCTGGAGCGCCGGCCAGCCCCTGGAGGTCAAGCACCAGCCCAAGCAGATCGCGTTCAATCTGATCCCCCGGGTCGATGCGGTGCAGGACAACTTCTACACGAAGGAAGAGATGAAGTTCCTCTGGGAGGGGCGCAAGATCCTCCATCACCCCGCCCTGCGCGCGACCGCGACCTGTGTGCGCGTACCGGTGTTCCGGTCCCACGCGGTGGCTCTGAACCTCGAGTTCGAGCGCTCCATCTCGCGCGAGGCGGCGCTCGCCGTGCTGCGGGCCGCGCCCGGCGTCGTCGTGCAAGACGATCCCCATGCCGACGTGTACCCGACGCCGCTCGAGAGCACCGATCGCGACGAAGTCGCGGTGGGGCGCGTGCGCGAGGATCACTCCCTGCCGCCAGGACGCGGCTTGGTGCTGTGGGCAGTCGGCGACCAACTCGGCAAGGGCGCTGCACTCAACGCGATCCAGATCGGCGAGTTGTTGCTGCAGCGAGCCTAGTGCGCGTGCTTTTTTCGCTCACCCCACGCGCACGGCTGCGGCGCGGTGCGCGTCGAGGAGCGGCAGCGTTTCGTCGCGCGCGACAGACGGGACAAAGAGCAGCACGCGGTCGATCCCCATCTTGCGGTATCGCTCAAGGTCTGCCTCCTTCGCACCCGCTCCGAAGACGGTGATCTCGATCTCGCTCGGATCGCGCCCGGCATCGGTCGCCATCGCGTCGATCTGGGACCGCAGCTCGCCGTAGTCGGACGCGCCGCGACCGGGGATCGGAAACCAGCCGTTGCCGTAGCGCACGGCACGTTGCGCGGCCCCGGGGAAGACTCCCCCGACGTGGATCGGTGGGTGCGGTTTCTGCACCGGCTTCGGCCATGCGTAGAGCGGGTCGAAGTCCACGAACTCGCCGTGGTACTCCGCCTTCTCCTGCGACCAGATGGCTTTCATCGCCTCGATGCGCTCGCGCAGAATCTTGAAGCGGCGCTGGCCCGGGGTGCCGTGGTTCTCCATCTCGTCGATGTTCCAACCCGCACCCACGCCGAAGAGAAACCGTCCGCCACTCACCTGGTCGAGGGAGGCCACGAGCTTGGCAGTTTGGATCGGGTCGCGTTGGATGACCAGACACACGCCGGTCGCGAGGCGAATTCGCCGGGTCACGGAGGCGGCGGCGGCTAGCGCGACGAAGGGATCCATCACGTCGTAGTACATCTTCGGAAGCTCGTCGCCGCCCGGCCACGGCGCCTTGCGATCGACGGGGATGTGGGAATGCTCGGCGACCCAGAGCGACTCGAAGTCTCGCTCCTCGGCGGCGACGCCGAGATCGGCCGGCGAAATCGAGTATTCGGTCGGAAACGTCGTAATTCCGTACTTCAAAGCGGCTCCTCCTGCGCAAAGCGTACCGGCTCTGGGGGCAATGCTCAGGGGACAACCACCGCGGAACCCTGAAGCCGCCCGCTGCGCAGGTCCTCCAGCGCCCGGGCGGCCTCGGCGAGTGCGTAGCGCGTCGTCTGCGGCCGCAGCGACACCGCGCGAATGCGCTCGAAAAACTCCACGCCATCGCGGCGCGTGAGATTGGCCACCGAGCGCAGGATCCGTTCCCCCCACAACAGTCGGTAGGGAAAGCTCGGGATGTCGCTCATGTGAATCCCCGCGCAGACGACCACCCCGCCGCGAGCGAGGGCGCCGAGCGCCACGGGTATCAGCTCGCCGGCCGGGGCGAACAGAATCGCAGCATCGAGCTCGACCGGCGGGGGTTGCTGCGAGCTCCCCGCCCAGACTGCTCCCAGCTCCAGGGCGAAGCGCTGCGCGGCCGTATCCCCAGCGCGGGTAAACGCGTACACCTGCCGGCCCTCGTGGCGGGCCAGTTGGGCCAGCAGGTGTGCGGCGGCCCCGAAGCCATAGAAGCCCAGGCGGCGGGCGTCGCCCACCATTCGGTACGCGCGGAACCCGATCAACCCAGCGCACAGCAGCGGCGCCGCTTCCTCGTCGGAAAAATCATCAGGCAACGGGAATGCGTAGCGCGCGTCGGCGGTACAGCGTTGGGCGAAGCCGCCGTCTCGCTGGTAGCCGGTGTAGCGCGCGTCGGCGCACAGATTCTCGCGACCGCTCTCGCAATAGCGGCAGGCCTGACAGCTGCCGCCGAGCCACGGGACCCCGACGCGGTCCCCGATCGCGAACTCGCGAACGCCCGCGCCGCGCGCCAGCACTCTTCCGACGATCTGATGACCCAGGATGAGAGGGGTCACCGGCTCGGCGAGTTCGCCGTCCACGATGTGGAGGTCGGTCCGGCAGACGCCGCAGGCGAGGACTTCGAGGAGGAGGTCCCGCTCGCCGGGTTCCGGTTCCGGCACCTCGGCGAGCTCGAGGGCCCGCCCGGGCGCGTGAAAAATCACCGCCTGCATCGCGCTACGACCCCTGCTGGAGTGCTCGGTAGGCCTTCAGGTGACGCAGCGCCGCGGTTTCGTGGCCTAGGCGGTCGTAGACGCGGGCCAGATTGTAGTGGGCGTCGCCGAGGTCGGGATCGCATTCCAAAGCTCTCTGGTACGCGCCGCACGCCTCTTCGAAACGCTTCAGGTCCTCGAGCACGACGCCGAGGTTGAAGGCCGCAATCGGATGATCGGGGCTCGCCTCGAGGGCGGCCTGATAGTGACTTTCGGCCGCGTGAAGGCGTCCGGTCTCGTGTTCCAAGCAGCCCAGGTTGATGTGGGCATCTGCGTGCTTGGGATCGAGTTCCAAGGCACGGCGGTAGGCGTGGCGCGCCTGGTCGGAGTCGCTGTCCTCGAGTTCGGCAGCGACCACATACCAGCCTTCGGCGCTTTCGCGAATGGCGACCCTCGGCTCCGCGCTGGCCGGCTCGCTTTCCGTTGGCAGCGCGAGGGCTTCCGAAGTCGGGCCGGTGGGCTCGAAGTCGAAGGCGTACTGGCCCGACTCCGGGCTCCAAAGGCGTTCGTCCTCCCGGACCAGAATCTCGCGACCTTCCGCGCGCAGGCGTAGTCCAGACAACGGCTGATTCTCGGGCAGGCGCTCGCGCAAAGAACGAAGCGCACGCCGCATGCGTCGCGGCGAGACCCTCGCGTTGGCGAGATTCTTGACCACGCGGAGAAAGACGAGATCTTGGAACGAGAAGAGCAGTTCGCCACTCGCACCGCGCTCGGCCTCGAGAACGCCGGCACGAACGTAGCCGCGTAGCTGGGCTGCGGAGAGCCCGAGGAGCCCCGTCACCTCTTCCGCCGTGTAAGCCGACTGAGCGTTGCCCGCCACAGCCTCATCTCTGACCGATTTCCCGCGTACTGGCAAGCGTGAATTCAACCACGCCAGCGAAGCCCGAGCGGAGATCCATCAACCCAGAAACAGGGGCCGTGAAGGGCGTGGCGAAGCGACGGAGAGCTCGCGGTCAGCGGCCTGCCTTGGGCTTGCCCGAGTGTTTGGCTTTGCCGGCCGAGGGGGCGCGGGTTTTGGCCGACGCGCCCGCCGCGCGTTTCGGCCCGCGGCGTTTCGCCTCGGCACCCTTCGCGTCCGCCCCGGGTTCGGTTTCTGCGAGGCTGGCGCGCAAGGCCTCCATCAGATCGATCACGCGCGCTTGGGGTGCTTCGGAGGGCGCCGCGGCGATGGCTTCTTCCCCTTCGACCTTGCGCGCGATCGCGGCTTCCAGGCGTTCCTTCACCCCGTCATGGTACGGTGCGGGATCGAATCGCTCCGCCGCGATCTGGCCGATCAATTGCTCCGCCAGCTCGAGTTCGGCCTCCTGCAGGGTGGCATCGATGCGTTCGACCTCATCGAAGGATTTGATCTCATCGGCGTAGTGAAGTTGCTGCATCAGCAAGCCGCCCTCGAAAGGTCGCAGC
>CAZTOE010000032.1:6034-20926 GCA_964615045.1 uncultured Spirochaetales bacterium
CAGGTACTGCTTGCCTCGCGCCGCGTATCGTGCCAGCGCGGCGCGTCCGGTTCGCTCCATGGCCATCGAGAGCAGTTTGTAGGGCTTATCGCCGCCCCGGTCCGGTCCGAGGTAATAGGCCTTCTCGAAGTAAATTGGATCGATCGTGTCGAGCGGAATGAACTCGGCGATTTCGATACTTCGTGAGCCTTCCTCCTCGAGGGCTTTGAGTTCCTCGGGGCTGAAGGTCACATACTGGTCCTTGGCGAACATATAGCCCTTGAGGAGTTCGTCCCGGGGCACGGGCCGCTCGCAGCGCGGGCAATAGATCTGCTGCTTTATGCGCGAGCCGCAGGAATGAAGCATGTTGAAGGAGATCTGGGTGCCCGATTCCTGGGTCGTGAACAGCTTCACGGGAATCGAAACCAGCCCGAAGGAGATCGTGGCAGAAGCGAGTGCTCGAGCCCCCATGGGGAGGGATTATCGGCAAGTCGGCCCGGCAGTTCAATCCCAAAACGACGGTTGACCGGTCGCTTTCCGGGTACCGTGCCAAGCGTTCACCCGAGCGGACCCCGGAGCCTTTCGGCCCGGGTGCCTACCGGCCGTTGCAGTTCGTCGTGCAACAACACGGGGCCCGGCGCCTGCACTGGGATCTTCGCCTCGAATGGGGGGGCGTCCTGCTGTCCTGGGCGGTACCCAAAGGCCCCTCGATGGATCCATCGGTGAAGCGCCTTGCGGTTCGGGTGGAAGATCACCCCATCGACTACGCGGACTTCGAGGGGATCATCCCGGCGGAAAACTACGGCGCAGGCCCTGTGATCGTGTGGGACCTGGGTCGTTGGGTTCCCATCGAGGATCCCACGGCGGGGCTCGCGAACGGGAAGCTCCTCTTCGACCTCGCCGGCTACAAGTTGCAGGGCCGGTTCACCCTGGTGCGGACCCGGGGCGGCGAGGCGGAGCCGAAGGACGGCTCCTGGTTGTGGATCAAAAAGGCGGATGCCTTCGCTAGCTCAGGAATCCCTTTAGAGGATGAATCAGTTCTTTCGGGCCTTTCTCTTCACGAACTTAAGGAGGGCTCCGGAAGAGCCGCCTGGATGGAGCACGAACTCGAACGCTTGCGTCCGCCGCGCCGCCCCCTCCGCTCGCACAAGCCTATGCTTGCCGAATCGCGCGATGCGCCCTTCACCCAGGCTGGCTGGATTTTCGAAGCAAAGTATGATGGATTTCGCCTGATTGCCTTGAAATCAAATGAGAAAGTGAATCTCATCTACCGCAGCGGTCGGGATGCCACCGAGCGCTACCCCGAAATCGCGCGCGCCTTGGCAGCCCTGCCCTATCCCGGCGTCGCCTTCGACGGTGAACTGGTAGTCCTCGACGAAGAGGGGAGGCCCTGTTTTCAGGATCTCCAACAACGCGCCCAACTCGTGCGGCGGCGCGACATCGCCCGGGCCTCGGTGGAGTGCCCCGCCGTGTTCTATGTGTTCGACCTGATTCACTACGGCGGCTTTGATCTGCGCGGGCTCCCCCTTCTCGAACGCAAGCGATTGCTCGCCGGGCTTCTGCCGCGCCACGGACCGCTGCGCTTCACACCGCACTTCGAGCAACGAGGCGAGGACCTCTATCGCGAGGCGACCAAGCTCGGGTTCGAGGGGATTGTGGCCAAGCGCGCCGACACACCCTACCGGAGCGGGCGACGCAGCGGCGAGTGGCTCAAGATCCGTCGCACGCGCACGGCGGACCTGGTGATCGTCGGCCTGAGTCCCGCAAAGGGCGGCCGTTCGGGTTTCGGTGCTCTCCATCTCGCCGCACCGCACCAAGGGGGCTTCCGCTACGTAGGTCGCGTAGGGACCGGCTTCGGGGAAGCTCAGTTGCGCGATCTGCGCGAAGTCGTGCGTCCCCTCGAACGGGAGACGCCGGCGTGTCAGGGGGCCTTGCCGCGAGGGTCCGGGCACGTCTGGCTCGAGCCGCAGCTCGCGTGTGAGGTGCGGTTCGCCGAAGTCACCCGCGATGGCCTGTTGCGCCAACCGGTGTTCCTTCGCCTGCGCCCCGACAAACCCCCCGACGAATGCGACGCCCTCGAACCGCAGGGCCGCGAGCCGAGCGCCGAGCCCGCCGAAGCGATCACTGACCCGGCGGAGGCCGGGAGCGTGAGCGTGACCAATCCCGACAAGATTTTCTGGCCGGAAGACGGCCTCGCGAAAAAGGATCTCGTGGCCTACTACCGGGCGGTTTCGCCCTGGCTACTCCCCTACCTCCGTGACCGGCCGGTGGTCTTGACGCGCTATCCGGACGGCATCCACGGCAAGTCCTTCTTCCAAAAGGACGCCCCGCAGTGGGTTCCCGCGTGGATGCGAACCGAGACGCTCTGGAGCGAGCACGCCAACCGCGAGATTCACTACTTCGTTTGCGACCGCGTCGAGAGCCTGGTCTTTCTCGCCAACCTCGGAACCATCCCACTCCACGTATGGTCGAGCCGGATCGTGTCCCTCGCGCGCCCCGACTGGTGCATCCTCGATCTCGATCCCAAGCAGGCGCCCTTCGAGCACGTGGTCGCCATCGCGCGTTGGCTCCATCGGCTGTGCGAGCGGGTTCGACTCACCTCGTTTGTCAAGACGAGCGGCTCGACCGGCTTGCATCTGTTGATCCCACTCGGCGGGCAGCTCGACTACGAACAGTCGCGCTCGTTCGCGGAGTTGCTCGCGCGCCTGGCCGCCGAGGCCCTTCCCGAGCTGGCCACGGTGGCGCGCTCCCTCTCGGCGCGAAAGGGCCGCGTGTACATCGATTATTTGCAAAACGGGCACGGACGCCTTCTGGTGGCGCCGTTCTCGCTGCGCCCGCTTCCAGGTGCGCCGGTTTCAATGCCCCTGCGCTGGCACGAGGTCAAGCGCGGGCTCGACCCGAGGCGCTACACCCTCCGCAACGCGCTCCGGCGCATGGCCCGGCTCGGAGAGGATCCCCTGCGGCCGGTCCTCGACCACCGCCCCGACTTGCGTCGCGTGCTCTCCGCCCTCGAGGAGTTCGAGCAGCGGGCCGACCGCGCCGGGAGGAGATCGCGATCGAAGTCCTGATCAGCATTGCCGCCGAGATCGCGCGTGTCCTCTACGAAGGTTCGCTCTGGATCGCGCTGGGCTTTGCGCTCGCGGGCATCCTGCAGGAGTTCCTGCCGCGCGACTTCGTAGCCCGCCGCCTCGGCCGCGAGAACGCCCGGTCGGCTTTCTGGGGCGCGGTGCTGGGCGCGCCGATCCCACTGTGTTCGTGCGGAGTTTTGCCTGCAGCGGCAGGCTTGCGGCGCGCCGGCGCGAGCCGCTCCTCGCTCAGCGCGTTTCTCGTGTCCACCCCCGAAACCGGCATGGACTCGATCGCGCTGAGCTATGCGCTGCTCGGACCGATCGTCGCTGGCGTACGTCCGGTGGTGGCTGTGGTGAGCGGCATTGCCGCAGGTTGCGTGGGCTTGTTGTTCGGAAGGAGCACGCCTGGGGGGCCTGCAACTCACAGCCAGGCAGACGCGACGTGCGCGCACCGCGACCACGGCCAGACGCATCCGAAGCAACCGGCGGAGGGACAGGCGCTCCCCGTGCGGATCGATCGCGCCTTGCGGTACGGCTTCGGCACCCTGCTCGACGAGATCGCTTTTTGGTTGGTGATCGGTCTGGTCACGACGGGCGTTCTTGCGGCGCTCCTTCCCGATCGCTTCTTTCAGGACGCGCTCGGTTGGGAGGGTGGCCTCACGCCCATGCTGGCGATGGTGGTCGCCGGAGTCCCCCTCTACATCTGCGCGAGTGCCTCGACGCCGGTGGCGGCGGCGCTGATCGCGAAGGGGCTTTCGCCGGGCGCTGCGCTCGTGTTCCTGCTGGTGGGGCCCGCGACCAACGCCGCCACGCTCTCCGTGGGCCGTCAAATCCTGGGCATGCCCCGCGCCCTCACCTGTCTTGCCTCCGTGGTCGTCGGGGCGCTGACTGCTGGTGCGCTACTCGATCTCTGGGCCGCGGAGGCGGTGCGGAGCGCCGTGCGCACGGCCGGGCCCGCGAGCGATGTCGCCGCGTGGCGGGTGATCAAAGGCGTGGCCGCGGCGAGCCTGGCCCTGCTCCTGCTGAGGAGCCTGGCGCGCACCCGCTTTCGCGACGGGCTCGCAGAAGCGCGCGAGCAGTTGGCGATTTGGTGCGACTGGTTGCGGAGTCCGCGGCTGCGGGGGGTCTGGGCCGCCGCGTTGCTGGGCTGCGCGCTGGTCGCCGCCTACGGGTTCGCCGCGGCGCGCCGAGGGGCCGGGCTCGCGCTTGGGGACCCGACGCGACCCGTCCAGGCCGCGGCCTCGATCGAACCGCTGGCGATGTTGTTGCGGGAGGTGGGCGGCGAGCGCGTATCCGTGACCACGCTGCTGCCGGCGGGCGCGAGCCCCCATCTCTTCGAGCCACGCGTTTCGGACGCCCGGCGCCTCGCCCGCGTACAGCTCTACTTCGAGATCGGTCACCCTTTAGACGCCTGGGGGAGCAACCTGCTGGCGGGCCTTGCCGTGCCTCCGGTCCGGCTCCAACTCCTGGCCATGGAAGGGATCGAGCCACTGCCTGCGCTCGATCCGCACGAGCACGGCGCGGAGCCCCACGACGCGCTCCGCGCGGGCAGCGATCCCCACCTGTGGGTCGACCCCATCCGGATCCGAGACCACGCGCTGCCGGCCTTGGTCGCAACCCTGGAGGCGTTGGATCCGGCGGGAGCGGGCTACTACCGCTCACGGCGTGAACGCTTTGCAGCGGAACTGACGGAGCTGGACCGGGAGCTGGTCGAGCTCTTGGGGGGATCCGGGGCGCGCTTTGTCGCTCTACATCCCGCGTGGCGCTACCTGGTCGCTCGCTACGGTCTCGAACCGATTCCCGCGGTCGAAGTCATCGCGGGCGAGGCGCCTCCCCCGCGCCGCCTCGCTCGCACTATCGAAGACGCCCGTCACGCCCAGGTCGACGCGCTTCTGGTGGAGCCGCAATTGTCCGCGCGCACGCTGCGGGTGTTCGCGGAAGAGCTCGGCGCGCCGATTGTCACCCTCGACCCGATCGGCGACCCGCGGGTTCGGGAGCGGGCGCGATACGCCTCGCTGATGCGTTTCAACGCCATCGCGCTGCGGCGAGCTTCGCGGAGGGAAGGCCCGTGACTCAAACCGGATCGCCGCCGGCCATCGTGCGTCTCGAGGACGTCTCGGTCTGCCGGCGGGGGCGCTCGATCCTCGAGGGCATCAGCTTCGAGGTGGAGCCGCGAGCCTTCGTCGGCGTCGTCGGCCCCAATGGAGCGGGCAAGACTACGCTCTTGAAAGCGATTCTTGGCTTGGTGCCGATCGCGCGCGGACGTATTGAGGTCTTCGGAGCGGCGCCCGGAGAGCGATCGCACGCCGGCGGTGGCGTTGGCTACGTGCCACAGCAGGTCGCGATTCCGGCCCAGTTTCCGGCTTCCGTGCTCGATGTGGTCGCTCTTGGCAGTCTGCGGACATCTGTCGCCTGCTCCAAGCAACAGGTCCTCGACCGGTTGCGCCGGGTGGGTATGGCGCGCCATGCGGCGCGTCCGGTCGGAGAGCTTTCGGGTGGTGAACAGCGGCGCGTCATGCTGGCCCAGGCGCTTTGCGCGAGCGAGCGCCTACTCATCCTCGATGAGCCGACGACCGGCCTGGACCTCCCTGCCGAGCAAGAGTTTTATCAACTCCTCCGCTCCCTCAAACAGGAGCTCGGCTTGAGTGTGATCGCGGTTTCGCACGATCTCTTGGCACTGGCTGGTGAGGCGGATCAATTGATCTGCATCAACCGCACCATGCATGTGCACGGGAACCCCAACGATGTCGTCCACAGCCACGCGCTGCAGGAGGCGTACAGTTGTGAGTTCGACTTTCTGCGCGGCGAGATCGCTCACCACGAGGAGCTCGCGAAGCGTCTCGATGCGCCTGAGCGCCCCGATTGATGCTCGAGTACGCCTTCATGCAGCGCGCCCTGATCGCGGCAGTGGGTGTCGGTGTGCTTTCCGGTCTCCTGGGCTTCTTTGTCGTCCTGCGGCGCCTGGCGTTCGTGGGTGTCGGAATCTCGCACGCGGCGATCGGTGGGGTGGCGCTCGGGGTCGTGCTGGGATTCTCGCCGCTGCTCGGCGGGGCGGGCTTCGCTCTTGCTTCGGCGTTGTCCATCGCCTGGATCAGCCACCGCGGCGCGCTCCACGAAGACACCGCCATGGGCATCCTTTTCGCCGGTTCGATGGCCTTGGGGGTCGTACTCTTCAGCGCGCGGCGCGGTACCCAGCCCGACCTGCTCGGCTACCTCTTCGGCAACGTGCTCGCGATCTCGCGGCCCGAGCTGTGGGCCTTGGGCGCGGTCGGGCTGGCCCTCGCCGCGGCGCTGTGGTGGCTTTTCCGACCGCTGCTGCTGGTCGCCTTCGACGCCGAGGTGGCGGCCGCATACGGCCACCCCGTGCTGTGGCTCGACGCGGCGTTGCTCACCCTGGTCGCCGCCGCCGTCATTGTCGGCGTGCGCCTCGTGGGCGTGATCCTGATCGAGGCGCTGCTGGTGATCCCGGCGGCCAGCGCTGCCCTCTGGACCCGGCACTACCGCGCGCAGCTGTGGCTCTCCGCCGTCCTCGGCGCGGTGTCCGGAGTCGGCGGGCTCTGGTTGGCCTACGCCCTCGATCTGGCCGCCGGCGGCATGATCGCTCTCACGGCGTTGGGGCTCTTCGTATTTTCGCTTCTTCTCACGCGGAGTCGCTTCGCGCGGCCCTCCTGAGCATTCCCGTCGTCTGTGCTAAACCCTAGCGCCCAACGGGATGACCCCGGGGGGTGAGGCACCCAGTGCCCCTACCCACATTGCCATTACCCGCGTTGCCACTAAGCTGGCCGCCAAGGATTGGTCTCGATGGCGAAGACGTCTCAGATTCACCGCGATCGCAAGCGCAAGCGGTTGATTAAGAAACATGCCGCCAAGCGCGCCGAGCTCCGCGGGATCCTCCAGGATCCCAACGCCGACATCGACGCCAAGCTCGATGCGCAGGCTGCGTTCGCGAAACTCCCGCGCAACTCCTGCCCGACGCGTTGGAACAATCGCTGCGCCGTGTCGGGTCGGTCGCGCGGCTACTACCGCAAGTTCGGGATCTCTCGGATCGCGTTGCGCGACTTTGCTCTACACGGGCAGATCCCGGGCGTACGCAAGTCGAGCTGGTAGGAGCTCTCGTCATGAAAGAAGGGATTCATCCCGACTATCATCCCGTGATTTTCGTCGACACGGCAACAGGCGAGGAGTGGACCACTCGCTCGACCGTTACTTCCGGCGAGACCCGCGAGGTGGACGGCCAGCAGATCCCCGTCATCCGACTCGAGATCTCTTCCTCGAGTCACCCCTTCTGGACCGGTTCGCTGCGGGAAACCACCCGTGGTGGCAAGGTCGACACCTTCCGCCGGCGCTACGGCAAGAAGAAGTAGTCGGAGGAGCCATGCCCCGTCGCTGCGCGCTGAGTGGTAAGACCGTCCGCTTCGGTCACAACGTCTCGCACTCAAACCGCAAGAGCTCGCGAACCTTCTCGCCGAACCTGCAGCGGGTGTCGCTGCGTTCGGACGCGCTGGCGCGGACAGTGCGGTTGCAGGTCTCGACCCGAGCGCTTCGCACCGTGCAGAAAAAGGGCGGCCTCGATGCCTATCTGCTCAGCACCGACGACGCGAAACTCCCGCCCGAAGCGCTCTCCCTGAAGCGCCGCCTCCGCAAGGCCCTCATCGGGAAGCCCTCCTGAGGACGTAGCCCGACCGAGACCGAGGCATCGCGCGATTAGCGCCCGGTCTCCACCGCCGTGCTGAGTTCGCGCAACAGCTCGTGCGCCACCTCCGACGGGGCGCGGCCTTCCTGGTCGACGGCGCGGTTCAGGGCACGCATCCGCGGAGCGGAAATCCGCCCTTCGAGGGCGGCGATCCGCCTCACAAGGTCAGGGCGCGCCCGGGCCACGGTTTCGGGAACCAGCACGACGGCGTCGTAGGGGGGAATCACGCCGCGATCGTCCTCGAGAACGAGAAGATCGAAAGCGGCGATGCGGCCGTCCGTGGAGAAAGCGCTGATCACGTCCACCTCTCCCGCCGCGACCGCCTGATACATGAGAGACGCGTCCATACTCCGTTGCCGGGCAAACGCGAACCCGTAGTGCGCGACGAGCGCCTTCCACTCGGGTCGCGCGAAGAACTCGTAGTCGCCGCCAATGCTGAGCGAACCGGAGTGCGGCGCGAGGTCGGAGAAGCGTGCCACCGCGAGCTCCCGGGCGCGCGCCGCGGACATCGCCAGTGTGTAGGTGTTCTCGAAGCCCAGCGCCGCGACCAAACGGATGCCGTAGCGCTCGAGGAGACCCTCGCGAACTTCCTCGAGCACCGCTTCGCGCCCCCGAGGCAGGCCTTCGCCGCGCAAAATCGTGGCCCAGAGCGTGCCCGAGTAGTCCACGTAGAGATCGAGCTCGCCCGAGCACAAGGCGTCGAAGAGCACCGTCGAACCGAGCGAAGGCACGATCCGCGTCGGGACACCGAGCCCCGTCTCAATCCATCCCGCCAAGAATTCCGACAGGATGTACTGCTCGCTGAAGGTCTTCGCACCGATCCGGACCGTGGTCTCGCGGGTGTCACGTCCGGCCCAGGCGTGGAACACCGCCCAAGCCACGAGCCCCACCGCCACCGCGGCGACCCACGATCCGGGGCGGGGACGCCGCCGGGCGGCGCCCTCCAGGCGGCGGATCAGCTGATCGAGTGAGACGGCAAGGGCGGCGGCGGCGACGCAACCGATCGATACCGCGGTGTAGTTGCGCGTCTGCAGGCCGCTGAAGATGTAGTTGCCGAGGCTCGTGGCACCCACCGGTGTCGAAAGCGTCGCGGTTCCGACCACCCAGACCGCCGCGGTCCGGAGGCCCGCCACGATTACCGGGAGAGCCAGCGGCAGCTCGACGCGCAGCAACTGCTGGCGGGGCGTCATCCCGACGCCCCGGGCCGCCTCGCGCAGCGCACCGGGGACCCCAGCCAGCCCGGTGATCGTGTTCTGGAGAATTGGCAGCGTGCTGTACAGGGTCAACGCGATCAGCGCGGGCAAGAAGCCGATGCTCGGCAGGTCGAAACCCACCCACGTCGTCACGTAGCGCCCCAGGAACGCCAACAGCGGAACCATGAACGCGAGTAGCGCGAGGCTCGGGATGGTCTGAAAGATCCCTGAGGTCGCAACGGCCCAAGCGGCCCAGCCCGGCCGGCGGGCTACCGCAATCCCGAGTGGCAGACTGATCGCTGAGCCGAGGCCAAGCGCCAGCAGCGACAGCCTCAGGTGGGCGGCGAGGTACTCGGGAAGCAGCGCCAGTTGCTCGCTCACTGCGCCGCATCTCCCAACAGTGCTTCCACCGCCTCGGCCTGTCGCCGCGGTGCCTCAAAAAGCTCACGCACCGTATCGTTGGCAGGAGCGCTCAAGAGCTCGTGCGGCGAGCCCACCTGGAGCAAGTCGCCGGCCTCCATCACGGCGATCCGCGAACCGAGGAGCAAAGCCTCCACCGTGTCGTGGGTGACCAGGACGGTGGTCACGCCCAAGTCGCGCTGAATGGCGCGGAAGCGTTCTCGCAAGCGGTCGCGCGTCATCGGGTCCAGGGCACCGAAGGCTTCGTCCATCAACAAGACGTCCGGCTCGGCGGCCAGCGCGCGCGCGATCCCGACCCGTTGCTGCTGCCCCCCCGAGAGTTCGTTGGGCCATCGTTCGAGAAACGCGGAAGGCTCGAGTTCGACCAGCTCGAGCAGGTCGTCGACGCGCCGGCGGATGCGCTCCCTGGGCCACCCGATCAGGGTGGGCGTGATGGCCACGTTTGCCCCGACGGTCAGGTGGGGAAACAAACCGATCTCCTGAAAGCAGTAGCCGATGCGGCGGCGGAGCTCGTGAGGCAGATACGCGTGGGTTTCGCGACCGGCGACCGCAATGGTTCCACTAGTGGGCTCGATCAGGCGGTTGATCAGCTTGAGGGTAGTGGTCTTGCCGCAGCCCGATGGGCCTACCAGGACGAGCACCTCGCCCGCTTCGACGTGCAGGGAGAGACGTCGCACCGCGACGGTGTCGGCGTACTGCTTGCAAACCTCGCGGAGCTCGATCACGTCCGCGTGACCCGGCTATCCTGAGAGCCATGGCGATCCGCGCCGTCATCTTCGACCTCTTCGACACGCTCGTCGATCTCCACATGGAGCGCCTGCCTCCCCTCGAGATTGGCGGCCGGCGCGCCCCGGCCACCACCCCTGCACTCCACGCAGCGGTTGCGGAGCGCCACCCGGTTGACCTGGAAGCTTTCGCCAACACCTTGGCCGAGGTTGATGGCCAATGGCGCGAGCACCACTACCCGCGCGGTGTCGAGTTCGCGACGGTGGACCGCTTTGAACGACTCCTCGAGGCCCTGGGGGTGCGCGACGTCACGTTGGTCGAGGATCTCACCGAGATTCATATGGGAGCGCTGCGCCGCCACGCCCGTACCCCTCCGCATCACAGCGATTGCCTCGGGCGCTTGGCGGAGCGGGCTCACCTTGGCCTCTGCTCCAACTTCAGCCACAGCCCGACCGCGCTCCGCATTCTCGACGAGGCGGGTCTGCGCGACCACTTCGGCTCGCTCGTGGTCTCGGTCGACCTCGGGATTCGAAAACCGCGCCGCGAGATCTTTGAGGCCGTCCTGGACGAGCTGGGCGTCGGTGCTGGGGAGGCGATCCATGTGGGCGACAACCTAGACGCCGACGTCGCCGGCGCGGCCGGCCTCGGGATGCGGACCGTCTGGATCACACGGCGAGTTCCCGACCCCGCCGCTATGCGGGCCTACTACCCGGGTCCTGATCCCACTTGGATCGTAAACGATCTCAAAGAGATCGAAGCAATTCTTGAAGTAGATTCTCACTGAGGGATCGAACTCAGCGCGAGCCCGGGATCGAGCCACTCCAAAATCGCCGCATTCTCTTCGCGGGGATAAGTGTGGGAGAGGTCTTCGATCTCGCGATAGGTCAGCTCTGCCCCGCAGCGGCGAAGCTCGTCGCGCGTCAGATGGGCGACCTGAAGCGGGAACATCCAATCGAGCGCGCCGTGGACCAGGTAGATGCGCCGTCCCGCGGCGCGGTCGAGGTGCCCGAGCGCGTAGCACGCCGGGTGAAGGACACCCGAGACCGGCGCTAGCGCGCTGTAGGGGGCCACTTCGGATAGACCCGCCAGGAGCGTGAAGGTGGCTCCATCCGAAAGCCCGGTCAGGAGGACGCGCTCCGGGTCCACCCGCCAGCGTTCGGAGACGCGACTCACGATCTCCGCGAGGCGCTTCGTGTCGCGCTCTGGATCGTCGAGGGACCACGTGCGCCCGCTCGATGTGGGCGAGATCACGAGGACGCCGCGGCTGCGGGCCTCGCGCACCCAGGTCCACAGGTACTCACGGCCGTGGCCGGACCCGCCGTGCAAGGCGACGACCACCGGCCAGCGGTGACTCGCGTCGTACCACTCGGGCACGTAGAGCCAGTAGCCGCCGCGGTCCGGAGGCGGGGCCTCGGCGCTCACCGGCGAGCCGTCCTCGTGGAATGCGAGGATTCCCACTCCGGCGGGGTCGGGGACTTCGGGATCGAGCTCGGCTGGGCTGCGTGGGCATTGCGCTTCGACATAGTAGGCACCCAGCTGGGGGAGCGCCCGGCGCAGCGCGTAGAACACCTCTTGGGCGCCACAATGCGCGCGAAGCGCGCGGAGCAGTCGGAGGATCGCCTCTTCGGGCGCGCCGCGATCCACAAACAGGGCGAGGCTTTGAGCAGCTCGAGAAGCGCCTTCCGAGAAGAGGCGGTGGAAGCCCTCGAGGCCTTCGGGAACCGGGACCTGACGAAAGGCCGCAAGGGCCTCGTCGACGCGATCTCGAAGCGGCCCCAGCGCGCCACGCAGCGCGGGAAATGCCGGCGGATGGAGCCGGCGGCGCACCGTGTCAAAGGCTTCGAGGGTCTGGAGGGCCGGAGCCGCTAGGGCCGCCATGCGCTCTCCATAGACCCTGCGCTCGTCCGCGTCCTGGCTCACCTGGGCCTCCCTGCTCGCGTCCCACGTCCCCTCGATCGCAGCACGGTGTTCCCGGAAGTTTTCGCGATACGACGCCGCGAAGCAATGTGGCACCCTCCGCGTACGGGAGAGCCACCTTGCTGTACTCGCAAATCACCACCGAAGTCGACGCCTCGCCCCCGGATCCCAAGATCGGCGCCTTGTTTGACGTCGATCGCACCCTGCTCGCGGGGTTCTCGGCGAGTGCCTTCTTGCGCCGGCAGCTTCTCGAAGGTGGCATCTCGGCGCGCGAGCTGGCTCGCGGCGTGACGGCCGTGCTGCAGTTTCAGCGCGGCCAGACCAGCTTTCCGAGCTTCGTGAGAGACCTCTCCACCGGCTGGCAGGGCCGCACTGAACAGGACCTGCGGGACTTTGGCGAGCGGGTATTCCAAAGCTCCCTGGCCGCCGATATTTATCCCGAGGCACGGGCCTTGGTGGAGGCGCATCGGGCGCGCGGCCACACGGTGGCGATCGTTTCCTCCGCCACGCGGTTTCAGATCGAGCCGCTGGCGCGCGAGCTCGGGATCGAACATGTGCTCTGCACCGAGCTCGAGTTTGCCGACGGTCGTTTCACGGGCGAGATCCTGCGTCCCGCCTGCTTCGGACCGGGCAAGGCCGAGGCAGCGCGGCGCCTCGCGGCCGAACGCGATCTCGATCTCTCCAAGAGTTTCTTCTACACCGACAGCTGCGACGACTTGCCGCTACTGGAGATCGTGGGCTGTCCGCGCCCACTGAACCCCGAGGGCCGCCTCGAGGAGCTCGCGCGGGAGCGCGGCTGGCCCGTCCAGCAATTTGACAGCCGAGGGACCCCGGGCATCGAGCCGGTTGCCCGCACCGCCTTGGCCGTCGCCAGTCTGCTTCCGTCGGTGGGGGCCGGGATTCCGGTGGCGTTGCTGAATCAGAGTCTGCGCGAGGCGATCAATCTAACCGTCGGCGCCTGGGGCGATTTCGGCACCGCGCTCGCGGGCATCGAGCTGCGCGTGGAGGGCGAGGAAAATCTGTGGGCGGAGCGTCCTGCGGTGTTTCTCTTCAATCACCAGAGCGCAATTGATGCGTTGCTGGTGGCCAAGCTGATCCGGCGCGACGTGGTGGGCATCGCGAAGAAGGAACTCCGCGACCACCCGTTGCTGGGTCCGATCTTCGCCCTCGCGGGAACGGTCTTCATCGATCGGTTCGACCGCGCCAAAGCGATCCGGGCGCTGGAGCCCGCTGTCGAGGCGCTCCGCAAAGGGCTCTCGATCGCGATCGCGCCGGAGGGCACCCGGAGCCCCGGGCGCCGACTGGGCCCCTTCAAGAAGGGTGCCTTCCACGTGGCGCGCGCGGCGGGCGCCCCGATCGTGCCGATCGTCCTGCGCAACGCCCACGACCTGCTGCCGAAGCACGCCTGGTTCGTGCGGCCAGGCGTGGTCGAGGTCGTGGTGCATCCGCCGATCTCGACGCAGGGCTGGAAGCCCAAACAGCTCGACGCGCGCATCGCCGAGCTCGAGGAGCTCTATCGCGCCACTTTGGAGCTGTAGGCCTCCGTCCAGCCGGTCCAGGGTGCCGCCGTCTTTGGTTACTATTGATCGCCGTGAACTACGACTACGACCTCTTTGTAATTGGTGCCGGCTCGGGAGGCGTGCGCGCGAGCCGCGTCGCGTCCGGGCTGGGGGCCCGGGTGGCGATCGCTGAGGAGCGCGCGCTGGGCGGGACCTGCGTCAACGTCGGTTGCATTCCGAAGAAGCTGTTCGTCTACGCGTCGCACTTCTCGGAAGACTTTGAAAACGCTGCGGCGGGGTATGGGTGGTCCCGCGCCGCTCCCCGGTTCGACTGGCCCACGCTGATCGAGAACAAGAACCGCGAGATCGAGCGGCTCAACGGGATCTACGCGCGACTCCTCGACGGAGCGGGTGTCGAGCGCCTCGAAGGCCGCGCACGCCTCGAGGATCCACACACGATCTCGATCGGCGCCCGTCGCGTGACCGCGCGGTATGTGCTGCTCGCCGCCGGAGGATGGCCCACGGTTCCCGAGTTCCCGGGCCGCGAGCTCGCTATCACCTCCAACGAAGCGTTCCACCTGGAGCGGCTGCCCGACCGGGTACTGGTGGTCGGGGGTGGCTATATCGGAGTCGAGTTCGCGGGGATCTGGAACGGTCTCGGCTCGCGGGTGATCCAGCTCTACCGCGGCCCGCTCTTTCTCCGCGGCTTCGACGAGGATTTGCGCCGGGATCTGGCCGAAGAGATGCAAAAAAGGGGTGTCGACCTGCGCTTTGGGTGCAATGTCACCGCGCTCGCGAAGAACAGCGACGGGATCCGTGCGGAGCTCACCGACGGAAGTGCGCTGGAGGTCGACCAGGTCCTCTTCGCCACCGGCCGCGCACCCAACACGGCCGATCTCGGCCTCGACAAGGCGGGCGTCGCGCTGGACGAGAACGGCTCGGTGATGGTGGACGAGTATCTGCGCACCAGCGTCGAGCACATCTTCGCCGTCGGAGACATCACCAACCATCGCCGCAGCGTGGATCTCACACCCGTGGCGATCCACGAGGGGATGTGTCTCGCCGCGACCCTCTTTGGGGACGGGCCCCGGCGCCCCGACTATGAGAATCTCCCTTCGGCGATCTTCAGCCAACCGCCGCTCGGCACCGTCGGACTCACCGAAGCCGAAGCCCGCGAGCGGGGCCACGACGTCGAGATTTTCCGCTCGCGGTTCCGTCCGCTCCTCCACACCCTGACCGGGCGCGACGAGCAGACCACCATGAAACTCGTGGTCGATCGGTCCGACGATCGCGTCCTGGGAGTCCACGTCCTGGGACCGGACGCCGGCGAGATCGTCCAGGGCTTTGCCGTGGCGCTCCGGTGCGGCGCGACCAAGGCTCAATTCGACGCCACCATC
>CAZTOE010000032.1:20936-24612 GCA_964615045.1 uncultured Spirochaetales bacterium
GGTGGCCCTGAAGCCCGAGCTCATGCAGCAGGACGGCATCCATCCCACGGCCGCCGAGGAGTTGGTCACAATGCGCGAACCGGTGGCGTGATGGGCGATCGCGAGCGGCCGAGGAGCCGGCGGTGATCTACGACGAACCCCGCTTCTTGCCCGGCGGCGATCGCTACCTCCTGATCGAGTTTGGCGACGAGATGAACCTGGAGCTGAACTTCACCGCTCAGAGCCTGGCGGCGGCGATCGAGGAAAACGACACCAAAGGAGTGATCGAAACCGCCCCTTGCTTTGCGACGCTCCTCGTCCACTACGATCCCGACCGCGTGGGTTACGACGAGCTCGTCCGAGAGCTGGGTGCGCTGATCGAGCAGCTCGGGCCCGCTGAAGATCACGACGTGGCGAGCCGGCTCTTTCTGTTCGAGACGCTCTACCTCGACCCGTGGACCCGGGAGTGCGTCGACCGCTACCGCAAGGAGGTCACCGAGAAGGAACCCGATCCGGAATTCATCGCGCGGTTGAACGGCCTGGCCGACGTCGAGCAACTCGTGCGGGTGCACTCGGCAACCGAGTACTGGAGCTGCGCGCTCGGCTTCTATCCCGGGGTTTCGTTCATGATGCCCCTCGATCCCCGGGCGCGGATGACGGCGCCCAAATACAACCCGCCGCGCACCTGGACGCCCCAGGGCGCGGTCGGCATGGGCGGCTCCTGCACCTGCATCTATCCCGCGGCGACCCCCGGCGGTTATCAGCTCTTCGGCCGTACGCCGGTGCCCATCTGGGATACGCAGCGCCGCTTCGAGATCTTCGGAGACAACGTGGTGCTGTTCCGGGCCGGGGACCGCGTGCGCTTTCTCCCCGTCACGCGCGAGGAGTACGATGCGGCCGAGGCCCGGATTGCGGCGGGGACCTACGTCTACAACGTCATCGAATACCAAAAGTTTTCCCTTCGCGATTACAAGAGCTGGTGTGCGTCGATCGATGTCGAGAGGAAGTTCTAGAGGGCGGCCGATGTTCGAGGTGACCAAACCCGGTCTTCAGACCACCATCCAGGACTATCCGGGGCGTGTCGGCTATTGGAATCTCGGGTTTCCGCCGTCGGGCCCAATGGACAACTGGTCATTTCGCCTCGGCAATCTTCTGGTCGGCAACGAGGCCGGAGATCCCGGCCTCGAAGTGCAGATGATGGGCCCGACGCTTCGCTTCGAAATCGACACCGTGGTCGCAGTCACGGGTGCCGAGATGGGAGCCAAACTCGACGATCGTGCGGTTCCCAACTGGGAGAGCTTCGCGGTCGCGGCGGGCCAGACCCTGAGCCTCGGCGTGGCCAAGCGAGGCGCCCGCGCCTACATCACCATCGCCGGTGGCATCGAAGCCCCCGAGCTGCTCGGTTCCTGCGCGACCTTTCACGGCGCGGGAGTGGGGGGCATCGATGGACACGCACTGCAAAAGGGACAGCACATCCCGCTGCGCGGGGGCCGCGGAACGCCCGGGCACACGGTTCGTGAGGTCTGCCGACCGCCCATCACCGGTGAGAAGAACTGGACGATCGAGGTCGTCGCAGGTCCCAACGACGATTGGGTCGACGCGGCCGGACACGAGCGCTTCCTGACCACCGCGTGGCGGCTCTCGCCCCAGAGCAACCGCACGGGGTATCGACTCGAGGGCCCTGACTGGACCTTCACCGAGAAGGCCTACCACAAGGGTCCCGAGCACGGATCGGAACCGTCCAACATCCTGGATCAGGGCTACCCGCTGGGCGGCATCAATCTGGGCGGGCAGACCCCGATCATCCTGGTGAACGACGCCCCCAGCATGGGCGGCTTCATCTGTCCCTACACGGTGCCGAGTGGCGAGTTCTGGAAGCTCGGCCAGTCGAAGCCCGGCGATACCTACCACTTCCGGGCCGTGAGCGTCGCGGAAGCGCAGGCTCACCGCTGTGCAATCGAGGAGCTGTGCACGCGGGCCAGCATTACGTGAGGTGCTGAACGAGAATGGGCCGGGGTTGTGGACCGCCGAGGGGCCCGCCGTCCGGTTTCTCGGGCTCTTCCCCTACCCCACCCGGATGGCCGTGGTGCGCCTGCGCGAAGGATCGTTGTGGATCTGGTCGCCGATCTCACTCGATCCCGCGCTTGCTGAGGCGGTCGACGCCCTTGGTCCGGTCCGCCATCTGGTAGCGCCCAACAAGCTCCACCACCTGTATCTCGGAGAGTGGGCGGCGCGTTACCCGCAGGCTCGCCTCTACGCGGCGCCCGGCTTGGCGCGAAAGCGGCGCGACCTCGATTTCGATGCCGAGCTCGACGCTATACCGCCGAACGCCTGGGCGGCCGAGATCGATCAGGTCGTGATGCGGGGGAGCTTGTTGATCGACGAGGTTTTGTTTTTTCACCGGGCTTCGCGAACCGCCCTGGTGTGCGATCTGATTCAACGTTTCGACCCGCAATCCCTTGCCGGGTGGCGCGGGCTTCTGATGCGGCTCGACGGCCTCGTGGGACCGGAGGGGAGCACCCCGCGCGAATGGCGCGCGTTGTTCTGGAGCCGTAGCCGCGCGCGGGTTGCGGCGCGCCATGCGCTCGCGTGGAACCCGGAGCGGCTCGTGATCGCGCACGGGGCGCTTCCGACTGAGCCCGGTCGCGCGGCCTTCGCGCGCGGCCTTCGCTGGCTATTGTGACCGCTCCTGCGAAGCGCGTCTTCAGAACGCCCGGCCGAGGATTTCCGCCTCGTACAGAACGGCCTCGAGTTTGCGCGGTGCCAACGCGTCGCCGACCCGACAGAGCCCGGGCTGCTGGTCTTCGAGGGATCGGAAGAGCGCGTCGCGAGGTTCGCGGAAAAGCGAGAGCACTACGCTGTCGACTTCGACGACTTCGGGGGCGCCCCCGAAGAGGTTGTACACCAGCGCGCGCCCCGGCTCGATGGCTTCGACAAAATGGCCGGCGCGCCAGCGAACCCCGAGCTCGCACAACCGCGGGAACAGGTGGAGCATCTCGAGCGTCTTCAGGGTCTCGGCGCCCACAACCGTGCGCGGCGACACTACCTCGACCGCGACCCCGGCGGCGGCGAGAAGTTCCGCCAAGCCGAGCGGGAGATAGGTTTCACTCTCGTCGACGATCAAGACGCGCCGCCCGAGCGCGGTGGGCGCATTGAGGGCACGCGCGACGGCGCTTCCGATCTCGAAGACGCTGTCGAGCTCCCAACCGGGGATGGCGTCGCGGTCGGGACGGTAGGCACTGCTGCCGCGCGGATCCCAGGCCGAGCCCGTGGCACACACCACGGCATCGAAGCATCCGGCCAAGACCGCAGCGGCGTCGGCTTCGAGCCCGAGCTTGACCTCGGCACCAGAGTCTTCCAGCGGCCGCCGCAAATTGTCGATCGCCACTTCCCAGCCCTCCCGGCTTGGGAGACGCTTCAGCGCGTTCAGATGGCCGCCGAGCTCCCCGGCGCGCTCCCAGAGACTCACGTGATGCCCGCGGCCCGCGGCGCGCGCCGCGACCTTCATCCCCGCCGGCCCGCCCCCCACTACCAGAATCCGCTTGCGCGTCGCCTCCGCCGCGGGCTCTACGGTGCCGTCCCCCAAGGATCGCTCGCGGCCTGTCGCAGGGTTCATCATGCAGATCACCGGATGATTGTCGATCAGCCGTCGGATGCAGACGTTGGCCCCGACGCAGCGGATGATCTCGCGCTCGCG
>CAZTOE010000033.1:0-23921 GCA_964615045.1 uncultured Spirochaetales bacterium
CGCTGCCCACGTCGGTCAAAATGGTCCCCGGCGTAAGCCAGCGAGCGAGTCGGCGAACCACTCCCGGCATCGATCCAACCGGTGTCGCCAGGACCACGAGCCCCGCTCCCTCCACGGCAGCCTCGAGATCGGCTTCGAGACGATCCGCCACCCCCCGCTCGCGCGCGGCCTCGAGCTGGACGGGGTCACGATCGTGACCCACCACCTCGGCCGCCGCACGGCGTGACCGCGCCGCCCAGGCGACGGAGGCGCCGAGGAGTCCCATACCCACCACGGTCAGACGGCCGACCGGCGGCGGCGTGCGCGAGCCGCTCACGGCGCCCTCCGCTCGCGCAGGCGGCGCAGCGCCTTCACGACCCGCTCGTTTTCTTCGGGAAGTCCGATCGTGATTCGCACATAGTCCGGCATCCCGAAACCGACCATGGGACGCACGATGACCCCCTCGCGCAGGAGGGGCTCGTAGACCTCTGGCCCGGTGCGGGCCAACACGAAGTTCGCATCGCTGGGGGTGACTTCGATCCCGAGCGCACCGAGTTCGCGGGTGAGATAGTCCCCACCTTCCCGATTCACGGCCCGGGAACGCTCCAGATGCTCCACGTCCTGCAGAGCCGCGAAGGCCGCCACCTCAGCGGGGCTGCTCACGTTGAAGGGATGCCGGGCCCGCTCCAGAAAAGAGATTAGTTCACGGTCCCCTACGCCATAGCCAACACGCAGACCCGCGAGCCCGTAGATCTTGGAGAAGGTGCGCAGCACGATCGTGCCCGGCCGGCGTGCCACCCACGCGAGACTGTCCGGGAAGTCCGAGCGCCGCACATATTCGTAATAGGCTTCGTCGAGCACCAACACCAGGTCGTCGGGCAATGAAGCTGTGAAGGCGTCGAGGGCGTCGGCGCCCACGCTGGTCCCGGTGGGATTGTTGGGATTGCACACGAACACCAGGCGGGTGCGATCAGTGACGGACGCTCGCAGCGCCTCGAGATCGTGAACCAGGTTCGCGTCGAGGGGAACCGCCACGGGTGTGGCACCCATGCCCTGGGTCACGATCGGGTACATCGCGAAAGCGGGCCAAGCGAAGACCGCTTCGTCACCGGGT
This sequence comes from uncultured Spirochaetales bacterium, assembly GCA_964615045.1. Lineage (GTDB taxonomy): Bacteria > Myxococcota_A > UBA9160 > UBA9160 > PR03 > JANQRO01. The sequence continues at coordinate 1,094 of CAZTOE010000033.1, forward strand.
CCCAGAAAAGTCTTCGCCAGAAGCTCGAGAATCTCGTCGGAGCCGGCGCCGAAGACCAACTGGTCCTCTCCCACGCCGAGCCGCTTCGCGAGCAGTCCGCGGAGCCGATAGCTTTTGCCATCCGGATAGCGGTGAACGGACCCGAGGGCGCCGCGCAAAGCCGCGAGGGCCAGGGGCGAGGGTCCCAGTGGATTCTCGTTGGACGCCAGCTTCACCGGGCCCTGGATCCCGAGCTCGCGTTCGAGCTCCTCGATCGGCTTACCCGGTTCGTAGGGCCGAAGTGCTGCGATGTGGGGCTTGACGATGCGTGCGATTCCCATGGCCTTCCGTTCGGTCAACCTTTGGCCTGCGAGCCATCCAGGCGATCGGCTCGTGTCCGCGCCGCGCGCGGGAAAGCGCCCAGCACCCGAAACCATTGCGCGATGCGCCCGGACTCGGCCAACACCCCCGCAACCTTCGGGTCGCCGGGATGCCCGTCGATATCCAGGTAGAACAGATATTCCCAGGCTCGACCGGGCATTGGACGCGACTGGATAGCGCTCAGATTGACGCCCGCCTTGGCAAAGGGTTCAAGGAGTCGATAGAGCGATCCCGATTGAGCCCGCGTCGCGTAGATCGCCAGCGTCAGGTCGTCGCCGCTCGGTGGGGGAGGCTCCCCCCCGATCACCAGGAAACGCGTCTGGTTCCCTGCTTGATCCTCGATTCCGGTCGCGATCGGGAGGAGGCCGTAGATCTCGCCCGCCACCGCGCTGCCGACGGCTGCCAGGCTTTCGTCTTCGGCGGCGCTCTGAGCCGCGAGCGCCGTGCTGGCGCAGGCCCGTTGCGCGACGTCATGCAGATGGTCCGCGAGCCAACGACGGCACTGGCCCAGGGCCTGTGGATGCGACACGACGCACTTCACCCGATCGAGCTCGCCGGACTGCGAGAGCAGATGGTGCGTCACCGGCAGCAGGGTTTCCGCGCCGATCGCGACCTGGGTTTCGGCCAAAGCGTCGAAGGTTTCGGTCACGATGCCGTGGGTGGTGTTCTCCACCGGGACGACCCCGCGGTCGACCTCTCCGCGTTCGACGGCGCGGAACACTTCCCCGTGATTGGACACCGGCACGAAATCCACGCTGGCACCGAAGTGATTGCGGGCAGCCTGGTGCCCAAACGTTCCAGGCGGACCCAGATACGCCACCCGCAAGCGCCGCTCGAGCGAGCGCGTCGCCGAAATGATCTCCGTAAAAACGTCGGCAATGGCCGCGTCGGGAAACGGCCCGGAGTTGGAGGCCTCCAAGTGCCGGACGAGATCGCGCTCACGCGCTGCGGAGTAGACCGGCAAGCCGAAGCGCGCCTTGAGCTCGCCGACCTCGCAGACCCGGCGGGCGCGCTCGTTCAACGTCGCGAGGATGCGCTGATCGATCGCGTCGATCTCTTCACGCAGCCGCGCGAGCTCCGCACTGCCCGGGGAATCGCGCTGCGGTTTCCGGTCTGAAGGTTCGCTCACCAGGGTCTCGAGGAAGTCTCGGCCACCGCCGTGCGGGTCTCGCCCCGTCATGCTCAGGGGCATGCTCTGGGACGGTGCGCGAGTCGGCGCTGGGCTGCGGGGCAGCGGTGCGTCGCGCCTTCGCGCGCCGCGGCTGCAACCCCTTGAAAAATCTTCGAAAAGATAGAAAAGGCCGACCTCGCGCGCAATCCGAAGGAAGCGCGGCGTGCGGCACGGAAAACCACCAAGGCACGGAGGGGAAAACCATCAAGCTGCGCACGGGCCAAGTCGATGAAAGACTCGGAGCACGGTAGGAATGAACGACGGGGACAAGACGGCCAAGAGGAGGCCCGGGGCGAGCCTCGCCTCCCGGCTGATCCTCTTCGTCTTCTCATCGGCCTTCGTGGCTGCCCTCGTCGTCAGTGCGATCTCGGTCCACGCCACCTTCGCAGACCTTCGCGCACTCATCGAGCAGAGCTTTCCCGACATCCTGTCGCGCAGCGAGGAACGCCTCGCCGCCCTGGTCGACTCGACCGCGGCCGACCTCCGCGAACTCGCCAGCCAGCCCGCCCTGACCGGACCGCTCGCCGACCCACAAGCCCTGGCGCGCGGCTCGGGGCTTCTCTTGCAGCGGGTGTTGGCGGGATCAGGACGGATGGATGCGTTGTTGCTCGTGGATCTCGATGCGAAGGTGCTGGCGTCGGCGTACGCGCCGACCTTGGGTGGGGGCGGGCTCGAGCCGATGGTGGCGGGACTTCGCGAACCGGTGGCGATCGTCCGCAACCTTTTGGTGGTTTCCGTGGTCGTCCACAGTAGCGATGGGCAACCGCTCGCGATTTTGCGGGGTGTCGTGGGATCCGGGGTCCTCGTGCGGGAGCTGAAGACTGACCGCGGCGCGGGAAGCGGCCACGTGTACCTGGTCGATCGCCAGGGCCGCGTCGGCGCCAAGGCTCAAGAGGCCTGGCCTTTCGTTTCGGTCCCGACCTCGCTCATCGAAAAAGGAACGGGTGGCGGGGTCGCAGAGTTCCAGGGCGCCGACGGCACGCGAGCGCTGGGGCTGTTTCGCGCTCTTCCCTACCTGGGCGGGGGCCTTGTCGTGGCGCGCCCTACCCAGGAGGCCTTCGCACCGGTCTTTTCGTTGGTATCGCGGATCTTCGTTGCGGACCTGGTGATTGCCGCGGTGTTCAGCCTGCTCGCGTTCCAGATTACCAACGCGATCGTGCGACCCATCGAGGCGCTCTCGCGGGGAGCCCGGCGCATCTCCGAAGGTGAGCTCGACGTCGAGGTACCCGAGCGGAGCGGCCACGACGAAGTCGCGCTGCTCACCCGCGCTTTCAACGGCATGGCCCGGCGGCTGCGCCGGAATCAAGCCGAACTCGAACAGCAGCACGCCAAACTCCGCGAACAAAATCAAGCGCTCCAGGAAGCCAACGAGGTTCTCGAGCAACTCTCGATCACCGACGGCCTCACCAAGCTCCACAACCACCGCTATTTCCAGGAGGCTCTGACGCGCGAGATCAAACGCGTGAGTCGCACGAAGGACCCGCTTTCGATCCTCCTGATCGACATCGACGATTTCAAGGCGCTAAACGATCGACACGGCCACGCGGCGGGCGACGACATGCTGAAGCGGATCGCCCAGATTCTGAACGAGTCGGTGCGCGAGTCCGACATTCTGGCCCGCTACGGCGGTGAAGAATTTGTGGTGCTGGCCACCGGCACGAATCTCGAGGGATCGCGGGCGCTCGCGGAAAAGATTCGCATGGAGGTCGCGGAGGCCTCGATTCTCCTGCGCGAATCGCGGGACTTCGTCCGCGTGACGGTCTCGATCGGCATTGCGGAGTACGACGGCGACCGTCGGGCTTTCTTCGACGCCGCCGACCGCGCTCTCTATAACGCCAAGGGAGCTGGGAAGGATTGCGTGGTGGCGGCCGAGGACAGGCCGCCCCCGTCACCATCATCCGCCACCTGACGCCTCTGTTAGCCTGGGCGCGCGAGCATCACCGACGGGGAAACCGTGACGCGCACCATCGGTCTGAGCGGCGGAATTGGTACCGGCAAGAGCACGGTGGCCTCGATGTGGCGCGAGCTCGGCGCGACTGTCATCGACGCCGACGCCATTGTCCACGAGCTCCAGGCGCCCGGAGCACCCCTTTTACATGAGATCCGCGAGGCCTTCGGCCCGGAGGTCTTCGACGCCCACGGCGCCCTCGACCGCAGAGCGCTGGCGGCACGCGTGTTCGGGGATCCGGCGGAGCGGGAGCGCCTCAACGCCATCGTCCACCCGGCCGTGCGCGCCGAGATGGCGCGCCGGATCGAAGCCGCGCGCGCCAGCGGAGCGCCGCTTGTCGTGCTCGATATTCCGCTGTTGTTCGAAGGCCAACGCGGCGGGGAAAGAGGACCCTACCGCTTGGACGCCACCGTTTTGGTGTACGCACCCCGCGCGCTCCAAATCGAACGCACCATGGCCCGAGACGGAAGCTCACAAGAAGAAGCCGAGCGGCGCATTGCGGCTCAGATGCCGATCGAGGAGAAGCGTGCACTGGCAGACCACGTGATCGAGAATATCGGGAGCTTGGACTCGACCCGCGCGCAAGTCGCCGCGTTGCACCGGAAACTTCTGGCTGATTGAAACTTCGCCCGCGCTGCGCGCCGCTTCGCGGCTTGTTCGACTGACTCCGCTTGGGCTTCGCCCGCGCTGCGCGCCGCTTCGCGGCTTGTTCGACTGACTCCGCTTGGGCTTCGCCCGCGCTGCGCGCCGCTTCGCGGCTTGCCTATGGGCTGGTCTCGCGGTGGGGGTGTTGGGCGAGCACGCGGTCGACCTTCCGCCGGAGTGCATCGAGGTCTCCGTCGTTCCAAATGCGCTCGTCGGCCGCCGCCTCGATGGCCTCCATTTGCTGACCTCCCGGCGCGTCGCCACGTGCCTCACGGGCCTCAAACGCCCCGAGATCTCCCTCCGAGACCGGATCTCCTGGCCGACCGCGCTCCCGAAGGCGACGAAAGCGAAGCTCGCGCGGCGCGTCGACCCACAGCAGCAGGAAACTCGGATCATGGCGGCGCAGTGCCGCGATCTCTCCGGAATGGCGGATCGAATCGATGACGTAGTTCCGCCCCGCGACGAAGCGGGCGGCGAGCCGTTCAGCCAGGACCTGGGGCCCATGCCTCTCCCGCAAGCGACGGCCGGCCTCGATCATGCGCTCGCGCGTCTCGGAAAGACCCTGCGATGCGAGCTCTTGCCGGATCACGTCGGAGAGCGAGTGGGCCTCGAAGCGGTGTGCCGCCAGGTAATCAACGACTTCCCCTTTGCCCGCTGCATAGGGGCCGGCGACACCCACGATCATGGCGCGACGTTGACGGCGGATCGATGTCGGGTCAAGCGCCCGCGGGAGCGATTCGCAAGGCGATCCAGTGATCTCCCCGCTGATCGCGCTCTTCGAGGCGGCCGACGGCCAGAGCTCCGTGCGCCCCCAACGCCACCCCGAACCGGCGCTCCTCATCGGCCAGGAGACCTGAGACCACGAGCCTTCCGGCGCGGTCGGTTGCCCGCAGGAGCAGCGGCAGCAGGGGCTCGAGCTCGCTCCGGATCATGTTCGCAACCACGAGATCAAAACGCGTGGCGGAGTGGAGGGCCGCGAGGGACCCGCACCAGACGGCAATTGACGCGGCGTTGTGCCACGCATTCTCGCGCGTCTCCCGCGCAGCGATCGGGTCGACATCGCAGGCGAACACCTCGCGCGCCCCGAGTTTGTGGGCGGCAATCGCCAGCACCCCGCTCCCACAACCGACATCGAGAACCCGTCCCAGCGGGCGGTCGACCAGTTCGCGGTCGATCCAACGCGCCGCCAGCGCGGTGGAGGCGTGCGACCCAGTACCAAACGCCTGGCGCGGCTCGATCACGACCTCGCGGCGAGCGGGGTCTCCGGGCTCCGCAAAAGGCGGGCGAACCCGCAGCCGCGGCGAGATGTCTACCGGCCGCTGTTGGCGCCGGGAGTTTTCGCTCCAATCGGTCGGGGTCACGAGTTCGGAGGTCCCCACGTGCGCGGAGCTTCCGAGCAAGGTGCGCTTCAATAGCGCTTCGATTTCCGGCATCCGAGCCGCGGGAGCGTAGATGACCAGCTCTTCCGGACCGCCTCCGACTCCTTGTACCGCGTCGTCGCTCGGTCCGACGACACCGACTTCTTCGAAGCCCAGCGCACCGGCCTCCCACGCTTCGGCCAGGGCGCGCTCGCGAAGCTCCGCGGTGGCCCGGACACGCAAGCGCGCGATGCTCTGGCTGGCGACCACGCTGCTCCTCCTTCCGGGTTGCTATTACGAACATCTGGCGCGCGGGCAAGCAAGGCTCTGGTGGACACGAGAACCGCTCGATGCAGCGCTGACAAACCCGGACCTCACTGCCGCGCAACGCAATGCGCTCGCCCTGGTGCCGGAGGTACGTAGCTACGCCGCTACCCTGTCGCTCGAGGTGGATGATCAGTACACCCATTTCGTGCCTTGGCCCGGCGATCGAATCTTGACCAATTTGGTCGCAACGCCCCCCCGAAGTCTGGAGCCCCACTCGTTTCACTTCCCGATCGTCGGAGCGCTCCCCTACAAGGCGTTCTTCGACCCCGAGCGCGCCCAGCGCGAGGCCGATGCGCTAAAGGCGCGCGGCTTCGACGTGTGCGTTTCGGCCGTTCCGGCCTACTCCACGCTCGGCTGGCTCGCCGACCCCGTGACCGCGCCAATGCTCCAGTGGGGACCGGCCGCCCTGGTCGAGATGCTCATCCACGAGCTGGTCCATGCGACGATCTTTGTGCACGAAGACGGCTCATTTAATGAGGGCCTCGCGACGTTTGTCGGCCAGGAGGGCACGGTCCGCTTCTTTGGTGGACGGGAGGGTCCGGAAGGCGCCGAGCGCGAGCGCGCTCGCGTGCGCGACGATCGCCGCATTGCGGCCGCGCTGGCGGCCTTCCGCGCGCGGATCGAGCGCCACTACGCCGCAACCGCGCCGGACCCTGGGGTGGGCGGAGCGGCGAGCCGCGCCGCGCTCGAGCGGCAGGCGCGGGAGACCCTGGCGGCTCTGCCGCTCGAAAGTCACGACGCGAGCCAGGTCGCCGCAAGCGCGCGGTTGAACGATGCGTGCCTGGCCCTGGCTGCCACCTACGAGGGTGACTTGGAGGCGTATGCCGAGCGCCTCGACGCCTTGGATGGAGATCTGCGCGCCTTTGTCGAAAGCGCGCGCGACGCCGCTAGAAGCTCAAACCCGCGCGAGACGATGCTGTCTCAAAGCGCACCGTAGAGGGGGTGCGTCTGGGGGATCAGTCGCACGTCGCGCACACACCCCCGGGCCTGTTCCACCAGCGCGAAAAGCTGCCCGAGCGGAGGCCGATCCGGGGCGTTCGCGGTGGGCGTAACGGGCTGAACGACCAGCACGGCGTCGGGCGCGAGCTCGGCCACGCTCCGACACGCCACCTCCCATTCCGCAGATTGGGTGGTCGGCGTCACCACGAGCTTCACGACACACTCGGGAGCCCGCCGCGCGACCTCGAGAAACGCGCGATGAGCTTCGTGAAACGGGGCGACGGCGGCGCCGACGGCGTCGTTTGCACGCCGCACATCGCTCGCGAGTTTCCAGTCCATCGAAACGACATCAATCGTCTCGACGATTGTCTCCAGGGCGGCAGCGTGAAGCCCGTGAGTCTCGAGCAGAATCCGCAGGCCGCGCTCCCGCAGGGCGGCCGCGAGCGCTCCGGTGGCACCCGCCTGAAGCAGCGGCTCGCCGCCGGTCAGGCTCGCGAAAGGGTACCTCTCGGGCGCGAGGCTCTCGATCTCCGCCAACACGCGATCGAGGGAGGCGGGATTGTCGAATTCGCGAAAGCGCCCGCTACCGGGCGACTCTTCGAGACGCCAGCGCGCCGGGGGCTCCCACGTATGCGGCGAATCGCACCACCGGCAGCGAAGGTCGCACCCTCCGAGGCGGACGAAGAGGGTCGGCTTGCCGACGTGGGGCCCCTCGCCCTGGATCGAAGCAAAGACCTCTACCAGATTGAGGCGCATCGTCCCGCCACCTAGCCCTCGAGGAGCGAACGACCCATCGCGATCTCCGTGACGAGCTCATCCACCCGTTCGGGATGTTGCGCCGCGCCGCTCACGCGAACCCGGGCCACATGGTCCCCCGCCGGCAGTGTTTCGACCCAAGAAAACTTGGCGGCGAGGTGCTCGGCCATGCGCCCCAGATCGACGAGGCGACCGAGCCGCGTGCCGGCGGCCTCTTCTCCGCCAAGCAGAAGCTGTTCGCTTCCCAGGTGGCGGGCGACCGAAATCTGGGCGCGGTAGCGCTCGCGCGCGACGCGCGCGGCAAGGCCGAGATCCAGGGGCTCTGGCGCTTCAACCCGGACCAGCGTGTAGCCACCGAAGTGAACCAGTGAGAAGTCGCGCCCGGCGACGTACTCCGCTTCAGCGGGCAGGGGCGGCGCCTCCACCTGGGCAGCGTCCCGGGCCAGGTCGGAAGGCCGCCCTGTGATCAGCGCCTGCAGATCGGCGCGCCGGTCGCCACTGCGCCCGGCGACCTCACCCAGCCTCCACCACCAGACCCGCCCCCAACGCTCGTAGTCGTGAGGCGAGAACCGCCCCGTGAGCAAATCGAGGAACTTGTCCGAGAAACGGCTACGACGAGCGCACTGCTCGGCGACGAGCGGCAGCACGCTGCCGGCTCCGGGCACTACGTGGACCGCCTCGGGATCGATCGCCTGGCGCAGACCCTCGAGGTCTTCGGGGGGCCATTCGTGATGATCGAACCAGCTCAGCCGGTCGCGGTACAACGAGGCCGCCTGTAGGGTTTCGCGAGCCGGAGAAGCAGTGAAGCCGACCAGATAGATCGGCGCTCCGTCGCGCAAGTCGGTCGCGACGCTGCGAAAAAACGTCATCAGCTCGTCTTGCTGATAGACCCAGATCCCTTCGAGCAAGCGAATCTCACGGGCCAGCAAGACCGCGGCGCCGATCGAGTCGCGATCGGCGTGAGCCACGATCGCCGCACGTCGGCGGGGTGCGCGAGCTTGCTCGGGCCTGCGGTCTGAGACTACCGCTTCCGGCTCTTCATCTTCTACTTCGAGCAGCACCGCGCCTTCCTCGAGCCCTTCGAAATCCCCTTCTTCCTCGTCTCCTTCACCACTTGCTTCGGGCTCACGCGCGGCGACTTCGACGCCCTCGGCCTCAACTCCGGGCGAGGTTTCCTCGTCTTCGTCGATCTCTTCGTCGGCGACCTCCTCGACCATCAAAGGCCGCGGGCGCCGGCGCCGGCGGCGACGCCTCGGGGCCGGCGCCTCCTCTCGGGAGCTCCCCTCCGCGGGCTCGGCCTCATCGGTCTCTTCTTCGTCACGCCCGCCCTGGCCTTCGTCCTCGCGGCCCGCGCCACCCGTCCGCGAGCGGCCGCGGCCCCCGCGTCGCCGGCGACGGCGGCGCGCTGTACCGGAGTCGTCGCGGGAGTCAGCTTCTTCGCTCAGATCGAACAGCGAGAACTCTTCGAAGCGACGCGGCTTGGGCTCGGCTTCGGTGTCAGCTTGGGCCCCTTCCCCGCGCGCCTCGGCGGGTTCCGCCGGAGTCTCGGGGCCCGTGGGCGCCGCTGCCTCGACGGGCTCAGTCGACCCCCAGGTCCGCGTCTCGGGGCCGGGACTCGGGGTGGCCTGCGCTCTCGGAGTTCCCACCTCGAGCGGGGGCAGCTCCCGCGTCCGCAGCGTCGGCCCGTGCCGCGGATCTGCCATGACATCGAAAAACTGGGGCGCCGGGTTCAAAGCCGTGAGGGCCCGCAGCGCCGAGGCTTCCGCCCGTTCCGCCGCAATCCCCAGCCGGGGTGTCGAGTCCCCTCGAAGGTTGCCGAACCACCACGCCGCAAAAGGCGCCACCAGGGCACTGGCCTCGGCGATGGGCGCCAAATTGGCCAGGTCGAGTTCGCGGCGCAACGCGCCCACGCGCAACGCCCCGCCGCGGTCGACGCCCAAGACGTCGAGCGGACAAGCTTCTCCGCTTCCCCAAGGCCAGCGAACCCAAGCGGCGAGCTCGAGCTGCTCGGCAAGGGTCGCCGCGCCGGTCGCGCGCAGCCCCTCTTCGCCTTCCCGGAGTTTTCGATCAGACAGAAACTTGCGGAGCATTCCCTCGAGTTGATCGAGACCTTCGGACAGACCGCCGGGTTCGATTCGCAGGATGGTGCGGCGGGGCGCCAACACGTCGATCGTGACCTCTCGACCGGCGACCCGGAGTAGCGCAACGGGCCTCCCCAGGAGCACGAGCCGCACCCCAGTGGCATCGCGTTGCAGCACTCCACCGTGTTTTGAGGCAAGACCCTGGAGCGCGTCGAAAGCGCGGACAGCCTCACTTTCGGTCGCGTGCGCCTCGCCCGCCGAGCGGCCCTTCGTCGCCCAGGCCCAGCTTTCGTGAACTTCGGGATCGACCCACACCCGCCCCTCGGCATCGGGCTGAACGGCGGCGCGCAGCTGGAAGGGAAGCGCGGTGGTGCGGCGCAGCAACGCGCGCGCTCCAGTGGACCAACGCGGGGATACCGCGTACACCTGACCGCGAAAACCCTCCTCCTGGGCGAGACGAACTCCGACCGAGAGGCCGGCGAGCCAAGCGGCGCTCCCCGACGTAGGGGACACCGCGGCGACAAGCGGGGTTCCGTCCGACGCCGTCCCCGTTCCCACGGCTGCGACATGGCTCGCCACCTCGTCGGCCGAGACCGGGACCAACGATTGAGTGGGAAGCGTTCCCGTCTCCACCAGGCGGGCAAGCTCTCGCTCGACGTCCAAGGCTCGGCGGCCTTCGTCGTTGCGACGCCGACGCCCGAAGCGCCTTCGCATCGTCTCATCCTCCTAGGACGAAGCCCGGCAGCAGGAAGAGCGCCGGCCTGCGTCCGAAAGTTCGCTTGGAACGGATTCCTTCGCGTTGTACGGCACCCGGTCGACTGCGGGGGGTAGGCGGTCGCTTGTACCGGGATCTGGGCCGCGCGGGTGCCACGCAGCCTCAAACATCCTAGTCGGTTCGCGAGCCCGCTTCGAGTCGGGCCCGCGCAAGCCGGTCAGGGACGCACAAGAAGCGAGCTCTTGTCCTCCTCCTTCCACGCCTGCAAGAGCGGATCGAGACTTTTTCCCAAGAGCGCTCGAGCGAGCGGATTCAGTTTCGGATTCATCTCTCTAAATACATTAGCTCCAGAAAGATAAACCATTGCCTCATCTATTTTTTCTTTTTTCCAAGATATGTAAGAGAGAGTCTCGAAGCGCAGTGCGGTTGCTTCGCCTCGGGCCGCCCGATAACGCTCTTCGGCCAGGTCTCCCAAGAGCGCGTCGAGTTGACGGCGTCGTTGCCCGTCGTCCACCAAGAGTTTGCTCTCGAGGGTCTCGCGAACGCGGCGACCAAAGGCCTCGAGCAGAGCGGCCGGGGGCGGCCAGGGGCCGATGCGGCCTTCCCCGATCCACTCGGCCAGCTGCCTTAGCGCCGCGGGCTCGTCCTGCGGCGCAAGAGCCGCGCGCGCCTGGTCGCCGGGCAGGCCCACCGCTTCGGTCCCGCGAACGAGACGACCACGCCACTCGACAAACGCAGCGGGCGCCGGGCGCTCGGCCGGCTGTGATGCATAGGCGCGGTCGAGGACACGAGCCCAAACCGCCGGCGCGACGGAAGCGAAGCCCTCCCGCGCCGAAGCCGCGATGTCGCGGAGCAGCGCCCGGGCTTGAGAGCGATTCACCTCGAAGACCCGGAAGTCGAGCACTCCGCGCTCCCAGTCGAACGCGGCCTGGAGAATCCGGGCGCCGCCGGAGGGATTTCGTTCCACGCGAACTGCGAGCTCGGCGCCGCTCGGATCGGGGACCGAGAGAAAGGCTCCGCCCAGATCGTCTTCGAGCTGTGGCAACTTGGCGACGCTGGGGGCGGCCTCCCGTTCCGGAAGCGCGACGCCTCGGGAACGGAGTCGGTGGAGGGCGCGGCGCAGCGCCTTGCGGGCCAGTTTGGGGAAGGCCTCGGGGTCGAGGGCGGCGACCACCGCGCTTCCCGCGTCCAGCTCAGCCCAGGCGGCCGCGAGCTCGCCGCCTTCCGGAGGATCGCTCTCGAGCAACCATTGCAGCACCCGTTTTGCCCCCGCCACGTCGAGCCCCTGAAGCAGCCGTTCAGGGTCGCCGTTCGCAGGGCGAATCACATCGGCATATTCAGGCAGCGCTTCGGCGGCTTGCTCGAGGGCGGAGGCGAGGCTCACGGTGCACTCTCCTCGGCGACCCAGCGGAGGTAGTCTCGGGCACCGCCGGCAACCGGCAGCACCAAGAACTCCGGGACGTCGTACGGGTGGAGCTCCCGGAGCCGCGCGCGGCAGGCCTCGACGCGGTCGGCCCGGGTCTTGATAATCAGCAGCACCTCTTCGGCCTCTTCCAACGCGCCGCGCCAGCGATACACCGAAAGCAGGTCGGGCACGATATTGACACACGCGGCCAGGCGCTCTTCGACCATCGGCCGCGCGATCCGCAGCGCGGTGTCGCGATCCGGTGCCGTCGACCACACGACCCGGACATCGAACTCAGGCAACGGGCGCTCCTCCACAAAGGCGCTGCTGTTCGGCCAACGCAAACCGGTCCGTCATTCCCGCCAGGTAGTCCGCCAGCGCGCGTTCTTCACCATCGAGGCGGGCGCGATCGGCGATGTGGCGGGGGAGTTCTTCCGGTCGGCTGCGGTAGGCGTGCCACAAGTCTCGCAGCACCGCCTCTCCCCGCTCGCTCATCCGAACCACGCGCGGGTGATGATACAGATTCTCGAACAAGTAGAGCTTCAGTTCGCGAAAGGCGCGCGCCATCGGGTGCGAGAGCGCAATCCAGCGCTCGGGCGCCCGCCGCACGGCATCCACGTCGTGAGGTGTACCGGCTTCCAGGCGCACCGACGACGCCGTGATGAGATCACTCGCCAGGCGGTCGATCAGCGCGCGGATCGTCTGGGCCCTAACCACCCGCGGCGAAGCACCCGCGACGCGCTCCGCGATCGACGCGCGCGCCTCGGCCCAAAGCGAGAGCTCGCCGAGCGACTCCGCGGCGACGAGGCGGGACCGCAAGCCGTCGTCGAGGTCGTGATTGGTGTACGCGATCTCGTCCGCAGCATCAGCGACCTGGGCCTCGAGGCTCGGCTGCGCCTCCAAGCGCGGAAGGTGCACCGGGTGCTCGAAATCAGCCCCGTGTTTCAAGATTCCCTCGCGAGTTTCGTGGCAGAGATTCAAGCCACGAAAGCTCCGCTCACGCTCCTCCAACCAGTCCACAATGCGGAGCGTCTGGCGGTTGTGATCGAAGCCCCCCGCGCCTTTCATCAACTGGTTCAGGGCGCGCTCACCCGCGTGGCCGAAAGGCGTGTGGCCTAGATCGTGGGCCAGCGCCACCGCCTCCGCGAGATCTTCGTTGAGGCGGAGCGCGCGCGCGATGGTTCTCGCGATTTGCGCCGTCTCCAAGGTGTGGGTCAGGCGGGTGCGGTAGTGATCGCCCTCGTGAGGGACGAACACTTGGGTCTTGTATTCCAATCGGCGGAACGCGCGCGCGTGTACGATGCGGTCACGGTCGCGCTGAAAGGCAGTGCGATAGGGGTGTTCGGGTTCGGCGACCCTGCGGCCCTGCGTCGCGCTACTGGGCACCGCCCAGGGCGCGAGCCGCTCGACTTCTTCGCGTTGAAAGGTCTCCCGATCGCGCAGTGCCCTCACGGCGCTTTGGTCTCGGCCGCGTCGCGAAGCACTGCTTCTAACTGTCGTTGCGAGCTCTCGTCGATCTCGGCGGACGGCGGCGCCTGCGACCCGGTCAGCAGCGCGTAGAGCGCCGCTGCCGCCAGCAGGAGCCCTGCCACCACCGCAAACGCGCGTCTCAAGTTCCCTCGCTCCCCGCTCTTCGCTTCGCTCTGCGCTCTCGGTCTGCGCTTTGCCCTCAGGGGGCTTGATAGCGCTGGGAGCAGCGTCAAACCAGGTTACCCTGCGCCGCTATGTCGATCTCCCTACCCGAACGACTGCTCCTGGGCCCCGGGCCTTCCAACGTTCACCCGGATGTGTTGCGCGCCATGGCGACGCCGCTGGTCGGGCACATGGATCCGGCTTTTCACGCCATCGTGGAGGAGGTCCAGGAGGGCCTTCGCGAGCTCTTCGGGACCCGCAACCGGATGACCATTCCACTCTCTACGACCGGAAGCGGCGGGATGGAAGCGTGCTTCGCCAACCTGATCGAGCCGGGAACGCGCGTGTTGACCGGAGTCGCAGGCGTGTTTGGTGGGCGCATGAGCGAAGTGGCGCACCGCTACGGCGCCGAGGTCACGCGGGTGGAGACCGAGCCGGGCACCATCCTCGAGCCCTCGGTGATGATCCAGGCGATTGAGCGCACCCGACCGCAGGTGGTGGCTTTCGTGCACGCCGAGACTTCCACGGGCGTGCATCAACCCGTCGAGGCCATCGCCGCGGCGGCGCAGCAGGCCGGTGCCTTCGTGATCCTCGACTGCGTCACCTCGCTGGGGGGCCTGCCCGTCCGCTTGGATGATTGGCAGATCGACGCCGCCTACAGCGGCACGCAGAAATGCCTCTCCTGCCCACCCGGCCTGGCGCCCGCGTCCTTCAGCGATCGGGTGCTCGAGCACGTCGCGGCGAGAAAACGGCCGGTCGTCGTCTGGTATCTCGATGTGTCGCTGCTGGCCGGGTACTTCGGCGGCGACCGCGTCTATCACCACACCGCGCCGATCAGCGCGATTCTGGGGCTCGCGGAAGCGCTGCGTCTGGTGCGGGCAGAGGGTTTGGAGGCGCGCGCCGAACGCCATCGGCGAGCAGCCAAGCGATTGATCGCGGGCGTCGAACGTTTCGGCTTTGAGCCCCTGGTGCGAGCAGAGCACCGGCTGCCGATGCTGACGGCGTTGCGTATTCCACCCACTGTCCAGAAGACGGGAGAAGCGGCGGTGCGTGCCCGTCTGCTCGAGCATCACGGCATCGAAGTCGGGGGAGGGCTCGGCAAGCTCGCCGGGGTGATCTGGCGGGTCGGGCTGATGGGCGAGAATGCTCGGGAAGAGGTGGTGGATCGCTTGCTGGGCGCCCTCGAGGCAGAACTCGCTTCGCTCTGAAGCCCGCCAGCCCCCTGGCGGCCCAGGCTCGGCGTTCATCCGTGGAGCTGCGGCGACCGGCCGAGCTCGGCCACGATCCTCCCCTCGCAAGCCGCGAGCTCCCGGAGCCGCTCGCGCGCTGCTCCCACACCGGCCACCTGTTCGGCCAACCGAACATACACTCCGTGGTGTCGGGCTTCGGACACCAGCAGTCGCCGGTAGAAATCGGCCAGGTCGCGATCGCGCGCAGCAAGGGTTTCGGCCAGACGCTGCATGCGCTCGCAGCTGCGCGCTTCGATCAAGGCGGCCACCAGCAGCGTATCGACGAGCCGTTCCGGCTCGACATCGCGCACCTCCCGGTGCAGGCGCCCGGCATAGGGGCTGGCCCGCATCCGGCGTAGCGGGATGCCACGTCGCTCGAGCAGCCCGAGCACCTGGGCGAAGTGTTCGAGCTCTTCCTGGGCGAGGTGGGCCAAAGGGACCTGAAGCTCGGGACGCTCGGGGTAGCGAAACAAGAGCGTGACCGCGGTGCCCGCCGCCTTTTTCTCGAGATGGGCGTGGTCGACGAGGACCGCCTCGAGATCGCGGAGCGCGGTTTCCGCCCAGGCTTGCGGCGTTTCGGTCGCGAGCTTCAGCACGGCCCAGAGGGTAACCGCCCCTCGGATCCGGGCTCTCGGGTACCCTGCACAAGTGCGCTATCGACGTCTCGGGCACAGCGGGCTGCGGGTGAGCGAGATCGGACTCGGATCGTGGCTCACCCTGGGTTCTTCAGTCGACCACAAGGCCACCGCAAAGCTCGTGGCGAGGGCCTTCGAACTCGGCATCAATTTCTTCGACACCGCCGACGTCTACTCCGAAGGCGCCGCCGAGGAGGCGCTCGGCGATGCGCTGGCGCCCTTGCCGCGCCACCAGCTGGTGATCGCCACCAAGGCGTTTTTCCCGATGTCGGAAGGCCCCAACGACCGCGGCCTCTCCCGCAAGCATCTGTTCGAAAGCGTCGAGGCCTCGCTGCGCCGACTCCGGACGGACTACCTCGACCTTCATCAGTGTCATCGCTCTGATCCCGACGTCCCGCTCGAGGAAACCATTCGCGCGTACGAAGATCTGATTCGTCAGGGCAAACTCCTCTACTGGGGGTACTCGGAGTGGAGCCCCGGAATCCTCGCGGAAGCGTTGCGGGTCACGGACACCCGGAAGGCCTACCGCCCGATCTCCAGCCAACCGCGATATTCGCTGCTGCACCGCGAGATTGAACGCGAGCTGCTGCCTCACTGCACCCGGGAAGGCATCGGGCTGATCGTGTGGGGTGCGCTGGCCCAGGGCGTCCTCACCGGGAAGTATGGGGGCGACAGACGGCCCGCGGGGAGCCGCGGGGCCGACGCGTTTCGCGCGCAGTTCATGGCAGACCTCCTCGTCTCGGACACCCTCGAGCGCGTCGAACGGCTCCGGGGATGGGCCCGCGAGCTCGACTGCTCCATGGCGCAACTCGCCCTGGCCTGGTGCTTGCGTCGGGGGGAGGTGGCGAGCGCCATTGTGGGGGCCACCCGGACCGCCCAATTGGAGGACAACGTCGCGGCGTCGGGCATTGCGATCCCCGAGCCCATGCTCGCGGAGATCGATGCCTGGTTTCCGCTCGAACCCGCGAACCCTGATTCTGGGCCCGCTTAAGCCCGGCAGGCTGCCATTCCGATACTGAAACCATGGCGCTCGATCTCCTCGCCTTGTGCGTCCTGGCGTCGTTCGCCCTGGTCGGAGCCTGGCGCGGGGCAGTCGCGGGTTTGATCTCGCTGGCGAGTCTCCTGTGCTCGTATGCGGCTGGCGTCCTCGCCGCGCTGCGCTTGGGGCCCATGGTCGCGCCAGCGCTTGGCGTCCCACTGTGGGTCGGCGCCCCGCTGGCGGGGAGTGTGGCGTTCGCGGTGGTCTTCTTCGTGTGCGCGGTTGGCGGGATCTGGGTGTGCCGATGGGATCGCCGGCGCGTCAAGAAAGACGGGCGCAGCGCGCGCGACCGACTGGGCGGCGCGTGTTTCGGTGCCCTTCGCGGCGCCTTGGTGGTGCTGCTGATCGGAGTGCTCACCCTGTGGCTCGACGCCGCCCGCGTCTTCTCCGGAGCCGAGTCCCGTGCGGAAGCCTCGGCGTCGACGCCGTTGCGGCGGGCGACGCGGGCCGTTGTCGCGACGGGGGTCGAGCTCGCGCTCGGCGGCGGGCCGGGAGCCGTCCTGGCGGCGAAGGTGCTCGCCGACCCGGCCGAGACCCTGACGCAGTTGCAGCACGTCCTGCAGCACCCGCGCATCGCGACCCTTGGCGGGGATCGGGAGTTTTGGAGTGATGTCGAGCACGGGGCGGTCGATACCGCGCTTAGCCGTGGCTCATTCGTCGCCTTGCTCCACGACGCGGCGCTGCGGCGAGAGCTGGCCGAACTCGGCCTCATGGAGCCCGCTGCCGCCGGGGACCCGGCCGCGTTTCGCCAGGCCACCCGCGACGTCCTGGTCGAGCTTGGGCCCCGCCTCCGGCGCATCCACAGCGACCCGGAGGTTCTCGCCTTGGCCCACGACCCCGAGATCGCGGGTCTGCTGGAGGCCGGCGAGGTCGTTGAACTGATACAGAATCCGCGCTTCACGGGCCTCGTCGCGCGCGCTCTCCGCGAGCCCGAGTCGGGCTGAGCCGACCGCTCCTTCCACGTGTTAGAGTCGACCCTGTCTCCGATCTAACCGCGCGGGAGGACCCGTCTTGCTGGTCACACAAGGTCATCACTACTCTTTCACGGTCAGCGATCTCGAAAAATCGCGGCGCTTCTACGAGGACGTGCTCGGGTTCGAAACCATTCCTCGACCCGACTTTGGCTTTCCGGGCGTCTGGTACGGGGTCGGCCCGAGCGAGGTCCACCTCATCCAGAAACCGGCCGGCGCCGAGACCGGGAGCCCAGCACCAAAGCTCACCCCGATCGCAAACCACTCCGCCTTTCAGATCGAGGACTACGATGGCGCCGTGGCACACCTGCGCACCCAGGGAGTCGAGTTTCTCGAGTTCGGACGCGACGTGGGACAGATCTTTTTGCGCGACCCGGATGGCAACATCATCGAGCTCATCAAACCCGGCGGACGCGTAGGGAAACTGCCGCCCGACGTCGCCAAGCGCATCCGCGAAGCGCTTTCGTAGGCCGTCCCATGGACCTCGCTTTCAGCGCATCGCATCGGCGTTTCCGAGCAGAACTACGCGAATGGTTCGCGGCGCATATCGACCGGCCTTGGCGGCATGAACTCGCCGACCCGAACCGCGACGCCGACGCCCTCGTGGCCGTGCGGCGCGACTTCCAGCGCAAACTCCACGCGGCGGGCTATCTCGGGATGGACTGGCCCGAAGAGTGGGGAGGTCGCGGCGCCACGGTGGTGGAAAAGGCGATCTTCTCCGAGGAAATGCAGCGCGCCGACGCGCCACCGATTGCGAACTTTCTCGGGTTGGCCCTGCTCGGGCCCGCGTTGATCCACCACGGCACCGAGGAGCAGCGGCGCCGCTTCATCCCCAAAATGCTCAGTGCCGACGAAATCTGGTGTCAGGGGTTCAGCGAGCCGGGGGCGGGGAGCGACCTCGCGGGCTTGCGCACCCGAGCCGAGCCCGACGGCGAGCACTTCCGCATCACCGGGCAAAAAGTGTGGACGACGTTCGGTCCCTGGGCGGACTGGATCTTCGTGCTCGCGCGCACCGATCCCGGGGACCGCTACGGAGGCATCACGTTCTTCTTGATGCCGCTTGACCAACCGGGCGTCGAGGTGCGGCCGTTGAAGCAGATCACCGGCGACGCGGAATTCGGCGAGGTCTTCTTCGACGGCGCCCTGGCCCGAAGCGAACACATCGTGGGAAAGATCGGAGAGGGCTGGAAGATCGCGATGACGGTGCTCTCCTACGAGCGCGGCTCGACGTCGCTCGCCGACCCCGCCAAGAACGACCGCTATCTGGACGATCTGATCGCAGGCGTGGGCGGGCGCCTCGGCAATCGGGACGTGCGCACGAAGCTCGCATGGCTCCTGGTCGAGAATGAGGTCATGCGCGCCAACGGCTTGCGAACGCTCGCCACCTTGGCGTCGGGTCAGGTGCCGGGACCGGAATCTTCGATCGAGAAGCTTTTCTGGTCGGAGTACGCGCAGCGGCAAGCAGACGTCGCCCTGGAGCTGCTCGGCGCAGAGGCTCACCTCGTCGCGGGAAGCCCCGGTGCGCGCCCGGAAATGGACTGGGCCCACGAGCTGCTCTACAGCCGGGCGGGCACGATCTACTCCGGATCCTCTGAAATCCAGCGCAATATCATCGCCAAGCGGGCGCTCAGACTGCCCGTCCGCTAGCCGCCGGAGAGCACGCCATGCGTTTCGAGCTCGACGAAGAGCACGCGCTGCTGAAACAATCGGTGCGGGACTTTCTCGCCAAGGAAGCCGCCCTCGATCAGATGCGTCCGGTCATGGAGGAGAATCCGGAGGGCTACCCGCCGGCGCTCTACCGCCAGATCGCGGAGCTCGGGTACCCGGGAGTTTGGCTGCCCGAGAGCCGAGGCGGCGCGGAGATGGGGCACGTCGGACTCGCGGTGGTCCTCCACGAAATGGGCCGGTCGGCCCTGCCGGGCCCTTTCCTCGATCTGGTGATCGCAGCCGAGCTCCTGTACCAGGCTTCCGGGGATGACGCCGCGCACGCCCTGGCCGGGCTCCTCGCGGGCGACACGATTGCAGTGGTGGCCCACGCCGAGAACGCGGCGGGCCGCAGTTCCGATCCGCTTCATACGCGCGGAAGCGGCGGGCGCGTCTTGGGCCGCAAGCGCTTCGTGCCCTTTGGCGCCTCCGCCGATGGGCTGGTGGTCACGACGCGAGAGGGGATCGCGTGGGTGGCGCGGCCGGCGGACGGCTGGAACGCCACCGCGCTGCGCAGCCTCGACCACGCCCAGCGTCTCGTGGATCTGGATCTCGACCACGCCGCGGCGCTCGTTGCCGAGGGCGATGCGGCCCGCCGAGCCTGGGCGCGGGCGCAGCAGCTCGGCGCCTTCGGTGCGGCGGCTTGGCTCCTCGGCGGGATGGAGCGCGCCTTGGAGATCACCCTCGACTACCTCAAGGAACGTCAAGCGTTCGGCGTCCCGATCGGAAGTTTCCAAGCGCTCCAGCACCGCGCCGCCGACATGATGCTCCGCACCGAGAGTTCCCGGGCGGCGGTCTACCGGGCCGCCTGGGCGCTCGACGCAGCGCCCGACGAGGCGCCCCTTCTGGTGGCAACGGCGAAGGCCTATGCTGGCGAAGCCGCCCGCTATGTCTGCGGCCAGGCGATTCAGCTCCACGGCGGTGTGGGCTTCACCTGGGAATACGACCCTCACCTCTTCTTCAAACGCACCAAGACCCTCGAGCAGTTCTACGGCGTGACAGGTGATCAACTCGAGGCGGTCCTCCAGGCGCGAGGGCTCTAGTTGCGGCGATCGGCCTGGCGCCTCTTTCCAGTGGCCTTGGCCATCGCGATCTTTGTGGCAGCCCTTCCGGTGGGGGCACAGAGCGCCCGCGATGTGTTCGAGCGCTACGCCGACCGGGTTGTGCAAATCGAGGTTGCCGAGCGCAAGAGCGGCGCCAAAGCGAGCATCGGTTCGGGCTTCGCCATCTCGGCCCGAGGGAGGGTGATCACGAACTTTCACGTGGTGGCGGAGGTCGTCCACCACCCGAACCGCTACCGCGCCGAACTGGTCGACTCTGCGAGCCAGCGCTTTCCGGTACGCGTCATCGCCATCGACGTGCTGCGGGACCTCGCCTTGGTCGAAAGCGCGCGGCACTTCGCCGCGCCGCTTCTACTCGGGCAGCACCCGATGCGCAAGGGCGCGCGCATCTTCGCGCTCGGCAATCCCTACGACCTGGGCCTCAGCATTGTCGAGGGGACCTACAACGGTCTCCTCGAGCACTCCCTAGAACAGAAGATCCACTTCACGGGTTCGCTCAACCCGGGAATGAGCGGAGGCCCCGCGCTCGACCCCAACGGCGCCGTAGTGGGCGTCAACGTGGCAACCTCGGGCAACCAGGTGAGCTTCCTGGTCCCCGCCGATGCAATCGCCGCGCTGCTGGCGTCGGCGGATCGGGGCGCGCCGACAACGGAATCGCTGCGCGCGGCCATCGGGCGCCAGCTCCGCGACTACCAGGCCCGCTACCTCGAAACCGTCTTTGCCACCCCACCCCGGTTGGTCAATCTGGGCCGCTTCCGGGTGCCGAGCCAACCGGCGCCCTTTTTCAACTGCTGGGGCGACACCCTCCACGAAGAAGAGGATCTCTACGAGGCGCGCGTCCACGAATGCTCGAGCGACGACATGATCTACCTCTCGAAGCGGCAGCAGGCTTCGACCCTCGAGCTTCGCCATCGCGCGCTCCACAGCGACTCCCTCTCCGCCACCCGCTTTTACGTGCTCTATTCCGAGCTCTTCGAGGGCAACTACAGCGAGCTCTGGGGAAGCCACGAAGATTTCACCCCCTTTCGCTGCCGAACGCGTTTTGTCGAGACCGCGACCGGCGTGTTCAAGACGGCCTTTTGCGCGAGGCGCTACTTGGCCTATCCAGATCTCTTCGATGTCGTCTTCAAGGCCGCCTTGCTGGGGGAGCCGCAGAGCGGCCTCGAGACCGCGCTCGCGCTCTCCGCGGTGAGCTTTGAGAACGCCGAGCGCCTGGCGCAACGGCACCTCGAGGCGATCGCGTGGAACGAGTAGTCTTCGCCGAAGTGCTGGACCGGCGCGGGCACGTGCGCCAACGGGTGCGAGTGGCGAATCTGCCCTTCTCAATCGGCCGCGGCTATCAGAACGACCTGATCCTCGACGACCCCTACGTCTCGCCGCGCCACGCCCAACTCGAGCGCGACGAGGACGGTAGCCTTCGCCTACGGGACCTCGACTCGCTGAACGGGCTGGTCCGGGGGGGCGAGCGTCCCTCAGAGCTTTGCGTCGAAGGCGGGAAAAGCGTGCGCCTCGGCCACACCACCCTGCGCTTTCCCGACGCGGACGCCGCGCTCGAACCCACGCTCGTCGATCGGCCCGAGAGCAACGTCAGTGAGTGGCTCGGCACCCATTGGATCGCGCCCCTCGCCATGCTGGCGGCGGTAGCCGGCGTCACGGTACTGGCCGAACTGCGCGCCTCCTATCAACCCCTGGAATGGGCCGACCTCGCGAGCGCTTCGCTCACGAACATCATGTTGCTGGGGCTTTGGGCGGGCTTCTGGGCGCTGATCACCCGGGTTCTCTCTCACCGCAGTCGTTTCCTCGCTCACTGGATGCTCGCCGGCTGCTACAGCCTGGTGGACGAGGGGCTCGGCTGGGCGGGAACCTACGCGCGTTTCCTCTTTGCGCCGATTCTCCCCGTTGAGCTCTTTGAGCTGGTGAGCGGCTTCTGCGTCGTGATGGGTTTGCTCTACGGCCATCTCACACTGACGGGAATGACGCAGGTGCCGCGCAAGGCGATCCTCGCCGCAGCGCTCAGCGCGGCGTTTCTCTCGGTGAGTCAACTCGACACCCTCGCCCGCCGCCCCGACTGGACGCAGGTGCTTCCCTACTGGAGCCGATTGCAGCCCGTCGACCCGAGCTGGCTCCCCACCGAATCTCCGGAGGCGTTCTTCCGCGGAGCCCGAGATTTGCGCGATGAACTGGACCACCTGGCGGGGCGCCAGCGCGCGGCGCGGCGACCGGAAGCAGGAGAAGAGCGATGAGTTACGGACGGCGTGCCGTCGGGCCCCAGCGATACCGCGAAGACATTGGACGAGTCTACGAGGAGTTCGAGGTGGGCGACGTGTACGAACACTGGCCCGGGCGGACGATCACCGAGAGCGACAATACCTGGTTCACACTCCTGACCATGAATACCCACCCCCTTCATTTCGACAAGGAGTACGCCGCCAAGACCGAGTTTGGACGACCGCTCGTCAATAGCGCGCTCACTCTGTCCATGGTGATCGGCATGTCCGTGAGCGATGTCAGCCAGAAGGCGATCGCCAACCTCCACATGACCGACATCCGGCTGTTGGCCCCCGTCTTTGTGGGCGACACCATCTATGCCGAGTCGGAGGTGTTGTCGAAACGCGAGTCGAAGTCGCGGCCAAATCAGGGCATTGTCACGGTGCGCACCGTGGGGAAAAAGGCCGACGGAACGGTGTTTCTCACGCTGGAACGCAGCGCCCTACTCCCCAAACGCGGCCACGCAGTGGGCGACTGACGTCTCGTCTAGAAGGCAGAGCCGGGTTCCCGCAGGAACGCGATCTCGGCCGCGCTCGAGGCCCTCGCGGCAAAGCGCGAGCGCCGCCGCATCTTGGGCAAAGGCG
>CAZTOE010000034.1:0-17493 GCA_964615045.1 uncultured Spirochaetales bacterium
GCCTGCACTCGGAGCCGCGGGCCCCATGTTGGGTTATCGCTCCCTCTCTCAAGCGGCGCGGTACGTCGATCTCTCCGGTGGCCTCTCCGCCG
Source organism: uncultured Spirochaetales bacterium (assembly GCA_964615045.1). GTDB lineage: Bacteria > Myxococcota_A > UBA9160 > UBA9160 > PR03 > JANQRO01. The sequence goes on from CAZTOE010000034.1 coordinate 93, forward strand.
AACGGCACTTGAGCCACCCCCTTTTCCCCTTCGCACCGACCGGGAATGTGATGTATCGACGCAGCGCCCTCGAGGCCGTGGGCGGCTTCGATCCCCGCTTCGACACCTACGATGCCTGCGATCTTCACACCCGTCTGCTCGAGCGGAGCATCGGTTCCTTCCCCTTCGTGCCAAGCGCTGTGGTGTTGCACCGCCACCGCGACAGCTGGTCGGGGTATTGGCGTCAGCAGCGGGGCTACGGCCGCGGCCTCGCCCAGTTCTACTATCGCTACCGCGACCGCATCGCATGGTCGGCCGCCCGCGAAGCGCGCGCGTGGCTCGACATTGCAAAGCTCGGTGCCGCCGCCGCCGTCCCCTCCGCCTCCGGACCGGGTATCTCCGATCGGGCACTCCTCCGCCGCGGCCATTTCGTAAAGCATCTGGCTCAGCGCCTGGGGTTTGTCGAGCGCTATTGGAGCCGAGCCGAGCGGAGGCGTTGGTGAAGACCGGGGCTTCCTCTCTCCTGGATCCCGGCGAGTTTGCGCGGGGCTGGCGTCGCACCTTCCAACAGTCTGGGGACTTCACCCTGGCGCTGCGCATCGGCTGGTTTGTATGGAGCCTGCCGCGACGCATGGCGCGGGAGCCGCTGCCCAGCCTCCTGTCCCGGCTCGGCTCGACGTCCGGCCGCGCATCTGCCGCGATCGGCCCGCACGTGCAACACATCGCACGCTTGCGTCAGGCCTGGCTCAATCGGTCCGTCCTCGCGGCGCGCAACACGTGCTACGTGCGGGCCCTCACGCTCTACCACTTCCTCGTCGTGGATCGGGCCGAGTTGCGGTTCCATCTCGGCGTGGAGCCCGCCGTCGATCGCGGTGAACGTTTGCACGGTCACGCCTGGGTGAGCTTTCGCGGCGAGCTCCTCGAGCCGCCCGAACCCGTAATGGCAGGGCGGGTCGAGGAACTTTACGTGTTTCCGGAGTCATGAGGATGCGCCCCACCTTGAGAGAATCCCTCGCCGCGTTCGTCCTCGGCGACCGGCGCACAGCGGGGGATGCGGCGCGGCAAATTGCGAACGGCCTCGGCTGGGAGGCGGCCTACAGGCTGGCGATCGTTTGGCGTGTGCTCCCGCAAGTGCGCAAACGCGCTCGTGCGCTCGGCGTCTCCTGCGAACTGGGCCCCCAGTTGTCGCGCCTCGCCGCAGCCAACGCGGCCCAGGCGGGCCTCATTTGCCACCAAAGCGGCGCGGCCCTCGAGGCACTCTCGGAGGCGGCCATCGGGGCGGTGGTCTTCAAGGGCGTTGCCGCCATCGCAACCGCCTACGGCTCGGCGGCCGAGCGGATGGTGACCGATTGCGACGTCTTGATCCGGGAGGGAGATCTCGAACCCGCCCTCCGGGTTCTGGAGGCGAAAGGCTTCCGCGTGGAGTCTCACGGGACGCTTCGAGCCTGGCGGCAACTCCTGGCAGAACGGGCCTTCCCGGACCACGACTTTATCGAGGTGTCCCACCCGGATGGCGTGACCCTCGACTTACACTGGCGCATTCACACCCCGATCGCGCAAACCCTGGACAGCGACGGCATCCTCGCCCGAGCGGTGCCTCGCAAAATCGGCAATCGAAAGCTTTGGGTTGCCGCGATTCCCGACCTGATGCTGATGACGACGCAGCACAGCGTTCGCGAGCAGCTCGCCCCCCAGGTCGCGGTAAAGGACCTGCTGGATCTACGCGCCTGGATCGAAGGCGACGTCAAGGGGCATGCCTTCGCGCAAGCCTACCGGCGCGCCTCGCGCTGCGGACTGGCTCGGGCGCTCGTCGCCATGGCCCTGTGCCTCGCGCACTACGACCGAGAAGGCACGGCCGCCAAGGCGGCGCGCGGCGTCTACCGCGAACTCGCGGCTCCAGAACGACGGAGCGCAGAGCGGCTCGCGGAGGCCTTCCAGTTCCAGGTGCGCGAAGGCGGTGTCCACAAGGGCTTGATCGGTCTGTCGAGCCCGTCTATTCCGACCCTGAAGCGCTACCTCAAGAGCCGCCTCCGCGGTCTGCGAGACCCCGACTACCGGAGAACCAAGTTCCGCCATCAGCACCGACGGAGTCTGCGGGCTCAAGCGGCTCAGGTGATCGGCGACCTCCGCCGCCTCCACTGGCGCAAGCTGCGTGCCTATCGCGCCGTGGCCCGGGAGAGCCGCGCCCTCAGCGCGATGCGGATGACCCTTCCCATCCCCTAATCGCTGCGAGGACCTGCCTTCCGCATCAGGCCCCAGACCGAGGGCTCGAGCGCCAAACGGGTGCGCACCAAACGCAACAGTCGCAGCCGGCTCAGGAAAATCGCAATCGCGGTCGCGGTCGCGGCTCCCACCAGCCCGAACCGGGGAATCAACGCGAGATTGAGGGCCACATTCAACAAGGCGGCGCCCGCCAGCGTGCGAGCACACTGCGCGTGGTGTCCGGTCATGTTGAGGAGCACCGCAACGGGTCCGACGAATACGGAAGCGAGGTAACCGAAGGTCAGCACAATGAGCGCCGGGCGTGCCACCTCGAATCCCGGCCCGAAAAGGCCCAGCAGGGGATCTCCCAAGACGACGAGCAGTGCGGCAACCCCCAGGGCGGGGATCGCGGTCCAGGGCAGGATCCCGCGCACCAGCCGGCGCAGCTCGAGCGGCTCCTGCTGCGCGTGCAACGCGGCGAAGCGCGGGCCGGCGAGACTGACTGCCGCGTCGAAACAAAAGTTCACCAACACCGCGATGCGCGCCGCGGCGGCGTAGGCACCCACGTCGTACGGGGGCATCCACACTCCCAACAAGACCAGATCGAGCTGGGCGATCAGCACCGCGAAGCCATCGAAGAGAACGAGGGGAAGCGCCACGGCGAGCCAAGCCGCTGTCTCGTATCGGGGCTGGGCCGCACGCAACCTCCCCGAGAGACGCACCGCGTAGACCGCGAGCTGGAGCAGCAAGACCACCAGAAATCCGGCGAGAGAAATCCGGATGGCCGTCGCAGCGTCGAGCTCGACGACGCCGGCCGCTAGCCACAGGAACGCCAGCAGCAGCAACGGGTGCACGACCTGCGAGGGGGCGTAGGCGATCCCGGGCCATCCGAAGCTCCTGCCGATCTGAGCGAACAGCCCGACCCAGGTCATGACCGGCAGACCCGCGACAGCCGCGATCAACGGCACCCGAAATGCGGGGTCCAGCTTCACCTCGGCGAGAAAGAGGACGCCCGCCGCCAAAGCCGCAAGAAGCGCCGCCGAGCCCGCGGTCAGCTGGAGGGCTCGTGCGATCAGCCCTCGGGCGCGGGCCCAGTCGCCGGAAGCGGCGTAGCTGGGCAGAAAGCGCACGCAAAGCGGTGGGAAACCCAGGCCTGCGGGCAGGGCGAGGATCGACAGCCAAGCAAAGGCGTAGGTATAGAGGCCAAACTCGGCCGCCCCGAGCCAACGGGCCAGGAACAGGAGGGAGAGGTAGCTCAGGGCCGCGGCGATCGACCGAATCGCAAGCACCAGCCCGCCGCCCCGAAGCACGACACCGAGCTCCCCGCTTCCCCCAGTGAGCCGGACAATGTTGTGCGCAAACTCCGCCAGGACCGCCCCTCTCATCGACCCGCTGATCTCGCTCCCGAACCGCTGCGCTCGCGAGCGCCAAGGGCCCTATCGGCACAAGCAGCGCAGCGAAGTGAGGCTCGAAGCAAACAGACCCCTGGGGGCATGCCCGAGGTGGTGGAGTGGTAGTGTGACCGGGAACTTTGAGAGGAGCGTTTCCGATGAGCGAGCTGACCCTGCAGACCCTGGTCGACCGCGCCGAGATCAGCGACGTCTTCCATCGCTATGCCGTCGGGGTAGACACCCGGGATTGGTCACTTTTCCGAACCTGCTTCACCGATGACGTCGAAGCGGATTTCACCTCGATATGGCCGGGGCTGGTCGTCAAGGGCGCCGACGACTGGGTCTCGCGGGCCCAGGCCCTGGTCGACGGACTCGATGCCACGCAGCACATCATCACCAACCATACCCACGACATTCGCGGAGACACGGCACGCTGCACGTCCTATCTCCATGCCCAGCACGTCTTCAAGAACGATCTCGGCAGTGACCAGAATGTGCTCGCTGGCTACTACCAGTATGAGATGGTCCGCACCGGCGAGGGGTGGAAGATCAAGAAGTACAGCCTGACCATCACCTGGGCCACGGGAAACGGTGCGGTCTGGGATCTGGCCGCGAAGCGGATGGGTCTCAAAGCGACGAACAGCTAGCCGCCCAACGGAAGCGGGTGTGAGGAGATCCTTGTGGAGCAGATCGCGAATCGGGTAGCGGTAGTCACGGGTGCAGCCCGCGGAATCGGGCGCGCCCTCGCCGAGCGCTTTGCCTCCGAAGGGGCCCAGGTGGTCCTCGCCGATCTCGACGCTTCGGCGCTCGACGAAACCTGCGAATCCTTGCGCCGGGGAGGAGCGAAGGCGATCGCGGTCGCCACCGACGTAACTCAGGCGGATTCGGTGGCGGAGCTCGCCCGACGTTCCTGCGAAGCCTTTGGCACCGTTCACATCGTCTGCAACAACGCCGGTGTTTTTTGTCGCGGACTCCCGCTCTGGGAGCAGCCACTCGACGAGTGGGAGTGGCTGGTCAAGGTGAACCTCTTCGGTGTCGTCCACGGTATCCGCTCTTTTGTCCCCCTCCTGCTTGAAAACGGCGACGAAGGTCATGTGGTCAACACGGCGTCGATGGCGGGCCTCCTCTCGCTCCCGATGGTGGCGCCCTATCACGCAACCAAGCACGCCGTCGTCACCCTGAGCGAGGCCCTGCTTTGGGAACTGCGCTCCCGCACCGACCGCATCGGCGTGACCGTGCTGTGCCCCGGGGTCGTCCGCACCGACATCGCCAGCTATGACCGCACGATGCCGAGGGACATGAGGCAAAGCGTCGGCGAACCCGAGTTCGAGCGGCGGCGGGAGCAAATGCGGGAGCTCATCGAACGGGGCGCTGAGCCCGAGGTGGCCGCGCAAGCCGTGCTCCGCGCCATGCGCGAGGGCAAGCTCTATGCCTTTACCGACCCCGGGCTATTGAGCTTCTTCGAGGCCCGCGCGGAGGCGATCGGCAAAGGCGAGGCGCCTCCCGACCCGCTCTCGAGCTTTGACCCGGCGACCCGCGACCTCTTCAAGAAGGCCTACGGCGCTTGACCCTTTTCCCGCGGCGGGATCAGACCACCCCGTATGCGAGCATCGCGTCTGCCACCTTGACGAAGCCCGCGACATTGGCCCCCTTGGCGTAGTCGATGTGCTCGCTACCCGGCACGCCTCCGTACTCGACACAGCGCTCGTGGATGCCCTTCATGATCTCGCGGAGCAGATCCTGGAGCTCGGGTTCCTTCCACGAGATCTTTGCGCTGTTCTGACTCATCTCCAGCCCCGAGACGGCGACGCCGCCCGCGTTGGCCGCCTTGGCGGGCCCGTAGAGGATCTGCGCTCGCTTGAACACGTGGACGCCGTCGAGGTCGGTGGGCATATTGGCGCCTTCGGAAACGCCACGGCAACCGTTCTTTACCAGGGTCTCGGCGTCGCCGCCGCCGATCTCGTTCTCCGTCGCGCAGGGAAACGCAAGCTCGACGGGTACGCGCCAAGGCCGCTCGCCGGGATAGAAGTCACAGCCGCATTCGTCGGCGTACTCCGAGATTCGGCCCCGGCGCACGTTCTTGAGCTCCTTGATCCACTCGAGCTTCTCTTCGGAGATTCCTTCGGGGTCGTGGACGAACCCCGAAGAGTCGGAGAGTGTCACGACCTTGCCATGGAGCTGATTGACCTTCTCGACGGCGTGGAGCGCCACGTTGCCCGAGCCTGACACCGAGCACACCTTGCCCTCGACGGAATCGCCGATCCGCTCGAGCATGTTCTGCATCATGTAGATCGCGCCGTAGCCGGTCGCTTCGCTCCGAATGAGACTCCCGCCGTATTCGAGGCCCTTTCCCGTGAGGACTCCGGCAAAGCGGTTCGTGATTCGCTTGTACTGGCCGAACATATACCCGATCTCGCGTGCGCCGACGCCGATATCGCCGGCGGGCACGTCGATGTCGTCGCCGACGTGGCGTTGGAGCTCAGTCATGAAGGACTGACAAAAACGCATCACCTCGTGGTCGGATTTGCCCTTCGGGTTGAAGTTGGCACCGCCCTTGGCGCCTCCCATCGGCAGGCCGGTCAGGCTGTTCTTGAAGGTCTGCTCGAACGCCAGGAACTTGAGGATGCTCTCGTTGACAGAGCGGTGGAAGCGGATCCCACCCTTGTACGGGCCAATCGCGTTGCTGTTCTGAACGCGCCAACCTCGCTGGACCCGAATGTTGCCTTGATCGTCTTCCCAGCAGACGCGAAAACTCACCACTCGATCCGGTTCCGCGATACGCCGGAGGATCTGGTATTCGTGGTACCTCTCCTTGTCCGCGATGAATTCGAAGATATCCTCGGCGACCTCCTGTACGGCCTGATGAAACTCGGGTTGACCCGGGTTTCGCTTTCGCACGCCCTCCATGAACTGCTCCAGATTGACGTGATCGGCCACAGCCATATGAGATCGATCCTTTCGCTCCGATTTCGTCGGATCATAACGCCCGCGATCTGAAGGGCTTCATCACCCCCGAAACGGCGCGATGGCCTCGACGTATTCATCCAGAATGGTGAGCGTCTCGTCTCGAGAGAAATCAGCCATCGGAAGCAGGACGCGATTCGCCCCCGACTCGATCATGCGCTCGAAGCGCTTCGGATCGACCCCCCGCCGCTTGCTCACTTCGGGAAGCACCGTGATGTCGAGTTCTGCCATCGAACGCCCGCGCGCCGCCATCGCCTCTCCGATCGCGTCGAGGTTCTGCTTCATGTCGCCCTCGCCGTCGATCGGCAGCCATCCGTCGCAGTACTCGGCGATGCGCGCCGGGGTCCATTTCGAATACGCCCCCATCAATACCGGAGGACCGCCTTCCTGAACGGGCTTGGGCCAGCTCCACATCGGCGGGAAGTCGACGAACTCGCCGTGATATTCCGGCTCGTCCTGCGTCCAGATCGCGCGCATGGCGAGCACGCGCTCCCGCGTCACCTTCCAGCGATCGCGAAAAGCGACACCGTGATCTTCCATTTCCTCGGCATTCCAGCCGGCCCCGATCCCAAAGAGGACCCGCCCGTTCGAGAGTACGTCGAGCGACGCCACTTGCTTGGCGAGGTTGATGGGATCGTGTTCGGTCACAAGCGTGATACCGGTTGCGATCTTCAGGGTCTTCGTTGCGGCCGCCGCCATGCTGAGCGCCACGAACTGATCGTGGCAGCGCCAGTACATGTCCGGGAGCTCGTGGCCCACGATGAAGGGGGTTTTGCGGCTCACCGGAATGTGGGTGTGCTCGGCGAGGAAGAGCGACTCGAACCCGCGCTCCTCCAGGGCCACGGCCAAGTCGACCGGGGTGATGGCCCCGTCGGTGGCAAAGGTGATCAGGCCAAAGTCGAGCATGGTTTCTCCTAACCCCGCGCCGCGAGGAGTTGATCGATGTGGGTACGGAATGATGCCGAAACGGGGTGGCTGTCCCGGCGCCACCAGGCACGAATGTGTCCGACCTCGAGCACTGCCAGGATCACAGACTCCCACGCTTGCCACGATTCCTGAGACAGCAGCCCACGTTCGTACTGCCGATAGAGCCCTTCGAAACGGTAGAAGAGCGAGGCCATCAGGAACGCCAGCCTCACCTCCTGGTTTGGCGTCATCTGTTCCGGCGATTGTCGGGCGACGACCCAGAGTTCCGCCAGGGCCGGATCCCGCGCGACCTCACTGTTCCACTCCGCGGCGAAGCGAGCGTTCTCGATTTCGGTGGCGGCGCGCACGGCGTCGCCGCTCTGTCGGAGGTTGAGCGTGTTCTGGCGGACCTGGACCGCGAGGTAGCCCAGGGTCGCGATCACGCCGATCGCCCCGCCCACTTCCCCGATGGCTCCGATGGCTTCCCAGTTCATGAACGGGCCTCTGCCGGGTACAACCCCGTCGGTGCGGGCCGCGCTAGGGCGCTGCCGGGTAGGTGCGCGAGACGTACACGGCGATGCCGAGCGCGAGGAAGAGCATCACGAAGACGACCAGTCCCCGGCGCGCGCTCGCCTTGGCCCGCTCCTCCTGCCACCAGTAGCGCGGGCGCATGCCCTTCCACAGAAAAGTCGCCATGGCGGCCAGGGTGAGCGCCGTGACGTTGGCGACCACGAGTAACAGGGCCCCGCCGGCCTCCCGATAGTGGCCCTCTCCGAGCAACAGCGCGCTCACCACCGTCGGGGGCAGGAGCGCCACGGCGACCATTACCCCCACCAGGTAGACCGGCGCGCCCGTGGTGTAGGCGAGCGTCCCGGCGGCCCCCGCAGCGAGGGCGAGAATCATGTCGCCCAGTTCGACCCGCGTGCGCACGGCGAGCGCGGGCGCGGCGGGGTCCGTCTCCAGACTCAGCCCGAGGAGCAGCGCGGTCGCGAAGGCGACGAGAAAGCCCGCCGCGCCGCTGCGTGCGGCCTCGCGCAAAAGGGGGCCATCACCCAACGTGAAGCCGAGGGCGACGCCGACGTTCGGCCCCAGCAGCGGCGCCACGACCATGGCGCCGATCACCGCAGCGGTGTTGCCCTCGGTGAGACCGATCGCCGCCACCGTCGCAGCCAGCAACGTCAAGGTGAGGTAGGTGGGCGTGAGTTGTGTCCCGTCGCTCACGTTGGCGTAGACTTCCTCGCGGCTCACCGCGTGCGAGGAGCGCGCCGGTTCGCGCCCTTCGGACGAAGCGCTCGCGAGCGGCCGTGGCGCCACGGCGTCGAGCGGCAGCACCAGCACCCGAAAGCCACCGACGTTCTCCAGCCGCTCGTGGAGCCGGTCGATGGCGGCGCCCGTGCGACCGGCGCCGATGACGGCGCGCACCACCGTGCCAAAGGACCCGCCGCCTTCGGTCCAGACGTCGTCGGCGCCCACCTCGCGCAGAGTCGCCTCGGCGGCTTCGCTAAGGTCCTCGGCCAGATGGGCTTCGAGCAAGCGTAGGGCCATCGGTTCGCCTCCCGGGCTCGAAGCCGAGGAGATAGCACGGCGGCTGGGGGGCGGCTCGGCGCGTAGCGAGATTCGATGACCGAGATCTTTGTCGATGCGGACGCCTGCCCCGTCAAGGACGAAGTCTACGCCGTCGCCGCTCGGCTAGGCCTCGCAGTCGTCATCGTCGCCAATCAACGCATCCACGTCCCACGCGATCTCGGCGTCGAAATGATCGTCGTCGGCGAGGATCCCGACGCCGCCGACGATTGGATCGCGGAGGAGATCCGCGCGGGCGACATCGTGATCACGGCAGACATTCCTCTCGCCGCGCGTTGCCTCGAGGCCGGGGCCTACGTCCTCGGGACCAACGGGCGAGAATTTACCACCGACTCCATCGGCGGCGCGCTGGCCGTGCGCGAAATCAAGGCTTCGCTCCGCGAAACGGGGATCGCGACGGGTGGACCCGCGCCGATCACGGCCAAGGATCGCTCGCGCTTCTCGAACGTGCTCGATCGCCTGGCTCACCGCGCGATGCGGGGCCGCTAATCAAGTCGCCAGATTCTTGGGTACGTCCCGGAAGGGCTTGCCCACATCGACCGCGGGACCCCTCGGCATGCCGAGCACCCGCTCGGAGATGATGTTGCGCTGGATTTCGTCGGTCCCCCCCGCAATCGACTGGGCCGGGACCGAGATCAAGATCTCTGCGATCAGGCCATCCTCGGGGCCGTCGTTCCCTGTCAACATCGCATCGCCCCCCGCCAGCAACGTGTGGACATGGGCCGACGCCCGCGCGATGTGGCTGGTACAGAGCTTCGCGATCGAACCCTCGGGCCCCGGAGGTCGACCGAGCTTCTGGGCGGCCTTGGCGCGCTGGGCGGTCCACTCGGAGGCGCGCACCAGAGCGAGGAGCTTGGCGATCTCCTGACGCACGACGGGGTCGCTGTGGCGACCCGTGGCCAGGGCGCGATCGACCACCAGGTCCGGTCGACCCGCGCGCTGCGGGTACCACACGTAAGGCTCCATCACCTCCTCGAGCTCCGCGCGATATTCGTCGAGGGCGCGCCCCGCACCGCGCGGCGTACGTCCTCCGATCCGCGCGAGGCGACGCTCATGCGCCAAGGTCGCCAGGGCAACCTTCCAGCCCTGGTTGACGTCCCCGATCACATGGTCGGCCGGGACCCGCGCGTCGGTGAGGAACACTTCGTTGAAGGAGGCGTAGCCGTTCATCTGCCGCAGCGGTCGCACCACCACGCCCGGTTGCTGCATGTCGATCACGAAATAGGTGATGCCGCCGTGTTTGGGAACGTCCCAGTCGGTGCGCGCCAGGAGCATCCCCCAACGCGCGTGGTGGGCGCTGGTGTTCCAGACCTTCTGGCCGTTGATCACCCACGCGTCACCGTCTCGGTCGGCGCGGGTGGTCAGGCCCGCGAGATCCGAACCACTGCCGGGCTCGCTGAAGAGCTGGCACCAGGTGTCTTCGCCGGTGATGATCGGCCGAAGGTGGCGCCGTTTGAGATCATCCGAGCCGTGTTCCAGGATCGTCGCGGCGGCGAGCGACGCCCCGACGCCACCCGGCAACCCGACGGCACCGATCCGGCGAAACTCTTCGGTGACGGCATCCGCCAGCGCGACCGGCATCCCACGCCCGAACCACTGCACGGGCCAGGTTGGTGTCGCCCATCCGGACTCGGCGAGCATGTTGCGCCACTCGATCAGACTGAGCTCCGGATCCCAGTGCTCCTCGAGCCACGCCCGGACTTCCTCTCGAACCGCGTCTGCGTTCCACTCGGCCATGGTCACGCCCCTCCGTTCGCGGGGACCAACCCGATCACTGCGGCGTAGCGCTCGCGGTGGTAGGTCGGGTCTCCCAGAAACACTTCCGACGCCTTGGCCCGCTTGAAATAGAGATGGGCGTCGTCTTCCCAGGTGAACCCGATTCCGCCGTGAATCTGAATATTCTCCGCCGCCGCCTTCAGGTAGGTATCGGACGCGAGCGCCTTGGCGAGCGACGCGACCTCCGGCAGATCGGCGCGAGCCTCGGCCGCCGCATCGGCCGCGAAGTACGCCGCCGATTTGGCGAGCTCGATCTCAAGCAGCATGTCTGCACATTTGTGCTTGATCGCCTGGAAGGACCCGATTGGCCTTCCGAACTGCACCCGCGTCTTCGCGTAGTCGATCGCGGTCTCGAGCACCTTCTGGGCACCGCCCACTGATTCGTTGGCTAGTGCGACGGCGGCCCGATCGAGGGTCGCTGCGAGCGCCCCGGCCCCCGCTTCGAGCTCGCCCAGGAGCTCGCCGCGCACGCCTGAGAATTCGAGGCGCGCTTGCTTGCGAGTCGCGTCGACGGTCTGCAGGAGACGCCGATCGAGTCCGACCGCGTCGCCCGGCACCGTGAAGAGCGACATTCCGGCCTCCCCGGTCGAGCCTGGAGCGCGCGCCACCACGACGATCAAGTCCGCGATATGGCCGTCCACCACCAAGGTCTTGACCCCGTCGAGCCGGAAGCCCCCGTCTGCCCCGCCCTGCGGCGTCGCCGTGAGCTCGACTCCCGCGGCGTCCCAGCGCCCGCTGGGCTCGGTCCAGGCGAGCGTGGCAATCGTCGTGCCCGAGGCGATGGCGGGCAAGAGCTCCTTCTTGCGCGTCTCGGTGGCGCCGTTCAGGATGGCGGTCGCGGCGAGCACTGCCGAGGAGAAAAACGGAGCGCATAGCAGCGACCGGCCCATCTCCTCGAGTGCAATGCCGAGCTCGACAAACCCAAAGCCCTGCCCGCCGTACTCCTCGGGGATGTGGACCCCCAGCAATCCGAGCTCTTCGCTGAGCTGCCGCCAGACCGTGGGGTCGTAGCCCTGGGGGTCTTCCATCCACCGGCGCACCTCACCCGGCGGCGATCTCTCCTCGAGGAACCGGCGGACGACGGCGCGAAACTCTTCCTGCTCATCCGAGAAGCTGAGAGCCATCGAGCTATCCTAAACTATCTGTGGGCGATCGCGGACCGGACCTGAGTCTTGCCCAGTGGCTCACGCGCCGGTCGGAGCCGTTTGCGCGCCAATTGTACCGCGGTCGCGGATTCGGCGCGGGGAGGCATGATGAGGTGGATGAAGCCCAGATCGCGGACAAGTCGATGACGCCGGGCAACCGGCACCCCGATGAGACGCTGGCACGTGTGCATCGGGCGGTCCGCAAGTGGTACGGCGAGCGTGTGTGCTGCTCGGGTCCTGGTGCGGCCAACTACCCCGTCGGGCGCGCCGGGGCCGAAGCGCTCGGGTACGATCGGGCGGTGATCGAAACCACTCCCCGGGAGGTCCTGAAGAGCTTCTGCGGGGTCGGCAATCCGTTCGCACTGGGCCCCCTCGATGCGGGCGAAGCCGTACTCGACGTGGGTTGTGGTACGGGTTTCGACGTTTTCGTCGCGAGTCAAAGCGTGGGTCCGACCGGTCGCGTCCTCGGGATCGATCTCACGCCGGAGGTCGTAAACTACGCGCGGGAAGGGCTGCGGGAGGCAGGCATTCACTGGGCGCGGATCGAGGAGGGGTGCGCAGAGTCGATTCCGTGCGAAGACGCCTGCTTCGATCTGGTCGTCTCGAATGGCGCGCTCAACCTCTCGCCGGACAAAGCGAGAGCCTTCGGCGAGATCCATCGGGTACTCCGGGTGGGGGGGCGTCTGCAGTTCGCCGACATCGTGAGGAGCGACCCAACGTCCCGCGCATCGGCGGGCGACCCCGACGCCTGGTCCCAGTGAATCGCCGGCGCGATCCCGGTCCGGGATCTACTGGAACTTCTGGAGGAGGTCGGCTTCGCCGAGCCGGAACTCGTCGCGAAGACCGGCTTCGACACCTCGCCGACGACCATCGGAGCGACCTTCCGGGCCCGTCGAGGGCGCTAGCGCCATGCGCGCCCCCGGACCCGGGCGGAGCGTCTTCGCCGGCCTCGGACGACCTTGGGGCCTTCAACCCGACGGGATCAAACTGCGGTCGAGTCCGGAGCCCTCGCTTGCCCAGGGGCCGCTTTGGTCTTCCGGGTAGCTCTCCGCCAACCGAGTCGACCAGGCGTTCGTAGTCGAGCGAGCCGAGCAGGAGCTCATGCCCCGCCCACACCAGCTCGTCGACCGAGGATCGGGAAGATTCTCGAAATTGACCTCGACCAGGAAGGTTTGCATCGGAACGCCCTTGTCCCGGGCCTCGCGGCCAAGCCGTTTGAGCAGCTCTTGGGTGAGCAACAGCGTCTCGAAGTTGTAGCGGCGGATCTGTCCCCCCGACACGGCGTTCATCAGGCTCGCGAAACCCGGCGCCGCGGAAGTCAGGTCGATCCGGGGATCGGGGTCCGTCTCCGCGTTGACGATGATGACGGCCATCTTGTCGCCGGGTGCGGTTTCCATGTATGCGCCCGCCCGCTCCCAACTCCCCGCCAGCTCGATGAGGTCGATCCCGGCCCCGAAGGCAAGCGCCGCGGCGCGCGTCCCCCCGCCCGAGAACGCAAGGTAGATCGAGATGTCGCCACGATCGCGCCGGACCTCTTTCTTGTTGGGCCGGGGACCGTAGTGCGCGAGGGGCACGGTGCCCCACATGACGAGTGATGCCGTACCTGCGCCGCGAACGCCGTCTTCGCCCCACCGGAGGGGCTCGCATACTTTCGCGGCCGATGAGCATCCCTCGCACGGCGACCTCGGTGGCGGGCGCGAGCTAGAGCGAAAGGAGACCTCCGCCCGCCACCAGAAGCTCGCCGCTGATGTAGTCCGACTCCGGCGTACAGAGGAGGTAGACGGCACCGGCCGCTTCCTCGGGTGTCCCCGGCCGACCCAGCGGGATGTGCTCGACGACGCGATCGCGGGTGGGCGCGTCGAACCCGACGCGGTAGAGTGCCCCGCCCACCTCGATGGTGGCAACCTCGTCTCCCGCCCAAACCTGGGTGAGTCGAGTCTCGATCAGACCGAACGCCACGCAGTTAACGTTGACGCGATAGCGCCCCCACTCCTTCGCGAGGGTGCGTGTCACACCCACCAGCGCCGCCTTCGCCGCCGAATATCCGATCTGGGTGGCGCTGCCGTAGAGGCCCGAAATCGAGGAAACGTTGACGACCTTGCGGTGAAAGGAGCGGCCCTCGTCGGCTTCCCGGGCGGCGGCGTCCCGAATGAAGCGGGAGGCGGCACGCAGGATCCGGAACGGGGCGGTCGCGTGCACGTCGAGCATGGCGTGCCACTGTTCGTCCGAGGTCCTCTGGATGCTGCTGTTCCAGACGTAGCCGGCGTTGTTGATGACGATGTCTACGCTGCCGAACCGATCCAGCATATGCGCGACGACCCGCTCGCCATAGTCGGCTTCGGTAACGTCACCGGGAAAGGCCGACGCGGTGCCTCCGCCCGCCTCGATCAGAGCGGCAACTTCCTCCGCCGGCCGGGCGTCGAGATCGGCGACCACGACCGCGGCGCCCGCGGCAGAGAGCTTCCGGGCGAGCGCCGCGCCTACGCCACGCCCGGCGCCGGTGACGAGGGCGGCACGGCCATCGAGCCGCCCAGGGCTAGGAACAGTGCTTTGAATCGGGTCGGTGCGAGCGGCCATGGTACGCAGTCTATCTCAGCAGCTCGCTATACCCCCTCTAGAACGCGACCTCCTCGACGTGCACTTCGAGCCGCCAGGTCTTGAAGGTCACGGTCCCGGCGAGCGCAGCCGCGGCGTAGTGCGGCGGAGGTTCGTCGGGGGGGATCAGCACGATCGCGCGCACCCCCTCGCCGCTGCGGGCCAGGTGCTTCCGAACCCAACCGACCCGCTGGAGCACTTCGTCGACCAGCGCCGAATCGCCGTAGGAAAAGACAACGACCACCCACGCTCCGTCGCGGTCGCGGAGCAGCAGGTCAATCGGTCCCACTTCCGTACGAAGTTCCCTCCACCGCAGAAGGTGGCCCTCGCGGACCGGGCGAAGCCCTGCTTCGAGGCGTTCCGGGGCACCGCAGATCAGGGCGAGGACGGCGGGTTGAAGCGCGCCAGCAGTGTTGGCGGATACCGGGCCGGGCGCCTCCCCACCGGGCCCTGGCGCAGCGAGCGTCGGTGTCACCTCGACGTCGACGAGTTCGATCGCCCTCGGGCGCTGCGTCAGAGCGAGATTCGTTGGTCCCGTTTCGCCTTGGTCCGCCTCCGGCTGCCGGTCCTGGAAGGCGTCCGCGCCGCTCGGAGACCAGCCGCAATGAGGACACACACCGCTCGCGCCGGTGGTCGTGTTGCATCGCTTGCACTTCACCTCAACTCTCTTCTCGAGAGGCGCGGGCAATGCGCTTTGCAAGAGCGGCGTTGGCGCCGGCCTCCTCAACGACCTCCGTAAGCAGGATCTCCGCTTGGACGCCCGTGGCACCCACGGCTTCGAGGCCGCTCACCCCGTGGCGCACCGCGGGGGTGTCGACCAGGGGGGAGCGGACGGGGACAGATAGCGTCGCCGGACCGCGCTGGTAGAACTCGACCATGCGCTCGAGTCGCTTCCGGCTACCCGGGAGGAGCCATTGGAACCGCACCCCCACCGAGGTCCCGCTGAAATCGGGCTCCTCGATCTCGCGAACCGCTTGACCGCAAAGGAACCAGCCTCGCCCTCCACCCTCTCGGGGTGGAGCGATCATCAACCGCTGGTCTTGAGGCACCGCCACTTCGGTAAGCACTCTGCAGCCGTCCAACGAAAGATCGGCGAGGATTCCCTCGGCACGTTTGAGGCCGACCCGCATGTGTACGGGAGCCCCGACGGCGATCCGGGGTCTGCAACGTGCCCGTCCGCCATAGATGGCGTGCTTCAGCAGTAGACGCAGGGCCGTGGGGTGAACCGGTCGGCGAACCAGCTGGTCGATGCCGCAACGCTGCACCAAGGCGCGCAGCGTCCGGGAATCGTGTTCGACGACCGCGATCCGATGCAAGCTCGACTTTCGCCCGCCGAGCGACGACAGCTCGACAAGGTGACGCGGTGTGGCCAACGCGAGATCCCACGACGAAGGGACCTCGCCGTCGAGCGTTTCCCAGGGCGGGCTACCGAGTTGCCCGAGCAACCCCCGGATGTCCGCGAGTTCTCCGTCGTGGAGAAGAAGGACGTTTCGCTTTGACGTCAGGGAAGCCAGATGGGGACCTCCGTGACCGTCCATCCATCGGGTGATCGAATCGCCGGCTCCACCCGATGGGGCGATTCCCCCCAAACCCAGCTCCTGGTTTCGGCGGCCGAGCGCAGAACATGAGCGCAAAATCCCGGCATCGAGGACGCGCCTCAGATCCGCAAGAGTTGGGTTTGATTGAGAAAAAGCCCTGAGCGCGCCGCTGCCGAGGAGGAGGGTCTAAACTGGCCCCTCCTCCTATAGAAAGGACGAGCCATGCCGCAGGAACTGGCGCCGATCGCTACGGAAGTCATCTACGAAGACGAGTACGTGCGCGTGTGGAAGCAGGTGGTGCCCGCCGGCGGCACCATCGAGAAGCACAAGCACCAGAACGACTATTTCCTGCTGAACGTGACCGGCGAGGGCCCCATCGACGTGACCTTCCACGAGGGCACCGGCGGGGAGCTGGGCCAGCAGTTCAGCTTCACCCCGAAGCCCAGAACCGCGGACTTCATCCGCAAAGGCCACATCGAGACTGCGCATAACCGGGGCGAAGACTACCGGGCCGTGCTGGTGGAGCTGAAGCGAGGTTGAGGTAGCGCAGATGCAGAACCGACCCCCAGGGCCGCCCGCCCCTCGAAGGCGGCTTGGGTACCTCGCCGGATCATCCGATGGGGAAGCAGATCCCCGGGAGCTCGGATGGGCCTGCTTCGCCGCGAGAAACCCTACGACCGCACCCGCCTCCTCCATCGGGCGGCCCGAGCGGCCCGCGCCGGTAAATGGCGGGGACCGGGGCCGAAACGCAAGGCGATCGGTTTCTACCGCCAGGTGCTCGCCGTCGAGCCCGACAACCCCGATCTCCACCGAAAGATCGCACCGCTCCTGGCGCTCACCCGGCAAACGGAGAGCGCTTGGTCGAGTTATCGCCGCGCCGCCGAAGCGCTTCGCGAGCGCGGCTTCGTCGATCGCGCGATTGGCGTATACCGCGAAGCGGTGCGCTTTCTCCCGCGCCAGGTCGCGGCCTGGAAGCGTCTCGCCGAACTCGAGCTCGAGCGCGGGCGACGGCGCGACGCCGTCGCCACGCTCCTAGCGGGCCAGCGCCAATTCCGCTCGCGCCATACCCGCCAGCACGCCATCATTTTGCTGACGGAGGCGCACAAGCTCGACCCGAACGACCCCGCGGTAACGTTTGACCTCGCGTCGCTCCTGGCGCGGACCGGTGCGCGGGGGCGCGCCATGGCAATCCTCGACGCGCTCTTGGTGGCGCGGCCAGAAGTGGAGCCCGCGATCCGGGGCCGACAATTCCGCATCGCGCCGGGGATCGCGAGCGCGTGGCGCTGTCTGCGCGCGCGCTGGGTGACCGCGCGATCGTGAC
>CAZTOE010000034.1:17593-23729 GCA_964615045.1 uncultured Spirochaetales bacterium
ATCGCGAGCGCGTGGCGCTGTCTGCGCGCGCGCTGGGTGACCGCGCGATCGTGACCCCGCGAAGCGAGCAGCGGGCGGTCTCCGTATACTCTTGCCGGTGAGCATGGCGAGGCGCTCAACTGGAGATACCTGCCCGCAGCTGAACTCCTATCTCGAGCGTCCCGACAAGCACCCGCACGGCTCGCTGACGCCACCGCAAACCTAGGAGCCTGAGTCTTGCCCGAGTCGTCGCGAGCGCTCTGGCAACACCATCGGGACCTCGCCGATGCGTGTCTCTCCCACCCCTTTGTCCGAGGCATCGCCTCGGGCGAACTCGCGCGCGCTCGCTTCCAGGTGTACGTGGCCCAGGATGCCTACTTCCTCGACGCCTTCGCCCGGGCCTACGCCCTGGCGCTCGCGAAGAGCCCCGACCGCGAAGCGGTCCTCACCTTCAAGGAACTGCTCGTGGCCGTCTTCGACGAGCTCGAGCTGCACCGGGGCTATGCGACGCGCTGGGGCGTCGACCTCGAGCCCGAGCCCCTTCCCGCCACCCAGAGTTATTGCGACTTTCTGCTCCGGACGGCGTCGCTCGAGCCCGTCGGCCATATCGCCAGTGCGATGACTCCGTGCATGCGCCTCTACGCGTTTCTGGGCCAGCAGCTCTTGCCCAAGCTCAATCCGGAGAGCCCCTACCGCGAGTGGGTGGAGACCTACGCGAGTCAAGACGTCGAAGCGTTGGCCTCTCGTCTCGAGCGTCTACTCGATCGCTTCGGGGGAGAGCCCGAGGAGCTTTCGCGGCGCTACCGCCGGGCGCTGGAACTGGAGCTCGCTTTCTTCCAAGCGGGGTGGGATGCGGTGTAGCCGACTCACCTCGCCGCCGCCGACACGCGCAAAGCCGACACCATCTTCACCGCGTCCTCGCGTCCTTGGTAGTAGCCCGCGATTCGACCCACCTCGCGGTAGCCCAGACTTCGGTAGAAGCCATGCGCGTCGTCACTTCCCGCGCGGACCTCCAATCCGACGCGGCGAATCCCGCCCCGAAGCGCGACAACCTCGAGCCAGCGGACGAGAGCCCGACCGAGGCCATGCCGTCGAAGGGCGGGTTGAACAGCCAGGAGGACGAGATGGGATTCGGCGCGTTGCCAATCAAAACTCATGATCGCGAAGCCGCAGATCTTGGGGTCGCGGCCTTTCAGTGCGACCAGAACGGTGCAGTCGGGATCGCACACCAGAGGTAGCACCGCACGGGCCCGCCAGCGCCACGGGAGCCCATGCTCGATCAAATCCCGCGACATCAGGGCGATCCGTCGCGCATCAGCCGGGCGCGCGGGCTCGAGGCGGATCTCCGGGTCCATGCCCGGCAAAGTAACGAAGCGAGTCCGATGATTCTCGGGTCGCTGCGATGGGATGACTGCGGATGGCGGTGGAAGACCGGGAACTGGAAGACTGAGGCTTCGAGAGGCTCGCTATCCTGAGCCCCTTCCCTGGAGGCATCCTCGATGACCATGCAGCGCACGCCGCTTCTCATGCACCGTCTCCTCGACCGCGGTGCGAAGGTGGCCCCCGATGTCGAGGTGGTGACCAAGACTGCCGAGGGCACTCACCGGCAGTCTCTATCGCAAACGAGGGCACGCGCCTGCCAGCTTGCCCACGCGCTCGCCGCCGAAGGGATCCGCCCCGGCGATCGCGTGGCCAGCTTCTGCTGGAACAATCACTACCACCTGGAAATGTACCAGGGGGTGCCTTCGATGGGCGCCGTGTTGCACACACTGAACATCCGGCTCTCCCCGGGCGAGCTCGAGTACATCGTGAACCATGCCGAGGATGCGATCATCCTGGCGGACCAGGACGTGTTGCCACTCCTCGAACCGCTCGCCGGGAAGATCCAGACGGTGAAGCGCGTGGTGATCTGCCGCGAACCCGGCGCGGGGGCTTGGCAGACAGCACTCCCGAACGCGGTCGACTACGACGAGTGGATCGCGGACCAAGCCCCCGACTACGATTGGCCCGAGCTCGACGAGAACGCGCCGATGGGGCTCTGCTATACCAGCGGCACGACGGGGCACCCCAAGGGTGTCATGTATACCAACCGGTCGACCTACCTGCACACCATGGCCCAGTGCATCACCGACGTTATGTCGCTCTCGGCCACAGACTGCGTGCAGGAGATCGTGCCCATGTTTCACGCTATGAGCTGGGGCCTGCCCTTCAGCGCGACAATGCTGGGTGCAAAGCAGGTGCTACCGCACCGGTTTATGACGCCGGTCGCGTTGCTGGACTTGATGGCGGCAGAGGAAGTGACGATCTCGGCGGGCGTTCCGACCATCTGGCAGGGTGCCGTAGCAGCGCTCACGGCGGACCCGGAGCGCTGGGATCTCTCGAGGCTGACGCGGGTGACCTGCGGCGGCTCCGCGCCGCCGCCGGCTCTCATCCAGTGGTTCTGGGATCACTTGCAATGCGAGATGATCCAGGGATGGGGCATGACCGAGACGAACCCGCTGGCGACGATCTCGCGCCGGACCGCGAAGCGCGCCCACCTCACGATGATGGAGGCAGAACGCATCGCCAATCAGTGCAAGGCCGGCCTCGCCATCCCGGGGCTGGAGATCGAGGTGTTCGACCCGGAGTGGAACGCCCTCCCCCACGATGGCAAGAGCGTGGGCGAAGTGTGCATCCGCGGTCCGTGGATCTGCAGCGAGTATTACCACAACCCGCAACCCGACAAGTTCCATCAGGGGTGGCTCATAACCGGCGACGTCGGGATGATCGACCCCGACGAGTACCTGATCCTCACCGACCGCTCGAAGGATTTGATCAAGAGCGGCGGCGAATGGATCAGCTCGATCGACCTCGAGAACTACATCTGCGCACTCCCGTCGGTGGCCCAAGCCGCCGTCGTCGCGGCTCCGCACCCAAAGTGGGACGAGCGCCCGATCGCGATCGTGGTCAAGGCGGAAGGTCAGGACCCGACCCCGGAGGAGATCCTCTCGCACTGCGCTGAGCGCTTCGCCAAGTGGCAGCTCCCGGACGAGATCCTCTTCCGAAGCGAGATCCCGTTGACCTCCACCGGCAAGATCGACAAGAAGAAGATCCGCATGACCCTCGACGCGGAGGGCTACCAGCTCCCCGACCTGCGCTGACGGTCCCTAGCCGTAGGGCTCGCAAAACGCGCCAAGTCCTAGCCCTGGAAGCGCCTCACAACCTTCGCCCACTCCTCGACCGCCTGCTCCTGGCCTTGCACGATCTGGATCGTGACCTGCTGATAGCCGGCGTCCCGCAGGGCGGCGAGTTTGTCGCAGATGGCGTCCTTCGTACCGCTGAACGTCAGGTCCCGGATGAGGTCGCCGGTGATCAGGTGCCGTTCGTCGTCCCGAACGTAGATCAGGTGCCCGGCGTGCAGGCTCAGGTAGCGCGCGTCCTTTGGCTCATAGCCCTCGTAAAGTGCCTTGTATTCGTTGAGCGTTTTCAGAAGGGTCGGATGGGCGGGCGTGATGCTGCCGCGCTCTTCGGCCTCGACCAGGTTGTGAAACACAACGGCCACCCACGGGCCGGCCTGCGCGATCGCCTTCGGGCTGTCAAAGGGCTCACCCGCGTCGAGCACGGCACCCAGCACGAAGGCCGTGGAATAGAGTTGGCCGGCGGGCTTGCCGGCGTCTGACCAGGCGGCCTGCATGTCGCGCAGATCGGCCGCGGCGCCCTCGGGCTCGCTGACGAAGTCGACCCAGCCGGCGTCCAGCTCCGCACAGACGCGGCGCGCCTTCGGTCCCATCGCCGACATGTGGAGTTCGATCGGATCGCGCGTATTGATCAGGCCGGCACCCGGGTTCAGGAGGCGGATCTTGCGACGTTTGCCCTCGACGGCGATCTCCACCGTCTCCCCTGCCAGGAGGGCATAGACGGTGCGAACGTAGTTCTCCATGTCCCCCAGCTTGATGGCATTCAGGCCCATGGTGCGCCTCGCGGTAAAACCCGTGCCGACGCCGAAGACGATGCGCCCCGGCGCGAGCTCGTTCAACGTCCCGAGGGCCGAGGCGACGATCGGCGCGATCCGATTGCTGGGGATCGCCACACCCGTGGCGAGCCGAATGCGGGTCGTCTGGTGCGCAGCGAGTGCCATCACGGCATATACGTCCGCGCACAGGAGCTGCGTGTCGTAGAACCACGCGTAGGTGAAGCCCAGCTCTTCGGCGCGCTTGACGACCTTCCAGGAGTCAGTCGCCGTCGCGACTGCGATTCCAAACTCCACGATCTATAACCCCCTTCGCCGCCGGCGATGTAGGTGGGCAGCTGAGCCCCAAGGATGCACCAGCGGGCAAGCTCAAGCACGAGCGACCCGCGACCGCGCCAGGCACACGGGATTTGGATGGATGCGCGGGAGGTCCCCGGTCGGTAGTCTAGGAATGGCCGAATGCGTTGGGCCGGTACCTAAATCTCTAGGCCCTGCACGCGTTGCAAGGGTTCGCCAGGCTGGGCCTCAACCCCAACGATGTGGAGAGCGAATTGGAGACATTGAGGAGCCGCATCTTCGAACATCGCAACGTTCTCGCCGGGATTCCCCTGCTTTACGCACTGTTCTCGCGGCGCTGGGAGTGGGAGAACGCACACGCCGTTTGGGCAACCAGCATCGTACTCGCGCTCCTTGGGGTTACGCTGCGGGCGTGGTCAGTGTGCCATTGTGACTACGCACAGGGGCGCCCGAAGCGTCTCACCACCACGGGCCCGTATGCCATCATCCGAAATCCTCTGTACGTCGGAAACGTTCTGATTCTCGCCGGCGCAGTCGCCGCATCGGAGCTCGCCTGGGTGTTGCCGATTCTCGTGGCTTGGGCCTTCGGGATCTACAGCGTCGCGATCCGGCACGAAGAGGCTCGGTTGCTCGACCGCTACGGCGACGACTTCGTATCTTACGCTGCGCGCGTTCCGCGCTGGATTCCGAGTCACATCTTTGCGGCATCGACGCGGACCAAGCTCCACCAGCCGCTCGCCAGAGCGCTGCTCAAACAATGCTTGAGTCTCGCGATTCTTTTGCCATTCGCGGTCAAGGAGATCGGCTTCCTGGCGAGTTGGCCCCGTCCCTAAGCCCGCCACTCCGCCGCTAACACGAAGCGCTCGTTTCGCGCTGAACGCTGCTCATCATCGCGGGCGGATAGCGGTCCCCCGAGATCGCCTCCTTCACGAAGATGGAAGCGAGCCGCTGCAGATCCGCCGGCTCGAGCTTCAACGAGGCGGCGCCCGCGTTCTCCTCGAGACGATCGACCCGCTTGGTGCCCGGAATCGGGACCACGTATTCGCCCTGTGCCATCACCCAGGCCAGGGCGAGCTGTCCAGGGCGGCAACCCTTGGACTCGGCGAGGTTCGAGAGCGCGTCGACGAGCGCGCGGTTGCGCTCGAAATGCTCCGCTTGGAAGCGCGGGAAGCGGTGCCGCATATCCGACGCCTCGAGCTCGGCGGGCGAGGCGAGCGATCCCGTGAGCATGCCGCGGCCGAGCGGGCTGAACGGGACGAAAGCGACCCCGAGTTCGCGGCACGTCTCGAGCAGGCCCTCTTCCGGGTCCCGGGTCCAGAGCGAATACTCGGATTGGACTGCGGTGATCGGATGGATCTCGTGGGCGCGCCGAAGCGTCGCGGAGTTCACCTCTGAAAGGCCGAGGGACCGGACCTTGCCCGCTTCGACCAACTGGCCCATCGCGCCCACCGTCTCGGCCACGGGCACCTCGGGGTCCACGCGGTGCAGGTAGTAGAGATCGATCGAGTCCGTGCGGAGGCGACGCAGACTCTCCTCGCAGTAGGCGACCACGTGCTCGGGCCGCCCGTCGATGCCGACCGGCCCATCCTTGCCAAAGAGAATTCCGAACTTCGTCGCCAGGACCCATTCCTCCCGCCGGCCCTGGATGGCCGGGCCGATGAGCGACTCCGACACGTGGTCGCCGTAGCACTCGGCCGTGTCGATGAAGTTGATGCCCAGCTCCGCGGCCCGCACGAGGATGCGGCCGACCTCGTCCGGCTCGAAGGCCTTGCCCCACGCGCCGCCGAACTGCCACGCGCCGACGCCGACGACGGAGACCTTCAGGTTCGTCCTGCCCAGTCTGCGATATCTCATTGCCGTTCTCCTGGAGGTCGGTTCGGTTTCTGTCGTCCGTCCCCTCGTGATTCTAGG
>CAZTOE010000035.1:0-23637 GCA_964615045.1 uncultured Spirochaetales bacterium
CTCGCCTACGGCTCGCTGCGCGCCTCGCCTTTGGCGAGGCTTGCGATCGCGGCGCGGTGGCCGGTTTCCCTCTCGTGTTTGTCGATTTCCTTGGCGACGGCCGCCATCGCCGAGCCCATGAGCTGGTCGTGGTCGGTGCGGCACCATTCGCGCGAGGCGACGGCGCGGGTCGCAGAACCCTGGAAAGCCGGGAAAACCTCCTTCGCCAGGAATTCGTAGGAGCGAAACGTGGCTTCCCGATCGGCCCAGTCGTGGGCCATCAATAGCAGTGCTCCAAAGCCTCCCGATTGTTGCTGGAGCCGCTCGATCTGCGCGGCGGCGTCGTCGGGCGTCCCAATCACGGCCATGCCCGATTCGACCAGGGCGTGGGCCCACTTGCGTGGGTCTGATTCCTCGGGCGCCAACGGCAACACCACGACATTGCGGAAGTAGTCGATCCACTCATGTACGCCGTACTCAATATCTGCGAAGGCCTGCTCGCGGGTGGCGGCGATATGCATCGGCCCTACGAGCCGCCAGGCGTTGCGCTCGGCCCGATGTCCGAACTGCTCCGCCCGCTCGTTCCAGATCTTCCAATGGTCGCCGAGCACGGCGAAGCCGCCCGCGCTGGTCGCCCCGATCGAGAGCAGACCCGCGCCGAAGCGGCCAGCCGTGCGAGGACCCGCTGGCGACACCTGGGCCGCCACGGCGATCTCGAAATGCGGATAGGTGTACGGGCGCAACTGGAGCCGGGCGTCCCGTAGTGTGAACCAGGAGGCCTCCCGAGACACTGGCTCGTCCTGCGTCAGGAGCGCCAGGATCGCTTCGAGCGATTCCTCCATGCGCTCGCGTTGGGACGATGGGTCGATTCCCATCATGTGCGCGTCCGAGGGCAAGGCGCCGGGCCCGACCCCGAACATCACGCGCCCTCGAGTCATGTGATCGAGTTGGACGATGCGATCGGCGAGCATCAGAGGGTGGTGGTAGGGCAGGGAGCTCACGCCCGTGCCGAGCCGGATGGAGCGCGTGCGCTGGGCGGCCGCCGCAATGAAAACCTCGGGTGAGGCGATGATCTCGAGACCCGCCGAGTGATGTTCGCCGATCCAGGCTTCGTCATAGCCGAGCCGGTCGAGGTGTTCGATGAGCTGCATATCGCGCTCGAGCGCGAGGGTGGGGTTCTGGCCTGCCGGATGAAAGGGCGCGAGGAAGATCCCAAAGCGAAGCGGTCGTTCCACAGCAATACCTCCAACGAGCCCAGCGCGGCGGGCCCCGATCCGCTCAGTTTGGCAGATGGTCGCAGAGTCTGCTGGTTGGACGCCCGACAGTTGGCTAGTTCACGCCCGCAACGTTCTGGCTCCCTTCGACGAGGACCACGGAGCCCTGCGGACGCCAGTCCGCTTCGCCGTTTTCGAGCGTGACCAGGCTGCGCGCCAGGCCGCCCAGCCGGGCCGGGGCCGCCGCCAGCAGGTTCGCCTCTCCGCTGCCGTCGACGGTGAAGGTGCCGACGAGGTAATAGCGCCCTGCCAGGTTGGTGACCCACAGCGCATAGCTCGCGCCCGGCGGGGTGGGCGGGAGTCCCGATGCCTGGAACTGACAGAGGTGCTCTTGTGCCACGCAAAAGACTCGGGCCTCGGTCTTGGGCGCCTCGCCCCCCTGCGCGCTCTCGAGCAGCGCGACCCAGGCCTCCGCGCGCTCGAAACCGGGTCCGACGGTGGCCGTACCGTGGGGGTGCGCCTCGGCGAGCTGGAGCGCGAAGCCCTGCTCGAGTTCGTTGACGCGGCGCTCGAGGCGGGCCATGCGGCGCTTTTGGAAGGTGTCCCCGTCGCGGAGGACACCGAGCTCGAAATTCAGCGCTTCCGTCGTGGGATGTTGGAGGACCCGGTTTGCCTGGGTAGCGACAAGCCCCCCGAGCAGTGCACCGGCGACCGCCGCCACCGCGAGCTGCCCGGGACGGGTTCGAGCCGAACCGACATCGGAGAGCCACCTCGATCCTCGGGCCGAGAGCGAGGCCGAGCTCGGGCGGGCGCCCGGGGAGGACGACGCGCGGGCGATCAACCTTTCACGGACGGTGGCCGGAGGTTCGACCGGGGCCAGCCCCTCTCCGTGATTCTCGAGGGCGCTGCTGGCTGCGCCGAGGTGGCGCTGGCAGGCGCTGCAGCCTTCGATATGGGAGCGCAGCGCGCGCGCCTCCTCCTCGCCGAGCCCATCGGCCGCGAGCAACCAGACTTCAGGGAGGCGCTCCTCACAGCTCATGCCAGACTCGCTTGGGCGCCACGGCCCCTCCTGCAGAGCTCTGGAGGTGATTCC
Source organism: uncultured Spirochaetales bacterium (assembly GCA_964615045.1). Classification (GTDB taxonomy): domain Bacteria; phylum Myxococcota_A; class UBA9160; order UBA9160; family PR03; genus JANQRO01. The sequence goes on from CAZTOE010000035.1 coordinate 2,287, forward strand.
GCATGCGGGCGATGCCCCCTCGGATGCGGGTTTTCACCGTGCCGAGGGGCTCGCCCAAATGCTCGGCGATCTCGCGGTGGCTGAGACCGTCGAAGTAGTTCAACACCACTGCGCGACGCTGCTGGTCCGGGAGCTCAGATAGCGCCCACTCGAGGCGCAAACGGTCTTCCCCGGACACCGCCGATTGCAACGGGTCGGTCGTCTCGCGGCGGCCCAGCCCCTCGGTGAGGATCGCCCCGGTTTCTTCCAGGAGACCGCGCCGGCGCCGCTCTCGACGCAGGTGGTCCAGCGCCCGGCTCCGAGCGAGCTGGAAGAAATAGACGCGAGGGCTGGCTCGTTCGGGCTGGTATCGCTCCGGGTGGCTCCAAGCCCGCCAGAAGACCTCGTGCAGGATCTCTTCGGCCTCGGCGGCGTTGGCGAGCATCCGCGACAAAAACGCGTAGAGCAGTGAGGCGTGGCGGTCGTAGAGCGCCTCGAGCGCCCCCACCTCCCGCTTGGCCAGTCGCCGCATCAGGATGCGGTCATCCTCCGCACCCCGGGTTCGGCGCGTTTTCGGCGCTTTGGGCCTCATACCTGGTAGATACGCCTCCCGAATGGGTTTCGGTTTCGCCCCGACGGCGTTCCCGGTGCCGTTTTCAGGTCGACCAGCTCGAAAGCTCGTCCGGAACCGGTTGACGCGGGTCCTTATAGAGGTGAATGCGGCAGCTCCCGCCCTTTTGCCGCGGGCAGCGAATCAGGGGCCAGGGGGCTCCGATGCGCTCACGGGGCATGATCGAGTGCATCATCGGGATGTGGGCGCGGTACACGGTGGTGCCCCCGGTGCCGTAGGTGATCGGATGCTTTTCTTGCACCACCGCCAGATTCCAGGGCGCGTCGTAGCGGCCGCCTCGGTGCTGGCGTCCGCAGCTGCCGCACGGGCTTTGCACGATCACGAACTTCTCGTCGTCCTCCTCGATCGCAATCGAACCGAAGTTTCCCACCGCCAGGAGCTCCGCCCACTCGACCAACCGGGTCTTTGGGTCGCTCTCGATCTCCTCCAACATCCACGGCATCCAGTCCTTCTCGCTGCTCGCGCGCAGACTGGCGGCGAGCGCCTCGACGCCGAACTCGCGGTAGATACGTGAAAGCACCGTCGAGACCGCGTCTCGATAGAAATCGTGGAGACCCCGCGCCCCCGCCTCGATCGCGTCGAACCGCGTTCGAACGCCGGCGGTGTCCCCGGCATCGAGACGCTCGCGGATCGCGCGGGCAGGGTCATCTCGGAAGGCGACGAGCGCTTCCAGATCGAGACCCGCCTCGCCCGACCGGGCCAGGACGTCATCGAGCGCCGTAAGGCGGCTGGCGACCTCATGGCCGTAGCGCTCGGCGAGGAAGCTGTGAAGCGAAGCGGTCCAACCGTGATACAGCTCATGGAACTGGCGATAGCGCGCGAGAATCTTTTCGAGAACGCGAATCGCTTCCTCGGGGTCGCCGCAACCGAGGGCGTCCAGAAACCGTTCGCGTCCCCCACGCCCGTGGAGCGCGAGTTCCTCCTCCGTGAAAAGTCGTCGTCCACTCATGGAGACATGGTGCTCCCAAGGGCCCCCCTTTGACAAGGCTGCCTGGGCTTCGGATCAAACGGAATTTTTGCCTCGGCTGCATCGCTCGACGTATGATGCGCCCGCCCGATGAAACCCGCTCCGTTCGACTACCGCGTTCCGGTCTCCCTCGAAGAAGCGCTCGACACGCTCGCCGAGTATCCCGAGGCTCGTGTGCTGGCGGGTGGTCAGAGCCTCGTCCCGATGATGAATCTTCGCCTGGCGCAACCTGAGCTCCTGGTCGATCTCAACCGCATCTCCGGCCTTGACGCCCTCGAGGCTGGGGCGAGAGGTCTGCGCCTCGGGGCGATGCTGCGGCAGGATCGGCTGGCGCGTTGCAGATCGGTCGAGCGCGGGTGGCCGCTCCTGCACCAGGCGGTGGGGTTCGTCGGCTATCCCGCGACGCGGCATCGCGGCACGGTGGGTGGGAGCGCCGCCCACGCGGATCCGGCCGCGGAGCTCCCCGCGGCGTTGTTGGCGCTCGAGGCTGAGTTCGTGGCGCAGCGTCGGGGTGGAGAGCGCGCCATTGCGGCGGCGGATTTTTTCGTCGACTACTACACGACCGCTCTCGAGCCGGGAGAAATCCTCACCGAGATTCGTGTGGCAACGCTCCCCGCCTCGAGTGGTTCCGCGTTTCTCGAGCTGGCCCGGCGCTATCACGATTTTCCCGTCTGCGCAGTGGGCGCCGTCCTTACAATCTCTGATCGGGGGCGCATCGAGGTCGCACGCCTCGCGCTTGCCGGGGTCGGCGCGGGCCCAGTGCGCGCCCATCGGGCGGAAGCAGCGCTCGCGGGGGCGACCCCCGGCGAGGAGGCGTTCCGGGACGCGGCGACCGCAGTGGCCGGGGAAATCGAGCCCTTGGGAGACCTCCACGGCTCGGCGGATTATCGACGGCACCTGGCCCGCGTGATGAGCGTTCGCGCGCTCCGCGCTGCGGCCCGGCACGCCCAGGCGGGGAGATTGGCATGAACGCAACGCGGGCTCCCCGGCGTTTGCTGCGTCTCGAAGTGAACGGAGAGGCCCACGAGCTCAGCGTCGAGCCGCGGCGCTCCCTGGCGGAGGTGCTGCGCGAGGAACTCGGTCTCACCGGCACCCATTTGGGTTGCGAGCACGGGGTGTGCGGAGCTTGCACCGTTCTCCTCGACGGCGAGAGTGTGCGCTCGTGTTTGCTCTTTGCGGTGCAGGCCGAGGGGGCGCGGATCCGGACGGTCGAGAGCCTGAGCGAAGGCGGCGCGCTGCACCCGATCCAGGAGGCGTTCTCGGAACAGCACGGGCTGCAGTGCGGTTTCTGCACGCCCGGGTTTTTGATGGCGACCCTCGAGCTGCTTTCGCAAGAGCCCGATCCCACCCGCGAACAGATCCTCGAAGCGCTCTCGGGCAATTTGTGCCGCTGTACCGGCTACCGCGACATCGTGCGTTCGGTCGAAGCCGCCGCCCGCAAGCTTCGCGAACGGCCCGATGCGTCGGGAGGCCCGCGATGAATACCCGCCCTGGCCAGCAGCATCGTTGGGTTGGACGCAGCGTGCGCCGCAAGGAAGACGCGAAGATCTTGACGGGGCGCGGTATCTACGTGGACGACGTCCGCGTGCCCGGGATACTACACGCCGCGGTGTTGAGGAGCCCCTATGCACACGCGCGAATCGCCGCGATCGATGTGGCTCCGGCCCGTCAGATGCCCGGCGTGGTCGCCGCACTCTCTGGCCGCGACGCCGAGGCCTACGTCAACCCGGCGGCCGCGTTCTGCGCCGAGCCGGTGCGGCAGGATGCGATCGCGGTCGACCGGGTTCGGTTCTGCGGAGAGGCGGTAGCCGTGGTAGCCGCCACCAGCCGCCACGCCGCCGAAGATGCCTGCCAACGCATCGATGTGGAGTACGAGCCGCTCCCCGTGCTGGCGGACCCCTTCGCGGCGAGGGAACCCGGTGCGCCGCGGCTCCACGAAGGGCTGGCCAGCAACGTCGCCTTCGAGCGCAAGCTCCGCTTCGGCGACGTCGATGCCGATTTCGCCCGCGCGGCCCACGTCATCCGGGGCCGCTTTCGGTGGCACCGCATGAGTGCACAGCCCCTCGAGACGGCGGGCGCGGTGGCGAGCTTCGAGCCCGCAGACGGGTCGATGACGGTCTGGTCGAACACCAACATGTACAACTTCGTGCCCTTCGTGTTCGCCGACATGCTCCGGGTCCCTACTCACAAGCTGCGGATGGTGCCTTGCCTCGCGGGAGGGAGCTTCGGAAGCAAACATTTGCTGAGCAAGTGCATTTTGATCGCGGCCGCGCTCTCGAAGGCCACCGGGAGACCCGTCAAGTTTCTCGAGGACCGCGTCGACAACCTCTCCGCCAACGACAACCTGGGCCCCGACCGCTTCTACGAAGCCGAACTCGCGGTGAGTGAGCAGGGCGAGTTCTTGAGCTTGCGACTTCGGATCACGGACGACTACGGGGCCTACTTCCGCTTCGCGCATGGCCAGCACGGCAATGCCCTCTCTCAACCGGTAGGCCCCTATCGCATCGCCAGCCTCGAGTACGACGTGGCCTGTGTTCTCACCAACAAGGATCAACAGGGTTTTTTCCGTGGCGCGGGATCCGACCCGGGCAATTTCGTGATCGAGCGCCTCGCCGATGCAGCGGCCGCCGAGCTGGGCATCGACCGCGTGGAGATCCGGCGCCGCAACTTCATTCAGCCCGACGAGTTTCCCTATCGCATCCCGACCGGGAACATCTACGACAGCGGGGATTACGAACGGGTGCTCGATCTCGCCCTGCAAGAGGCGGACATCGAGCACTGGCGTCGTGAACAGGAGCGCCTCCGGGCCGAAGGCCGCTACCTGGGCATCGGCTTGGCCAGCTGCCAGGAGCGGAGCACCTATGCCGCGACCGAATGGTGGTTTCTCTACGACAAGCCCCCGCTCCCGTTGACTTCGACACCCGAAAGTGTGCGGCTGGCGATCGACGCTACGGGCGGCTTCCTCGCTACGATCGGATGTCCCTTTTGGGGACAGAGCTCCGAGACCCTGGTCGCCCAGGTGGTGGCCGAGGAGTTCGGCATCGATCCGGACCAGGTGAGCGTCGAACACGCGGACTCGCGGGCCGGGTTTATCTCGGCGGGTCCCGGCGGAAGCCGCCTCACGGTGATGCTCACCGGTGCGACGGTCGGCGCTTCGCGCAAGCTCAAAGACAAGCTGATCCGCATCGCGGCGCACATCATGGAGCTCCCCGCAGACGCACTCGAAGTCGCGGAAGGGAAAGTGCGCCGCCGCGGGGGCGGTGGCGAGCTGTCGATCGCCGCTCTCGCGATGAAGGCGCATCTGTTCCAGCTCGACCTGCCCGAGGGGGAGGAGGCCGGACTTTGCGCCACGCACACCTATGCCCATCCGCTTACCACCCCACCGAACGAAGACCGCACCGACCTGGGCGCCTTCTACCCGATCGTGTCGCACGCCTGCCACATTCCCATCGTCGAGGTCGACCCCGAGACCGGGCACATCGAAGTCCTCAAATACTTCGCGGTGCACGATTCCGGCACCGTGATGAATCCGAGATTGCTGGAGGGTCAGGTCGTGGGCGGCATTGCGCAGGGCATCGGGGCGGCGCTCCTCGAAGAGTATGTCTACGACGAGGAGGGACAACTGTTGAGCTCGAGCTGGGGCGAGTACCTCCTGCCCTCGATCCACGAAGTCCCCGACATCGTGGTCCGCCATCACGAGACGCCATCCCCCTTTACCGAGTACGGCGTCAAGGGTGCGGGGGAGGGAGGACGCCTGGTGGCGCCGGCGGCCCTCGCTAGCGCAATCGAAGACGCGCTCGCGCCTTTCGGGGCGCGCGTCTCCGAGCTTCCGATGACACCCGAGCGGGTGCTCGCGCTGATTCGCGATGGGGCCAACCGGTGAAGGTCGGCGAGCGTTTCGTAGTGGCGCAGGCGGCCGACGAGGTCTGGACGCTGCTTCGGAATGTTCCCCAGGTGGTGCAATGCCTCCCCGGCGCGGAGTTGCTCGAAAGCCTCGGCGAGGATCGCTACCGAGGTCGCGTTACGGTGCGGCTCGGGCCGGTGACGACCGCGTTCGAGGGCGAGGCGACGGTGCGCAACGACGCCGCAGCTCGCGCCGGGCGCATCCAGGGGCGCGGCGTCGACCGCAAGAGCGGGAGCCGAGGTTCGATCGAGGTCGACTACGGACTCGCCGAAATCCCGCAAGGAACCGAAGTGCAGGTCGATGCCGATATCGTGCTCTCGGGGCCGGCAGCTCAGTTCGGTCGCCCCGGTCTAGTTCGCGAACTCTCGGCACGTATCTTGCGAGACTTCGCGGGCAACCTCGAGGCGCGCCTCGCCGCCCCGTCCCCGACCTCTGGCGAGGCTGCGTCGGCCGGTCCAGCGGTAGTCCTCCCCCACCGGGAATTGCGCGGGTTCTCGCTGCTGTGGAGCAGCGTGATCGCCCTGCTGCGCGGCTTCTTCGCGAGCATCTTCGGGCGCAGCTGATCTTTTCCCCTGCACCGGGGATGCGCAAAGCGCGATCGCAACTCACCTCGCTTAATAAAATGTAGCGGTTAGCCATCAACTCTCTTTTGAGGCCGGTCGAAGCGGTCTCCAAAGGGGGTGGGGATTGGGCGTCCTCGCACGCAGCTTCGGATGGCTCGCTGTGTGGGCGATCCTGGGGAGCGCGGCCGGTGCGCGCGCCTCCGGACCCCCGCCGCTTCGGGTTATCGTGACCCTTGACGTTGCGGCTGTGGCCGAAGCCCGCCTCGGGAGCGCGCGTCTCATCGCCGATCAGCGCGCGCGCATCCGTCAGCGCCGCCGTCGGCTCGAGCAGGCGCTCGCTGCCAGCGGCGTGCGGGTCTTGCGCGGCTACGAGCGCCTTCCCTTGGTCGCGCTCGAAGTTCCCCACGCCGACCTGCCCGCGCTCGCGGCCCGCGACGAGGTCCTCGAGATCACGGGTGATCGCTGGTTCCGACCCCAGCTGAGGGAGAGCACTCAGCTCATCGAAGCACCGGTTCCGTGGCTTCACGGATACGACGGCGCGGGCTGGCATGTGGCGGTGCTCGATACGGGCGTCGACGCGGGACACCCCGCCTTCGAAGGACGCGTCGACATGGAGGCGTGTTTCTCGGCGGTCGGCGATTGCCCGGGCGGCGCGACGGAGGCGAGCGGCCCCGGCAGCGCAACGCCGTGTGCGGCGCCCGGCTGTCACCACGGCACGCACGTGGCGGGCATCGTGGCCGGGAGAGACGCGATCTTTACCGGCGTGGCGCCCGGGGCGCATCTGATCGCCGTTCAGATCTTCAGTGAGCTGTCGGGCGACATCTGCGGCGGTGGCACCTGTCCGCTGGCCTTTACCTCCGACATCGTTTCGGGCCTCGAGTACGTCTACGGACTGCGCGATCAGGTTCAAATCGCGGCGGTGAACATGAGTCTGTCGGGTGGTTCGTTTGTTTCCCAGGCCCAATGCGACCTCGAGAATACGCCCGCGCGCGTCGCGATCGACCAGCTTCGCGCGGCGGGGATCGCCACGGTGGTCGCGGCCGGGAACAGCGGACTCGTCGATGCGCTCGGGGCCCCCGCGTGCATCTCTTCGGCGATCAGCGTGGGGTCGACCACCAAGGCAGGTCTCGTCTCTGCGTTCTCGAACTCCGCGAGCTTCCTCGATTTGCTGGCTCCGGGGAGCCGCATCACTTCTGCGCTCCCGGGAGGCGTTTTCGGAACCATGAGCGGTACTTCCATGGCGAGCCCACACGTGGCGGGCGCGTGGGCGTTGCGCCGCGAACTCGCGCCCGAGGCTTCTGTCGACGATGTTCTCATGGCACTCAAGAGCACGGGAGCGATGATCTTTGATCCGGGCAACGCCCTGGAGCTGCCGCTGATCCAACTCGAGGCCGACTTCGTCCCGGAGCCCGGGGCTGCGGCGGCAGTAGGAGCCGTCGGCTTCGCGCTCGGCTGGTTGCGCCGCCGCGCGCCGCTCAGTCACATCGGCGCGTAAGGCTTGCCTCGAACTCGGACGGCGCGATCGGCCGGCCGAAGAGGAATCCCTGGAGATCGTCGCAGGCGCTGTCGCGAAGGATCTCCGCCTGCTCCGGTAGCTCGACTCCTTCGGCCACGACCGTCATCCCGAGCGAATGCGCCATCGCGATGATGGCTTCGATGAGTGCCCGGGCGGGTCCTTCGCGCGTCAGTTCGCGCACGAAGCTCTGATCGATTTTGACGCGGTCGATCGGGAAGCGACGCAGATAATTGAGCGCCGAGTACCCGGTGCCGAAGTCGTCCAGCGCGATCTTCACACCCAGTTCCTGAATGCGTCGGAAGCGATCGGCGACCGCTTCGCCGTCCACCAGGAAGACACTCTCGGTGATCTCGAGCTCGAGATGCTGCGGGGAGATCCCGGTCTCGCTCAGGATCGTTTCGACCAACTCCGGGAACGCGTCATCTCGAAACTGGCGCGCCGAGACGTTGACGCTCAGGGGGACCGGCCGATATCCAGCCTCTTCCCAGGCCTTGATCTGGCGGCAGGCTTCGCGCAGGACCCACTCGCCCAGCGGGGCGATCAGCCCGGTGTCCTCCGCGATGGGGATGAATTCGCCGGGTAAGACCGGCCCTGTCTCGGGCGTCTCCCACCGGACCAGCGCCTCGCAGCCGCTCATCTCGCCGGTTGTCGCCTTGTGCTGGGCCTGGAAGTGAACCTGAAAGTCCCCCTGTTCCAGGCTCCGGCGCAGCGCGGCCTCGAGCTCGAGCTTTCGAAGCCCGCTCACGTTCATCGAATCGCAGTAGAACAGGTAGATGCCGCGGCCGCGCTCCTTGGCGTGATACATGGCGGTGTCGGCGTTGCGGGTCAGGGTCTCGGCGTCCTCCCCGTCCCCCGGGAAGATCGCAATGCCGATGCTCGCCGCCACGAACACTTCGTGATAATCGACGCGAAAGGGTTCGCGCAGCAGCTGCTGAAGTCGGCCCGCGACCGCCGCAGCGTGTTCGCGCTCTTCCACCGTGAGCACCATGGTGAACTCATCGCCGCCGAGTCGCGAAACGGAGAAGTCGTCTTCTTCGCCCGGGCGTCCCATCACGTCCTCGCGACGCACCGCCTCGCCAAACCGCCGCGCCACAGCCGCGAGCAAGCGATCGCCGGCGCTGTGACCCAGACTGTCGTTCACCTGCTTGAAGCGGTCGAGGTCGATGAAGAGAACCGCCACCAAGAGGTCCTGCTCGCGCGCGTTTTCGATGGCCTCTTCGAGCCGACTCTGGAAGAGCTGCCGATTGGGGAGCCCCGTCAACGCGTCGAAGAAGGCCAGCCGACGGATGTGCTGCTCGGCGCGTTTCCGCTCCGAGACATCGCGGACCGCCCCGAAGAGCTGGACGGGTTGGCCGGCTTCGTCGCGCACCGCCCAGACCCGTGTCTCGATCGGGAGCCGCGTGCCGTCGCTGCGCAGGTATTCCTTTTCATACTGGTCCGCGTAGCCCCGCGACAGGCTCTGTTCGAGGGCGCGCCGGTCGTGGGTAGCCCACTCGGCGGGCGTGAGATTCTGGTAGCGGAGCGCCCGCAGCTCCTCGAGAGAATATCCGAGCATGCGCAAGAGGGCGGGGTTTGCGTCGAGCACCTGGCCGTCCGGCGTGGTGACCACCAAGCCGTCGCGCGTGGTCTCGAACAGCTGCGAGTACACTTTCTGGGAGCGGGAAAACGCCTGCTCGGCTTCCCGGTAGTCCGTCACATCGCTGATCGATCCGGCCATCCGGATGGCTCGCCCCGTCGCATCGCGCAGGCATTCGCCGCGGGCGACGAACCAGCGATACGCTCCATGCTTGGTGCGCAGCCGGTAGTGAATTCGGTAGGGCGCCCCGTCCCTCAGATGCGCTCTCAGCGCCGCGCGCGTTGCCTCGCGGTCGGCCTCGTGGAGCCGGTCCTCCCACACCGCGAGAGTGTGGTCGAACTCGCGTTCGGCAAAGCCGAGGAGCTCTTTGAAGCGCGGCGAGTAGTACACTTGGCCGGTGCGGAGATCCCAGTCCCAGATTCCGTCGCTCGAGCCCCGCACCGCTAGCGCAAAGCGCTCACGACTCTCCCGAAGCTCTGCCTCGGTCTGCAGGAGCTCCTGTTCGTGCGCCTCGAGCTCCACGACGCGCTTCTCGAGTGCCTCGAGCTTGGCCTTGTGAGATCCGGACATGGGGCTCCGCCCGGGCGCCGAAAGCACCCTCTGCCTCTACATCGGTGCGCTGTGCAAAACCATGAGCGAAGCGCTCGACAGCAGTGGTGTTTTGGCCCTAGCGTGCACCCACTGCGGGCAGGCGACCTAGGGAGGGCCCGCGGCCCGCCCAGGGTTTTGGGGGAGGCCGCTATCCGTGGTATCACCGAGGAGAGCCCTGCGTCGCCGCGGTAGGAAACGCCTAACGCAAGGAGAGAGCTTTAGACATGGCGGGCCAACTGAACGATCGCGTCATCCTGATTACGGGCGGAAGCACGGGCATCGGACGCGCCACCGCGCTCCGTTGTGCGCGAGAGGGCGCCCGCGTGGTGATCGCCGATATCAACGCGGGCGCGGCGGCGAAGACCGTCGCGGAGATCGAGAAGCTCGGCGCCCGAGCCCGCTACGCCGGCTGCGACGTTTCGCAGGCCGCGGAGGTCGAATCCCTGGTAAGCGACGTCGTTGCCCGGGAGGGCCGCCTCGACGGTGCCTTCAACAACGCCGGCATCGAGAGCGACTGGGCTGCGACCATCAAATGCAGCGAGGAGAACTTCGACCGCACCATCGCGATCAACCTGAAGGGCGTGTGGCTGTGTCTCAAGTACCAGATCGCCGCGATGCTCGGTCAGGGTACGCGGGGCTCGATCGTGAGTACCGCGTCGGTGGCCGGACTGGTGGGTTCGCGGGGCGGCTGTGCCTACGTCGCGAGCAAGCACGGCGTGGTCGGGCTGACTAAGACCGCCGCCTTGGAGTACGCGTCGAAAGGGATCCGGGTGAACGCCGTCTGTCCCGGTGTGATCGACACGCCGATGGTGGATCGGATGATCGAGGCGACCGGTCTGAAGCGCGAAGCGTTTCTCCGACAGGAGCCGATCGGGCGGCTCGGTGAGCCGCGCGAGATCGGTGACGCCGTGGCGTGGCTGCTGTCCGACCAAGCCTCCTTCGTTACCGGGGTGGCGCTGCCCGTGGACGGCGGCTTCGTCGCGGTTTAGGAGATTCGCTTGGAACTCGACGAACTCGAAGCACGCCTCATCCCCTTCGCGCGCGCGAAGTACGATGATCCCGACGCGCGCGTCTCCGAGGTCCACAAGATGCCCGGCCATGCCGGCTTTGCGTACGGCTTCGCGGTCGCGAGCCGTGGCCGCACCGAGTCCTGGTTCCTGCGGCTGCCCCCGCCGGGCGTGAAGTGGGAAGGGACCGCCGACGTTTTGCGACAGGTCGCAGTGTTGCGCGCCCTCGACGCGAGCGACGTGCCCCACTGCCCGGTGCAGTGGGCGGGCGACGACCTCGAGTGGTTCGGCTGCCCGTACTTCGTCGTTCCCAAGCTCGAGGGGGACGTCGCGCGCACCGAGCCGGGCGAATGGACCGCGAAACTGCCGCGAGATGCGCGTTGGGACATGGCGCGCCAGGCGATGCGGGCGCTCGCTGGCATTCACCGGGTCGCCTGGAAGCCGCTGGTTCCGCGCTTGGGTGAGCCGATTCCCTTCGACCGCGACGTGGAGCGCTGGGACCGCTTCATGCCGAAGCTCGCGCGCCCCGAGGATTTCGCACGCGCGCCGGCGGTGCGCAGCAAGCTGCTCGAGCGCCCGCCGGAAACCGCAACGATCGGAGTCTTTCACGGCGATTACCACTTCGCGAACTTGTTCTTCTCCTTCTCCGGGGAGCTCTTGGCGGTGATCGACTGGGAGCTTACCGGCATCGCCGCAACGCTGAACGACCTCGGCTGGTGCGCCACCTTCAACGACCAGCCGGCATGGGCTCACCCGCGGCTCCCCGGTCCGACCGGCGCGATGCCGCCTGCCGAAGAGCTCATCGCGATGTACGAGGAAGCCTGGGGCGAACCACTCCGGGATCTCGAGTGGTTTCGCGCCCTGGCCGCCTACAAGTTCTCGATCATCACCGGTCTCAATCTGGGCCTGCACCGCCGCGGCAAGCGGCCGGATCCGCTATGGGAAACGATCGGCGACTCGATCACCACGCTACTGGCCCGCGCCGAAGAGCTCCTCGACACCCGATGAGAACCGCGGGTCTCGCGCTCCTGGCCGCCATGGTCCTCGCGGCAGGAGCGGCTCGCGCAGCACCCCCCGAAAGCGGGCCGGAACGACATCGAGGTCACCTCGTGCTGGGGCACGAGATGCGCTCGTTCACACCGTGCGGCGAGCGCGACGCGGTTTGGGTGTTCGATCGCTCTCCCCAGGGAGAGCTCTCGAGCAGCTATCAGGAGCTCGCGACGCAGCCCTACCAGGCAATCTATGTGGAGGTGCTGGGGGAGCTGGGGCCGCGTCCGACCACGGGGTTTGGAGCCGATTTCGCGCGCAGCCTGACGGTGCGGGCTTTGGAGCGGGCCGTGCTCGAAGGGAAGGGCTGTGCCGAGCCGCTCGGTCGCTTCACCTATCGCGCGGTCGGAAACGAGCCGTTCTGGAGCGCTGAGATCGCGACTTCGGGGATTTCCGTCACCCAACTCGGAGGGTCTGACGATCCCCCCCGGCTGGAGTTTCCCTACAACCCGCCGACGGTGGGCGCAGCCGGTCGCGTCTACGTCTCCAGCACGGAGCTGCCCCACAACGATCTTCGCGTCGAGCTCCAGGAGGCGACGTGTATCGATACGATGTCTGGCGCGCGTTTTCGCCACCGAGCGGACGTATCGTTGAACGGACGCAACTTGCGCGGCTGCGCGTACGCGGGTGAGCCGCCTCGCGCCCATTCACGGCACGAGATCCGCAGCCTCGAGGCAAAGCGCGATGGCTGCGGGCCGGAAGGCGCCGAAGTGTGCACCTGGTTTCGCTTCGACTACCCCGCTTGGCGGGATGGGCTGCCCGAGATCGCCCGGCGTCGGGTCGCCGCGGCCGTCGCCAGCTGGTTGCACCGGCCGCTGCGGGAAGGCGAGGAGCCGGCTGGCCCGCCGGCCCTGATCGACCGCTGGGAGGCGCAGTACCGCGCGTTCAAGGCTCGTTTCCCCGATGCCGCACAGAGGTGGACGGTACGGCGCGCGGTCAGCGTCATGGGCGCGTCCCCCGCGTACCTGAGCTTGGCGATGCAGGAGAGCTGGGATTTGGGCGGCGCGCATCCGAACCAGACGATCGCTTTTGCAACCTTCCGTTCCGAGACGGGCGACCGACTGAACCTGCGCGATCTGCTCCGCCCGGGAGCCGAGCCGGCTCTCACCGATCTCGCGGAGGATCACTTCCGCCGGGCCCGGGGGATCGCCGCCGAGACTCCCTGGGCAGAGGCCGGCTTTCATTTCTCGCAGGGTCGCTTCGAACCGCCTGGGAACTTCGCCCTCGCGCTCGAGGGCCTTGTCTTCCACTTCAACCCCTACGAGATCGCACCCTACGCCGACGGCCCGACGACCTTTACCGTTCCGGCCTCGGAGTTGAAGGATCTCCTCGAGCCCGAGTTTCTCGCGCCGCCCTAGAGCTCGATCCCCGTCCCCTTTTGGAACTGGCCGACGTCGAAGTAGTCGCGCCACGCCACGATCTTTCCGCCGCGGACCTCGAAGACCCCGGTGACCGGCAGGCCATACGGCGAGCCATTCGGCGGGGTGAAGTGATCGACGCGTTCGTTCATCACGACGTCGCCCGAGGCGACCTGGTGGCGAATCTCGAAGCGGATCGATCCGAGCAACTGACCGAAGCCTTCGAGCGTCTTGCGGATGGCCGCCGCGCCCCGAATTGGTTCGAGCGGGATGTTGTGGTACTCGCAGTCGCCGTCGACGTACTGCATGACGTCGTCGATCGAGCCCTTCTCAAAGGCCTCGCAAAACGCGGTCACGATCTGATTTGCGGTCATGATTCTGGCTTCCTCCGGAAGACCCGGCGCGTCGGCCGGGCGGGTGGATCCTCGCTGGGCTACGCGCTCAGCGCAAACTCGGGCGCGGGGACTTCGACTTTCTTGAGCTCGGGCATCACTTGTGACGCGAAGAGTCGCATGTTGCGTTCGACCTCGGCCCACGGCATCCCCGAGTAGGAGAGGATCGAGAGGAAACCGTTCATCCCCGTCAGCTCTCGGTAGTGCAGGATCCGCTCGTAGACCTGCTCCGGGGTCCCGAAGACGGCCAGATCGGTGAGAAAATCGATCACTCCGTCGCGGCCGATCTCGGCGATCTTCTGCTGGAAGCCCTTGCCGTAGAATTCGTAGCCCTTGACCTGGTTCAGGTGATCGCTGTCGAACTCGTAGTGCTTGATGACGGTTTCGTAGTAGCGACTGATGTATTTCCGGCCCAGCTCCTGCGCGCGTCCCTCGTCCTCGTCCACAAAGGTCCAGCCCGCCACGATCGGAGGCGGCGCCTCGCGGCCGTTCTCCGTCCGGTACATCTGCTTGTAGGTCAGGATGTCGTTGGCGACGACCTTCCAGGGCTTCTGCGGGACCACGAGAATGCCGATGCCCAGCTTGGCCATCACCGGCAGCGACTCCGGCGACACGGCCGCCGCGTACGTGCGGCCCTTGAAGCTCTTGAAGGGCTTCGGGCGGATATCGCGGCGCGGTTGTTGGATGAACTTCCCATCGCGCTCGAGGTAGCCCCGCTCGAGGCCCTCGACCAACATCTCGGTGTATTCGACGAAGCGCTCGCGGGCCTCGTTCATGTCGATCCGGAAGCCTTCGTATTCCACCCGCCCGACGCCGCGCCCGAGGCCCAACACCATGCGGCCGCCCGAGTAGTGGTCGAGCAGCGAGATTTGCTCCGCGACTCGTATCGGATCGTGCCACGGGAGCACGATCACCATCGATCCCAGCTGGACCCGCTTGGTGCGACCCGCCATGTAGGTCAGGAATTGAACGACGTCCGGGCACATCGTGTAGTCAGTGAAATGGTGCTCGACGGACCAGATCGATTCGAACCCCAGGGGCTCCGCGAGGTCGCAGAAGCGCAGCTCCTGCTGATAGACCTCGGCGTCGGGGCGTTGGTTCTCGGGGTTCTGAAACACGGCGGAGTACCCTACGTGCACGGCCTCGGTCTCCCGGATTCGTTGCCGTCAGGCGACGATCGCGTGTTCGCTGGTGATGATGAATTCCAGCTCGCCCGCGACGAAGTTGGGTTCGTCGGCTCGGGTGGCAGCGTACTCCGCGGTTTGGGCCGACTGCCGCATGGTATCGACGCTGTCGAACCACGTCAGGGCGAGACCATCGAACACCGGCGTGGCGCCGTCGCGATAGGCGGCCGCGCGCGTGTGGCACTGCACGTACCGACGCACCGGGGGGATCGATGCCCCAAGGGGGCCGTGAATCTGGCGCCAGTGCTTCTGGAAGGCCTCGACGTCCAGATCGGGGCGCCGCTTGACGAACTCGATGTTCTTCACGCCGTGCGGCGGGATCGGCCCGTCCTTGATGACGTGCTCCCGGGTCACGATCTCGCCGTAGCTGCTCGTATCCATGAAGTTCGGCTCGTCGGCGCGCACGCGCGCGAAGATCTCGCTTCCCGCCACAGTGCGCAGCGCGTCGGTGTCGTCAAACCAGATCTCCGCGACGCCGTCGTAGGCCGGTTCCCGCCTGCGATAGATGCCGGGAAGCGTGTGGCACTGCACATAGCGGCGCACCCCCGGGAGCCGCTTCGCGAGATCGGCGTGATGCGTGCGCCAGTATTCCTGGAAGGCCTCGACCGAGGTTCCCCGACGCCGCTTGAAGAAGGCACAGACTTTGATCATTGCGATTCTCCTGCCCGCCGCGCGCGGTCCGCGCTCCCGCGGCTCAACGGTCGAGACCGTAGAAACGGATCGCGTTGGCTCCGAGCACCTTGCGCTGGTCGTCGGCGGGCAGCGGCGCGACGCGTTCGCGCATCTCTTTTACGGTTCCGAACGACGCGTCGACGTGTGGGTAGTCCGAGGCCCACACGAAGTAGTCGGCACCGATGTGGCGCACGACCTCGGCGGTGAGGCTCTCGTCCGGGTCCGCCGAGACCACGCACTGGCGGTAGAAGTAGGCGCTCGGCTTCATCGCGATCGGCGTCACGGAACCCATCACCTCGTATTTGTGATCGAGGCGATCGAGCCAGGCGGAGATCCAGTTGGCGCCCGTCTCGAGGACAGCACAGCGCAGGCGCGGGTAGCGCTCGAGAACCCCCAGCGTCAACAACTGGGTGAAGGCCGCCATCACATCGATGGCGAGAAACGCGAAATTGAAGAGGTTGAAGCGCAGCCGACCCTGGCCGATCGGGGGGTTCCACTCGGCGAAGCTCGGCTGATCGCGGACCACCACATGGAAGGCGATCGGTGTCTCCAGATCTTGGGCGGTGGCCCAGAAGCGGTCGAAGCGCGCGTCGTCCAGGAACTTTCCGCCACGCGCCGCCATGTCGGGGGAGAGGTATACGCCGCGACAGCCCGCCTCGCGGGCGCGGATCAGTTCCCCAACCGCGCCCTCGGGATCGAGCAGCGAGACATGGGCGATGGGTACCAACCGCTTCGGGTCGTGGCTGCAGAACTCGACGAGCCAGCGGTTGTAGGCGCGGGTGTAGGCGGTGGCCAGCTCGGGATCCTTGACGATGCCCTCCCAGCAGATCCCGATCGTGGGGTAGAGGAGTGAGACGTCGATTCCTTCCTCGTCCATGACCGCGAGTCGTGCAGCCGGGTCGTAGCTGCCCGGCGGGCAGCCGTCCTCGTAGACGTATTTGCCGGGAATCATCGCTTCTGCGGGATCCATCTCAATCCCGCCGAGCAGCGCTGTGCGGCCGCGCACCGCTTCGAGGGGCCGTCCGTCCACCAGCAGGACCTCATTGCCCCGCTCGTCGACCTCGATCCGGATCGCGCGGTCGCGGTGCCTCGGCTCGAGGTAGCGGGTCCACGTGTCGCGGGGTTCGAGCAGGTGGCCGTCGGCATCCACCATCACGGTCGCGTTGTCGGCCATGGCGGTCTGTCTTCTTCTCAAGCGGCGTCGAGGCAATCGCGAAGGAAGGCGGCGATCTCCGCCACGCCCTCGCGGGCCTCGGGAATGAAGGAAGTGAAGAAGGGGAACACGTGCACCATCTCGGGCCAGATCGAGCAACGCACCGACCCCCCCGCCCGGTGCACGCCCTCCGCGAAACGCACCGCATCGTCGCGCAGAATCTCCCAATCCCCCGCTTGGACCAGAAGCGGCGGCAGCCCTTGCAGCTCGGCGAGCAGCGGCGACGCGAGGGGATCGCGCAGGTTGCCCGACTCGCCCACGTAGAGGCGCGCCATGCCATGGAGTCCGATCGGCGTCACCATGGGGTCGAGCGCGGCGCGCGTCTGACAGGACGGCCCGGTGCCTTCGAGGTCGGTCCACGGCGAGAGGAGAGCCGCCCCGGCCGGCAACGGGTCACCGGCGTCGCGCAGCGCGATGAGCGTCGCCGCGGCGAGACCGCCGCCCGCCGAGTCTCCCGCGAGGACGATCTGTAGGGCGCCGTTGACCTCCTTCAACAGCCAGCGGTACGCCGCCGTGGCGTCTTCCAAGCCGGCGGGGAAGGGGTACTCTGGCGCCAGACGGTAGTCGAGGCCTAGCGCTCGGCACCCCAGCGCGCTGGCGAGGTCGTCGATCAGCGAGCGGTGGGTCTCCGCCGATCCCATCACATGCCCGCCCCCGTGGAGGTACAGCAAGACGCGGTCGGTGCGGGCTCCGGCGGGGGTAAACCAGGCGCCGGGCACGCCACCGGCGTCGACGGGATCGATCGCGGTGTCCGGGCGCACTTTGAAGCCGCGGTTTGCCGCGATGAAGTTCTCCCGCATCTTGTCGACCTGCGTCTTCATGACCGCATAGGGAACCGCAGGCGCCTGGTTCTCCCGCAAGAGGCGCACGAGCTTTGCGTTCTCGGGACTCGCCATGAATTTTCCTCGCTACTTCCGTCCGCGCGGAATCTTGTGAAAGGGAAGGCCGCGGTCCACGCGGATGTCACCGGGCAGATCGAGCACGCGCTCGGCGATGATGTTGCGCAGAATCTCGTCGGTACCGCCCTCGATGCGCGTGCCCGGGGAACGCAGCAGCATTGCCTGGAACTTGGCGCGCGCGGGGCTGCGCTCGGGATCGTGGATAACCCCGGCGAGGTCCTGGAGATCGAGGGCGCAAGAAGCGATTTCCTGCATGGTCGTCCCCGCCACGAGCTTGCCCATCGAAGCTTCGGGTCCGGGCATCTCGCCGCGCGCGAGCGCCGAGAACATCCGGAACGCCGTAAAGCGCAGGCCGCTGTCACGCACGTGCCAGTCGGCGAGCTTGTCCCGCAGCGCGGCGTCTTCCAGCGCGGGTCCCTCCTCGGTCTCGAAATCGAGGACGAAGTCGAGCAGGTCCGCGAAGCCCGTCGGCATCGACCCGCCGATCGCCAATCGCTCGTTCATCAATGTCGTCAGTGCCACCCGCCAGCCGTCGCCCGCCTCGCCGAGGCGCTGGGTGTCGGGAATGCGCACGTCGTTGAAAAACACCTCGTTGAAGTGCGATTCGCCCGAGACTTGCTTGATGGGTCGGATATCGACGCCCGGCGTTCGCAGGTCGAGAAAGAACATGGTGAGACCTTGGTGTTTGGCGGCCTCAAAATCGGTGCGGGTCAACAGGATGGCGTAGTCGCTGTAGTGGGCACCGGAAGACCAGATCTTCTGGCCGTTGATGACCCAGCTGTTGCCGTCGCGTTCGGCACGGGTCGTGAGGCCAGCAAGGTCTGAGCCGGCTCCTGGCTCGCTGAAGAGCTGGCTCCAGATCGTGCGGCCGCTCGCGAGGTCGGGCAGGTAGGCGCGCTTGAGTTCTTCAGGGGCGTAAGCCATCAGCGTCGGTGCGCACATGCCCTGACCGATCAGGAAGACCTCACCCAGCTTGACGTAGGTGCCCTCTTCCTGTGACCAGATCACGCGCTCGATCGGGCTCGCACCCCGGCCACCGTACTCTGCGGGCCACTGAAGACATGCCCAGCCCGCGTCGTACTTCTTTTGCTGCCACGCTTTCGACGCCGCGAGCAGCTCTTCGGGCTCGAACGCAGATTTCCCGAACGTGCTCGCCTCAAGCTGCGGAAGCAGTTGCGCGGGTGCGTTTGCATCGATCCAAGAGCGTACTTCCGCTCGGAAGGACGCTTCGGTGGGGCTGTCGCTGAAATCCACGCGGTTCTCCTCAGGTCGCCTTCGCTTCGCGGTGGGAACGTGCCAGACGCGTCACCAAGAGATCCTTCCAACGCGCCAGGCTTCCGAGCTGCAGCGCGAGGAGCTTAGATCGCCGGTAATACAGGTGGCAGTCAAACTCCCAGGTGAAACCCATCCCGCCGTGCACCTGGATGTTGTTCTTGGCGCAGTGTTGATAGCCCTGGGTGGCCGCTACGCGGGCGGTGGCGGCAGCCAGCGGAAGCTCGGGCCTGCCCTGTGCGAGCGCCCAGGCGCCGTAGTAGCAGTTCGAGCGCGCCAGCTCTGTCGCAACAAACATGTCGGCCAGCATGTGCTTGATCGCCTGGAAAGAGCCGATGGGGCGCCCGAAGGCATACCGCTCGAGGGCGTAGTCCCGCCCCATCTCGAGCGCGGCCTGTGCCCCACCGAGTTGTTCGAAAGCCAGCAACACCGCGGCGCGGTCATAGACGCGAGCCTCGAGCTCTCCCGCCGCCCCCGGCGGTCCCAGGTGCTCGGCCGGGGCGCCGGCCAAGCGCAGCTCCGCCTGGTTGCGGGTGGGATCAATCGAAGCCAGCTCGCCTCGCTCGATTCCCGCGCCGGCGAGATCGAGAAGCGCGAGGTCGTCGCCCGCGCGCACGATCGCTACATGCGCAACGCATCCGTCAGCAACGGGACACAGGGTTCCGGTTAGCGCGCCGTCGCGAAGCGCGACTTCGCCGCGCGGTGCGTAGGTGCCGATGACGGAGCCGTCGGCCAGCCCGGGCAGCCAACGTTTCTTTTGTGACTCGGTGCCCGCCGCCATAAGAAACTCGGCCGCCAGATAGATCGACGAGGCAAAAGGAATCGGTGCGAGACGGCGCCCCAGCTCCTCGGCCAGGACGCAGAGCTCCAGGTAACCCAATCCCTGGCCTCCGTAGTCCTCGGGGATGGCGGTGCCGGTCCATCCAAGTTCGGACACCGCTCGCCAGAGCGCGGCGTGATAGAACTCTGGGCCGTCGAGCACCTGCCGCACCACCAGCGAGGAGGCGCTCTCTTCGAGAAACTTGCGGGCTTCCTCGCGCAGCATCTGCTGCTCGGCCGAGAACTCGAAATTCATGCCGAGTCTTCCTTTGCGGTGTTCGCTCCGCTCGCCGGTCGTTCGGGCTGGGCCCTTGCTGGCTCGCTATGCGCCTTGGATATAGCGCTTCAGTTCCTGGATCTGGGTGTCGCGCTCTTCGATCTCGTCGAAGAGCAAATCCCGGATCGAGACCGTGTCGACTACCACCTCTTCGGTGACGATCGGAAGATGCCGGCAGCCGACTTCCTGCATCTTCAGCACCGCGCTCATGCGTTCGTCGTCGGGACCTGCGGTAACGGGATCGCGTGTCATCACCGAGCGCAGCAGCGTGGTTTCCGGGTGGATCCCCTCCGCCAGCACGCGCCGCAAGACGTCTCGCTCGCTGAAGATTCCCACCAACTTCCCGGCCTCAACCACCAAGACGGCGCCGACGTGGCGGTCGGCCATGGTCTGAACGGCGTCCGCCACGTTTTGCTGCGGCGTCATGATGTTCACCACCGGGGATCGCTTCCGGAGGATTTCTGCAAGTCTCGCCATGGTTGCTCCTCCCTCAATTCTATTCTCTCGCGAAAGAGGAGCGAAAACAAGCGCGCCGCCACTTACGCTTCGCCGCGCAGCAGGGCGGTGACCGTACTGGTGTCGAGCAGGTATCTCAAAGGTCCATCGCCTATTCTTTTCGGGCTAGAACATGACCGCACCCCTCCAGATCGTGATCTTCGGCGCAAGCGGCGATCTGACCCGCCGCAAGCTGGTTCCCGCCTTAACGCGGCTCGCCGGCCAGGGCCGGCCGAGACAGGGCTTCACGATCGTCGGCGTCGCACGACGCGAGAAGAGCTCAGAAGCCTTCCGAAACGAGCTGCGCGGGGGCCTTGCTCCCGACCTCCGCTCCCGCTTCGAGACGCTCGCGCCGCTCATCCAGTACTACACGGGCGACGTCACGGACGCCTCGAGCCTCGCCGCGCTCGAGCGGTGCCTCGACGCGCTGCCCGGCGGCCGCGAGACCGGGCGCCTGTTCTACCTGTCGGTCGGCCCGAAGTTCTTCGCCGAGGCGGTCCGGACCCTGGACGAGGCCGGGCTGGTCCGCACGCGGGAAGGCGAGCCCGTGGCGTGGCGGCGGGTAGTGATCGAGAAGCCCTTCGGCCGCGACCTCGCCAGCGCCCGCGAGCTCAACGAGGACCTCCACGAGGGGCTGCGCGAGGACCAGATCTACCGCATCGACCACTACCTGGGGAAGGAGACGGTCCAGAACCTGCTCGGCTTCCGCTTCCACAACGCCATCTTCGAGCCGCTATGGAACCGCCACCACGTCGAGCTCGTGCAGATCACCGCGGCGGAGGACATCGGCGCGGAAGGGCGCGCAGGCTACTACGACGGCACCGGTGCGGTGCGCGACATGCTCCAGAACCACCTGCTCCAGGTCCTGTCGCTCGTCGCGATGGAGCCGCCGGCCTCGCTCGACTCCGAGGCCGTTCGCAGCCAGAAGGTGGAGTTGCTCCGCGCGCTGTGTGCGCCCGATCCCGCCGACGCCAGGGACAACCTGGTGC
>CAZTOE010000036.1:0-23634 GCA_964615045.1 uncultured Spirochaetales bacterium
GGAGGGGATGGTCTCCGTGCTGGCGAGCCAGGGAATCGCCGCAGCTACGGCCCACGCGGCTGAGGAGGCCTTTGAGAAGGCCAACCGTTCCCACTTCGACGTCGCGTTGGTCGACCCCCACCTCGGGGGATTCGACCAGCGCGAGCTTCTAGAGCGGCTTCGAGAGATCGATCCCCGCACCATCGTCATCGTGACCTCGGGCTATTCGACGGTGCAGAGCGCGACGGAAGCGATGCGCGCGGGCGCCTTTGACTACCTCCCCAAGCCGGTTCGAAGCGAAGAGCTGATCCTCGTGGTCAAGCGCGCGTTCGAGCGCGCCGGCGAAACCCAGCCGACGCGCGTCGATCCCGATGAGAGCGGCTTCGCGGGAATCGTTGCGCGCTCTCAGCCGATGCTGGAGGTGTTCGAGACGATTCGACGGGTCGCGGGTTCGTCGCCCCGTTCCACCGTTCTGATCGAAGGGGAGAGCGGGACCGGCAAGGAACTCGTCGCGCGCGCGATCCACGATCTCAGCAAGCAGCGCGCCTTTCCCTTTATCTCGGTTCACTGCTCTGCGATCCCCACCGAACTCCTCGAGAGCGAGCTGTTCGGTCACGAGCGCGGGGCTTTTACCGGCGCCGTCCGCACCCAGAAGGGCAAGTTTGAGCTGGCGGATCGGGGGACCCTGCTGCTCGACGAAGTCGGAACCCTCGACCAGCGTGCCCAGGTCGATCTGCTGCGGGTGCTCCAGGAACGGGAGTTCACCCGCATCGGCGGCTCCGAGGTCATCCCCCTCGGAGCTCGCGTCATCGCGACCACCAACGAGCCCTTGCGTGAGTTGGCACGAAGCGGCCGGATGCGGGAAGACCTCTACTACCGACTCAACGTCGTGCGGATCCAGTTGCCTCCGCTCCGAGACCGTCGCGATGACCTTCCGCTCCTCGCCGAATACTGCCTAAAGCGACACTCCGAGGACTGCGGGCGCGCGGTCACCGGCTTCACCGAGCGCGCGATGCGCGCGATCGAAGCGGCCTACTGGCGGGGCAACGTGCGGGAGCTCGACCACGCGATCGAGCGCGCCGTCGTGGTGGGGCATGGACGGTCCATCGAGCTCGAGGATCTTCCCCGAGAGTGTTTCGAGACCGATGCGAGCTCTGACCGCGCGCTCTCCGCCGAGGACACGGACGAGAGCAACCTCTGCCTCGCGGATCGCCTGGGGGCGCTCGAGCGCGAGCTGATCATTCAGGCCCTGGAGGAGAGCGGGTACAACCGCGTCCGAGCGGCCAACCGCCTCGGGATCACCGATCGGGCGCTCCGTTACAAGCTGAAGAACCACAGAATCGGCGCGCCCCGGTCTAACAGTGTCGGAGACGAGGGGATTCGCCGCTCGAGTGCACCGCCCGGGGGCCCGCGGTGAACGTTCGACAGGCAAGCTGGGGAATGCGGGTCGGGGTGCTGGTCGCCCTCCTGCTCGGCGCGGGTGCGGCGGTTTCGGTGGCGCAGGGCGGATCCTGGGCGCGGGCAGTTGCGATCGCGCTGCCCGGTCTCGGGGCAATTCCGCTGTGCGGTTTCCTCGCGCGCACCCGGCTCGGGATCGCCGGTTGCCTGGTGGTCGCGCTCGTTTCGGTCACGATCGTACACTTGGGGCTCTTCGGCCCGCGGCCCGGGATCGCGATGTTCACTTGTGCCCCCTTCGTGTTGGTGGGCGCCGCCGCGATGGGTTCGACGGCAGCCTTCCTGGTGGCCGACGGGATGGTGCTGGTCTGGGCTGTGGTGACTGGCTTCGCGGCGGGGGGGTTGCTCTCGCTCGGATCCGACCTACCGCCCGGTCCCACCCACACGCTGGCGGAGCTCGGGCTGACGGCACTCTTCCTGAATGTGATCGCGGCGGGAGCCGCCTGGGCTGCCCAATGGGCCGAGCCCCGACTCACGGCCGAGCTCGCCCAGGCGCGCGCAGAATGCGACCGCTTGCGGCACGAAGTGGAATCGTCCCAGTCGCTGGTTTCGGTGGGCCGCCTCGTCGCCAACGTCGCCCACGAGGTGAGCAATCCGCTGCAGGCCACCGACCATTTCCTGTTTGTCCTGCTGGACCAGACCCCGGAGTCCGATCCGCGCCGAGAGCATCTGTTGGTCGTGAAGCGGGGTATCGATCGGATTCGCGAATACGTGGCGCAACTCTCCGAGTTCTATCGCCCCGCCTCGGCGGACGGTGTGGCCAAGGCCGACGCGAACCAGGTGGTCTCCGACGTGTGCGGTTTCCTCGAACGACAACTGGCGAACGCCGACGTCAAGCTCAATCGGGAGCTCCATCCGGATCTGCCGGAGGTGGCGATTCCCGGTGACCAGTTGCGCCAGGTGCTGCTGAACCTGATCCTGAACGGCGTTGAAGCCATGCCCGGAGGCGGCGAGCTATCGATCTCGAGCGCGCCGGCCGAGTCCGACATCGTGATTGCGGTCCAGGACTCGGGAGTTGGCATTGCACCCGAGTTGATGGAACGGGTATTCGAGCCCTTTTTCACCACCAAGTCGAGCGGGGGCGGGACGGGCCTCGGCCTTTCCATCAGCCGCCGCATCGCTCGCAGCTACGGTGGTGAGATCGCCCTGAGAAGCTCCCAGGGTTCTGGAACTTGCGTCACCCTCACCCTCCCCAGCACGAGAGCCTGAAGACCCCATGACTTTCGACCCCCATTCCCTCTCGATGTTTCGTCTACGCACGTTCGCGATCCTGGTCGCCGGGCTGGCCTGGCTGACGCTCGTGGCCGCAGCAACTGCCGAGGAGTTGCGTCTCGAGCCGCGCGGCGTCGAGGGCTCGGAGCTCGTCGTGGACGTCGTCGGCTCGAATCTCCACAAGGTAGGCGGCTTCGACCTCACCGTGCGCTTTGATCCCGGCCAGCTCGGGGCTCCCACGCGCGCCAATGGTCCGCTCGCGGCGGGCACGATGTTCGCCGACAACGGGCGTCGCCCCGGGGAGTACCGACTGGCCTTGTTGTCGCCGACCGGAGTTTCGGGCGCTGGCGAGATCGCGACGTTGCGCTTCCCGCTCCGGGGCGACGGGGGCGCCACGGCGCTGCAACTCGACGCGGCGCTCGTCGACGTGCGCGGGGCGCCGATCGAGACCCGCGCTCTCGGGACCCAGATCGCTGCCATGCCAGTGCGCGAGGTGCCCGAACCTTCGCCCGAAGCGGAAACGCTCGACACGGGTGAACCCGAGTCAGAAGCCGACGCCGCGGGCCGTCCCGAGACGGCCGAAGTTGAACCCGTCGAACCCGGCGAATCGGAACGGGCGGCGGACGAGGCTCCTTCGGAGGGAGGCGCTCTCGAAAGCGATCCCGACGAGGCGCCGCTTTCCCCCGAGGAGGAGCGCCGCGTGCGCGACCGCGCAGCCCGGATGGCTGGCTACCAGCTCCGCGTGATCTTCGATCCGGGCGACCAGGTCGTCGCACGACCGCGAACTGAATTGAACGCCGAGATCACGGTGTTCCACCGCGGTCGACCCATTCCGATCTCCTCGGGAGATCTCTCGATCGCCACCCGCGGTGTCGAGGTAAAACGAATTCGCTTTCAGGACGACGACGAGGCCCCGTTTGCGATCGCCGAGCTGAGCGTCGACCCCGAGGCGCTGCCGGCCGAAATCGAAGTTGCAGGCTTCGATCTCTACGGTCGCTACCGGCTCCCCGTCCACCCCGAGATCGACCCCGACCTCGACGGTTCCGGCCGGCTCGACGACGCCGACATCGCGATGATCGAAGACGCGATCGGGAGCCGGAAGGGCAGCCAGGGCTACGCTGAGCGCGTCGACCTGGTGCCCGACGGCGTCATCGACGGGTCGGATCTCGCGGCGTTCCGGTTCAATTTGATCCAGCAGGAGCGCGCACGCCGCCTGCGCGCGTTGGAAGATGCCGAGGCGGTTCTTGAGGAGTAGTGGCTGAGATGAGTGGAACGCGTATCGCTTTGTATTTCGCTGTGACGTGCGCGGTGGCCGCGCTGTTGTACACCGGGCTGCGCTTCGCGGGGCGCATCATCGGGGCGCCCGCCCCCGACCTTCGCTTTGCGAGCTTTGTAAAGGCGGAACCCGCGGCCCCCATCATCGGTGAGGAGGCGACCTTCTCCGTGATGATCGAGAACTCGGGCGGCGGGCCCGCGCCCCGCGGTATCCAGGTGGTGGCGTTCGCGAGCGATCCGCGCGAAGGAGCCGCGGAGATCGTGACCCGGGGCCAGCTCGAAGAGGAGCTGGCCCCGGGGGCGCGGGGCCTGGTCACGATGCCCTACGCGAGCCCCGGCGAGCCGCAGGAAGTGCAACTCTTCTTCGTGATCGATCCCGACCTGAACTTGGGCGAGAGCTCGCGCGAGAACAATTTTCTGCCCGCCACCTTTGCCGTGCGCAGGCCGCCGACGCCGCGTCCCGACCTGTTGGTCGAAGAGATTCGCTTCGAGCCGGCGATCGTGCGCGCCGAGCAGGACGTCTCGGCTGTGGCCGTCGTCCGAAACGTCGGTCGCGCCAATACCGGTGCGCCGACCACCCTCGACTTCTACGTGAACGATCCGATCGGACCGCAGCCCCGCCTGCCCGGCACGCGGCGCCTGCGGGTACCGCCGCTCAGTCCGAACGAGACCGTGGAGCTCCCGGTGCGGATGCGCTTTCGAAACTCCCAGCTGGTGTCCATCCAGACCCAGGTCGATACCGACGGCGAAATCGTCGAGTCCGACGAGACCAACAACATCCATGACCGCGTGATTCTGACCGTGGGGACCCCCAACCCCGAGGGTCGACCCGATCTCGTCGTGGATCGGATCGAAATGGAGCCCCTCACTCCGGAGGTGGGCCAGCGCGGTCGGCTGCACGTCGGGTTGAAGAATCGCGGCGGTGCCGACACCGATGCCGTCTTTGCCGTGGCCGTACGATACCAGGCGCCCGATGGAAGCCCTGTAGGCGCACCCCCCACCGACGAGGACGCCCCCTACCGCTCGGTCGACTTGCGCTTCCTGGCCGCGGGCCAATCCTTTGAGCTTCCGCCGATCCCGATCGCGTTCACGCACGCAGGGATCTGGAAGGTCGCCGTGGAAATCGACCCCTATAAGGAGGTCGACGAGGGCGAGCAGGAAGCCAACAATCGCGCCGAAATCGACGTGCGCGTGGCGATGAGGCGCTAGGTGCGAACCCCCCGGATTTCGATCACGCTTGCTTTGCTCGGCTGCCTCGCCGTCGTCGGGGGTGGCTGGGCCCGGGCCGCGCGCGCGGTGCCCTGGGACGTGGCGCCGATCGATCCGGGAGCGGCGGTGTTGCCACTCGCGTGTCCTCAGGGCGACGGCCGCAACGGCCCCGACGACGCGCTGGTGGCGCTGCGCTTCGTCGTGGGACAGGTGACCGGCTTCAGCTGCAACGGCAATCCGGTGCCCGGGAAGAGCGTGGACGTCGAGCCTTGCGGGCCCGCAGCCGGGCTCGACTGCATCGTGATGGGCAACGGCTCGAATACCCTCGCGGACGCCCTGCTCCTGTTGCAAAACAGCGTGCAACTGGTGCACCTGGTCGAGGGGTTGGACTTTCGCGTCCAGGGCGGCGTGATCTCGGATCCGCTCACGCCGCTCGCCAGCGATGCCGATCGACCTCCGCTCGGCAATTTCCCCGGTCCCGAGGACATGGACGAGGGGAACGGTATTTTGGATCTGCGCACGTTGATCCTGGCGGCCACCGTCGCGAGCAGCGTCGCGACAGACGTCGTGGCGAATCCCGTAAGCGTTTGCGCCTACAACCAGGATCCCGACGCGAATCCGGCGGCGGCCCCGCTCGCTTGCAGCAACCTTGGGCCGGTCACGCCGACGCGTTTCATCGCCTCCGTCAAGGTCGATGCGCCGGCCGCCGTGGGTCCCGCGGACTTCTGGCTCCGTGTCGATGCGGAAGACGAGGTGGATGAGCCCGATGAGACCAACAATGTTGCGATGGCGACGGTCCAGGTGGTCGCGCCGCCCCCGCCGATCGCGGACCTCACGTTTCAAGCCGCTCCCGGCCAGGGGCAGGCGCTGGGCTTTTTGTTTCCCCCACCGATCGCAGGCGGGATGGGCACGCTTCGGCTGAGTCTCGCGAACGTTGGGACGGCCGACATCGACGACACTTTCGCGATCGACTTTTTCCTCGATCCTGGCTTTCCCCCCGAGGTGGGAGACTGCAGCTCCATCTTCACCCAGATATCGGGGGGTGTGGCCGCCGGGCAAAACCAGGTCGTCGAATTCTCCACCAACTTCCAGAACTCGCTACCGGGATCGCACGTGCTCTATGCCGTGCTCGATTCCGGTTTGCAAACGTGCGACAGCGACGGCGACATTGAGGAGGCGACTGAGTCCAACAACGTCGACTCCGTCGAGTTCTGCCTCGGGACGAAGCCCGCAAGTCAGGGAGACCGCGTCGATCTCCGCGCCGACGCCCTCGAGCTCTTCGTCGGTGGGGGGGGCTACAGCGTGCAGGCGCGCTTCTCGAACGCGGGGACGGCCGACATGACGCCCTTCCTCCCGGCTCCGGCCGATGCGCGCATTACGGTGTCCCAGGCGGGGATCAACCCGATCCAGTTCGAGATCTCGTTCGACTGTCTGCCGATCGGCGAGACTGCCTTTTTCCTCCCCGATCAGATTTTCTCGCTGGGCTCGACGCCAGCGCAGGTTCGACTGCAGCTCGATCCCTTTAGCGAGCTTCAGGAGACCAACGAGAACAACAACTCCCTTTGCATCCAGGTGGATGGGAGTGGCAACACCACTCCATGCTGAGCAGCGCAGAATCTTGCCGTGCAGAAATCGAGGAGGACCATCCCATGTTCTTTAGCCCGAAGACCCTGGCCGCCGCGCTCTTGGTGCTGGCGGGATTCGCAATCATCGGCTGCGCGAGCCGCGGCCCCGAAGTGGCAGCGCCCGCGGTGGCTCCGCCGCCCCCGCCGGCCGTGGTGGCGCGGGTGAACGGAGAGCCGATCCCCGAGAGTGAGCTGCTCCGCTACATCGAGGGCGACATGGAACAGATGGAGCGCGAGCATCAGAAAAAGCTCTTCGAGCTGAAGAAGACCTACACGAGCTATCTGATCGATTCGCACCTGCTTCGGGAAGAAGCGGCGCGCCGCGGCATTACGCCGGGTGAGCTTCTCAAGCTCGAGGTCGAGGAGAAGTCAAAGGACGTGTCCGACGAAGAGCTCCGCGCCCTCTACGACCGCTATTCGGCCCAGCTCGACCAGCCCTTCGAAGAAGTCCGCGACCGCATCGTGGAGTACCGGGTCAACGAGCGGAAGCAGGAGCTTCGCCAGTCTTTTTTCCGCAACCTCCGAGAAAACGCCAAGATCGAAGTCCTGCTCGAGTACCCCGAGGTGCCGGTCGTCGATCTGGAGGGCGGAGCGAGCGGTCCCTCGATGGGGCCCGAGACCGCGAAGGTGACGATCGTGACCTTCTCGGATTTCCAGTGCCCCTACTGCAGCCGGATGGTGGAGCCCATGAAGGAGCTCCTGGAGGAGTACCCGGGCCAGGTGCGCCTGGTCTACCGCCATTTCCCCCTCGACATTCACCCGCAGGCCCGGCTCGCGGCTGAAGCGTCGGAGTGCGTCGAGGAGCAGGGGCGGTTCTGGGAGTTCCACGATCTCGTGTTCGAACACCAGGCGGAACTCGCCGAGGAAGGCAAGATCCAAGAGCTGGCTTCGAGCGCCGGCGTCGATGTCGAGGCCTTTACAACCTGCCTCGACGAAGGCCGCTACTCGGAGCGTGTCTCCGAGGACCTGCGCGCGGGCCGCGACGCGGGGGTGCAGGGCACACCGGCGTTCTTCGTGAACGGGCGCCCGATCTACGGAGCGGAGTCGCTCGACGTATTCCGCGCGATGATTCAGAGGGAGCTCGGGAACGCCCAGGGCTGATGCCGGTCTGCACGGAAAGACGGCGTCGACCAGCGGATCGCGGAGGGAAGCTCTCGATGTGGAAGTGGGCCAGGCTCGGGATTGCAGTAGCTTGTATTTGTGGTGGGGCGGCGTCCGGCTGGGCGATCCCCGGCGACGTCGCACCCGGCCAGAATCAAGGAGGGGGCTACTGCCCCGAACCCGACGGGATCCGAAACCTCGGGGATGCCCTGATCACCCTGCAGCGTTCGGTCTTCCTGATCAATTGGGGCTGTCCGCCCTACGGCGACGCCGACGTGGACCTGGCGCCGGGGGTCCTGATTCCTTCGGGCGTACCCGGCGAGCCCGATCTGTACGTTCCGCAACCCGACGGTCGCGTGGGCCCCGAGGACGCGCGCATCCCGTTGCTCGAAGCCGTGGGCTTGATCCGGCTGCGCCAGACGAACCTGCGCATGGGCCCGATCCAGGGGGTGCTTCCGACGACGCCCTTCCTGGGCGATGTCGACGTCTTTACCTTCGACGAGTTCCCGAATCCGGATCCGCGCGTTGGAGACTTCGACTGCAACCAGAACGGGATCTACGAACCGGGGGCCAGCGAAGCGTACCTGCGCGCGCTGGTGATCTACGACGATGAGCCCCCGGAGCTACCCTTTGACGTGTGCGCGTGGACCGACCGCAACATCTCCACCTACGACTTCAACGCGCCGCCCTTCGACAACTTCCCGGGCCCTGAAGATTACGACGGCAATGGCAACGGCGTCTTTGACCGGCCGGCGCCGAGCCCGGAGGTCTGCGTCACGGTTTGTCCGGAGGGGACCTCGCCCCTCGGCGTAACGTGCGCCGAAACCGACTACACGATCCGGTCGTTCATCGTGAACGTCGGTCCGATTCTGCCCGAGGCCCCGATTGGCACGCAAACCTGGTCGTTGGCGATCGACCCGAACTTCGAGTTCGAAGACGAGACTTTCGCGGACAACCTCTCGCAGCCCGAAGGCGTCAACGTCGTCCAGTGCCCCGGCCTGAAGCCCGACATGGTGGTGATCCCGGTGGGCTCTTCGGCGGTCCAGCCGGCCTTCCCGGGACCCTCGACGCCGCTCAGTATTTCGCTGCGCATCCAAAACGCCGGCGACCTGCCGATCCCGTCCGGTTTTACGCTGCGCACGGATGTCTGGGTCGACTTTGAGTCCAAGCATCTGGGCCAGGTGCCTCACGCGGGGTCCTCCGGTCCCTCGCCCCCCGGCGAGTCCTGCCGAGAGGTCCAGCTCCAGAACCCCTTCCCACCGGGGCAGGAGCTGCTGCTCACCTTCAGTGACTTCGATTTCTGCACGCCCGGTGGCTCGCAAACGCTGACCCTGGACCCGGGGCTGCACAGCTGGGTCGCCCTGGTGGACAGCAAAGACATCGCCCGCGAAGACGACGAGATCAACAACCTCTTTCCGCCCACGGTCGGCGGCAACGACACCAACTTCTGCGTGGGGAGTGGCGCCGGCTTTGGTTCGCCCGATATGGCGATCACCAGCGTGCGTTTTCTGTCGCTGGGCGGCACACCGCTCTGCCAGCGCCAGGCCGGTCAGCAGGCGCTGGTCGAGGTCTCGTTCCAGAACATCGGGGGGCAGGACCTCGGACTCACCGGCCAGCAGAACTGGCAATATGAGCTCCGGGCGGCGAACACCTCGCTCGATCGCCGGTCCTTCGACTGTCAGCCGGTGGGCGTTCCCCAGGAGCCGCTGCGGGGCTCGCTCCTGTCACCCCTCGGCGCGGGAAGCCTCACCGTCAATCTGGTTCCGACCACCATCCAGGGACTCGGAACCGCGCCCGCCGACATCAACCCCTCGAACAACAGCGTGACGGTTCCGATGATGAACCAGCCCCCGACGGTCGACGCCGGGCCCAACCGCAGTGGGCTCGAGGGAAAGCCCGTGTCGCTCAACGGCTCGAGCAGCGATCCCAACAATGTCCCGGTCGGAAGCCAGTTGCCGAGCTACGCCTGGTCGGTCGTCAGCCAGCCGGCGGGAGGCGCGGGGAGCTTCAGCAACCCGAGCTTCGAAGATCCGACCTTCACGGGGCAGGCGCCCGGTAGCTACACACTGCGGCTCACAGCGACGGATTGCAGCGACGGCGGCTTCACGGTGTCCGACACGATGCAGGTGAGCCTTGGCCCCGACGGCGACCGCGACGGTGTGGGCAACGGCTCCGACAACTGTCCTGCTGACCCGAATCCGGGCCAGGCCGACGGCGATGGCGACGGGGTGGGCGACGTCTGCGACAACTGTCCCGCCGACGCCAACGCCGGCCAGGCCGACACCGACGGGGACGGGATCGGGGACGTCTGCGATCCCGAGTGACGCCGGGCGGCGGGGGCGTCGGCCCCCGGTTTCCGACGAAGCTTTCCGGTTCGGGCGGCAAGGCCCGTCGCAAAAGCCGGGCAAAGGCGGCTTGTAGGCGGAGTCCGGTCGCGAGTCTTTCCCGTAAGCTACTGAAAAAACACAGTTTTTATTTTCTGGGGGGACATCCCCAGAATCGGCACGCAGCTTGCTTTACTCAGCGCATGAGCCCCTCGGCCACTGCGGTGGGGCAGAGGGTTCGCGAGTCGCTCGCCAAGGCCTCGCGATCCCATCTTCGCTGAAGAAGGCGAGAAACATGGAGGCAGTTCCAAGATGAGGATTGGGCTTGGATTCGTACTCGCGGTGACGCTGGGCTTGGGGCTCGGCGTCCAGGTGGCGGATGCCGGCGTGACGGTGCTCGAGAAAGAGTTCGTCGGCAACGTCGAAAACAAAAACAAGATCGGAAACGGGGATCAGTCGGCCGTCGAAACTGACCTTTCCGGAAACCCGCTGGCCGCGCGCCTCGCGGGATCGATGAACTCGATTGCGGAAGGACCGCCTCCCGGGCGCTCCAACTATGAAGGTTGCTTGCCGTCCGAGCAGGACCCGGATGGGAACTGCTTTGAGGACTTCGTGGGAGAGGATCTCTTCCGCGTGCCCTACAGCGCCGAGCAGTGCGAACGCCCTGAGTACCGGGTGGGCTACTGCAGCAAGTCGGGCTGGCTTTGCAACGAGAGCAGCGACTGCCCCTGGTACGGCGACAACGGCCACGACGGCCCGGTCGCCGCGCTGGTCGAAGGCGGCGATTATTGCATGCAAGAGGAAGGCAAGTACGTCCGGGCGACGGACGAGCTTCGCGGCAACAACTGCCCCGGAGTTGGGAGCCCCGACCGCTACGTAGCGCTTCCGTTTCCGGACTCGACCGGCGGTGGCATTCTCAAGGAACAGTTCCGGGCCTATGGCGCGGTTCAGAGCGCCGGTCGCACTTCGGTGAACGGCTATCCGGTGTTTCAGAACCTGCAGTACTGCCCGGAGATCGGCGGGAACCAGAAGCTCCCCACGGACTACCAGTGGACCTTCGCTCTCGGGCGCCAGCCGGTTTCGGACATCCAGGTGCAAATCTGCATGGACGTTCGCAAGTGCCAGGAAGAGGAAGACAACCTCGGCCAGGCCTCGACTCAAAGCCTCGAGTTCTTCAAGGACAGCAATGGTTTTGAGTACCCGGCGATCATCCGCGTGGTGCACCACCGCGGCAAAAACTGGGACCCCTTCCAGACGATCGGGCCCTCGAGCTGCCCGTGTGAAGACCGCAGCCTGGTGGACATTGTGAACCCGACCCTGCGTGCGGTCCGCCATCCGAAGTTCCCCGAGGAGGAGATCTTCACGCAGTTTGATCTCGCCGCTGATGTCGGCCCCCCGGGCTACCAGCAGTGGAAGATCCTGGACGAGAGCATCGCGTTCATCGGCAAGGACTGCATCATCAAGACGGTGAAGAACGACGGCATGATCGCCCCGTTCGACTACGTCACGGTGCAGGTGAAGGTCCCGGGCGGCACTCGCGTGCGAGTGCTCGGCGCTCAGGACTCCGCCGCGCTCTGCTACATCGGCACCCTGAATCCTGGTGAAGGCATCTAGAGCTGGGAGTGGTTGCTGTGGCAGAGAAAATGAACGAGAGAAACGAGAAGGAGATGAAGATGAGGCGCTGGAGTTCTCTCTTCGCATTCGCGGTGGCGATCGGGGTAGCAGCCATGCTCCCCTCGGTGAGCTTCGCCGGAGCGATGGTGAAAGAGCATGAATGCGTCGGGAAAGACACGGCTCTCGATCTGATCGGGAGCGAGGGCGCGTGCTCGGCCAACCCGAGCGTGCCCTGCTGGACCGACTACGACTGCTACCGCATAGGTTCTGGATTCTGCTTGCAAGCGGATCCGCCGGATGCGGGCTGCACCCCGGTGGGCTCGCCCATCATGCCGCCCCATTCGGGTACCTTCAACGGCACCACTGGTGCCATGGAAGGTGCGGAGTACGGACCCGAGGACGTCGACGAGTTTGTTGGCAACCCCCTCTTCCCTGGAGAGGGTTTCTTCACCGTCGGCGCCGTCGAGAAGTTCCCGCGCGGTTCCAACCAGTGGCAGACCATTCCGACCGAGATTCTACAAGAGAGTCGTCTGGTCGGGTTTGACGCCACGCACATCTGGCGCATCGGGCTCAAGAGCTCCCAGATTTTCTCGAATCTGGAGATCAGCTGCTCGGTGTGCGCCATGCGCCCGCAGGGCGGTGGCGACGGCCAGACCTATGTGCCCGACCTGGAGTGGTTCAACTACCGGCCGGAGTACTACGGACCCCGCGGTAGTGGGCTGATCTACAAGTTGAACCAGCCGCAGGAGCCCTGGCGGATGACCGCCCGGCAGATCTGCGGCAAGAACAACACGTCCTACGAGTGCACCGAGGGCACGGGGATCCCGCAACCGGGCAAGCATCTCTATGTCAATCCGGTCGAGATTCCGGGCCTCGAGCGCATCTACTACGGGAACGGCACCCGCGACTTCGACGGATACTATCGCTACGAGGATCCGGGCGCGGTGGAGTTCCTCGGCTGCAAGCCGAAGGTGCTCGTGATCGACAACCCGGGTGGGCGTTTTGCTGCTGGCGACCTGATCGAAATCGCGATCCAAACACCGAACACGGCTCGTGTGTTTGGGATGTTCGACGCCACTTCCTGCGAGGTGTCCTACATCCGCGGTTGCCAGCCGGCCGAGGGAATCTTCCCGAACAAGGACGCGATCTGCGGTCCGGTGGGAGCGCAGCCGTAGGCCTGTGATCAGGCTTACGAGTGGCACACCATCGGGAAGAACCCTAGAAGGCGCGGAGCGGAAACCATGAACGCGGAACATCGAGTCAAGACGGGCTGCGAATCGATTGTCCGTCAATCCGCTCCGCGCCTTCACAGGCGGCTCCTCCCCAAGGCCCTCCAAGGTCTTGGGGGGGCCACCGCCCTCTTGCTGCTCCCCGCCAGCGTCCATTCCCTCGAGTTCAGCGCCGGAGAGGCCGAGCGACAACTGTTCGAACTCGCGGCGCGCCAGGGAGTCGAGTTGACGCTATTGGATCGCCCGGCGCGCTTCGAACGCGGGGAAGCCGGCGACGCGTTGGAGCCGATTCTCGACAAGAATTTCAACCGGGTCGAGGTCTACGATGAGACCGGCGACCTGGAGCGGATCGTCGCGCTTTCCCGAGACGGGCAGGCCAAGCGCTTCGTTCCCCCTCTAGAGACCCAACCTTCACGCGCGAGCCGCGTGGTCGAGACCCCCGGCAGCCGCGCCGCCGAAGAGCGCATGCCGCTCGCGCAGGCCATCGCGATCGCCAAGGACCCCAACGCTTCCCTTGACGAGCGTCTCGAAGCCATTGCCGCGCTCTCGGGCAGAGACTCGTCGGCGGCGGTCGACGCGCTGGCCCAGGTCGCTCGCGAGGGCTCGTCGACGCTTCAAACCCAGGCGATCTCGGCGCTCGCGAGCTTCGCGGGGCGCGAGTCGGCCGGGGCGGCGGAAGCCGCCGTACGCAACCTCGCCGAAGAGGGCGTCGGCGATCGTACCGATGTGCTGCGCTCGCTGGCGGCCTACGACATGTCACCGCTGATCCAAGAATTCCGTTCGGCGGAGAACACGTTGATCATGCGGGAGCTCCTCTACGCGGCCGCTGCGGCCGCGCCCGACTCCGGCACGCTCACCGCTTTCCTGGTCGAGGCGCTCGATCACCCGTACGTCACGATCCGCTCCGACGCGGCGCGTGCGGCCGTGATCGCGGTCGATCGGGTCGAGCTGGCGCCGGTCGTAGGCGCCCTCGAAGAGATGTTTGCGAACGACGACTGGGACCGCGGTAAACGCGCCGCCGCGCGCGCGCTCGAAGCCATTCACCGCGACCCCAACGCCCAGGTGGGCGTTGCCGACCCGCTCCCGGACGGGACGAGCCGGGTAACTACTCCCCAGGGCGACGACGACTTGTTGGTGTTTGAGTGATGCCGCGTTTTCAACCAGAGACGGATGCCGCGCACATGTGGAATCGAGATCTCGGAATGCAGATGGATGTCATTGAGGAGAAGACGGTGGAGCAGGTCCGGCGGGCGACTGCCCCTGGGCAAGAGCCCGCTGAGGAGGTTCGAAGCAAGATGATGCAGCGTCTCACTTGGCTAGTCCAGGGTACGGTCACCGCGGTGATCGTCGCTCTTTTTTCGCTCGCGAGCCTCCCGGCCGCGGCACAGTCCCTACCCGGCATAGTCGGCGACTACGAGGATCTCGAAGCCCTGGTGGCCGCGTTCCAAGGACCGACACCGCCGCCCAGCATCGTGAACGCCGGTTGTGTCTCCGACCCCGATCCCGGCTCGAGTCCGCTGCGCTGTGCGGTGGCAGGGGGAGTCCCGATTCCCGATTCCGGCTGGGAAATCGAGAATGTCTGTTTCGTCGTGCTCGACAATGGCGAGATGGCAGTCGGTTTCGACCAGGCAGGTGCTGCCGGCGACGTCGATGGGGACGGCAACCCGAATCCGCCCCCGACCGTATCGCTGGAGATCACCGAGCTTCCCGTGATCGGGAGCGACGAGGGCTATCGCTTCACGTTGGATTCCGTCCTGGACGGCTACACATTCTTCGTGACCCGGGCCGAGGTGGGGGACCTGGTCCAGGCTGGAGCGGCCGATGCCGAAGGCGATCTCTGCTTCACGATGGCCGCCGATTTTTCGAGCCCCGCCGAGGCCACCGCGGCTGACCCGGGGACTTGTATTGCGGGCGCCAGGGTGGGCTCCTACCGAGCTGGGACCACCGGGACGGTGACGGGCCTTGGGAACACGACTGATGAGGTCTTGCTCTTCATCGACGACATCACAAGCCTGCCCGGCGGCGCCAATCCGAGCAGCCCCGTTCCGGGGGCCGTGACGGTCGATCAGTCCGCCTTTCTGGCGCGCTGGGACGCCGGCGGAACGCCCGACGGCTGCGAAGAGGACTTCGTCACTCTGCTCGCGATCGCCGATCGACTCGAGTTCGACAAAGCTGTCCAAGCTCGCTGCATCGGCGAGACCTATCGGTTCTCCGCGCGCTACACGATCCGGAATGGTGGCGCGCGCGAGTTCGACGAGGTCGTCCTGGAGGACTTCCCCAGCACCGTGCCGGGTGGGCTTCTCGAGGACCCGAGCTGTCAGCTGAGTGGCGACTCGACGGTGACCAACTTCAACGTGGTGCCGGGCGCCAACGGGGCCTTCACGGCCACCTTGGGGCCGCTGCGCGCCGGCGACCTCAACCTGGGGGGCGAAGCCTTCCCGCAGGTCAACGACGTCGACTGTGGCGGAGACGCCGATCCCAACACCCCCAATTGTGGGGAGGTGGAGATCACCTGTACCTGGGACGCCATCCCGGCGACCGATCTGCTTCCGCAGGTTTCGCTGTCGAATGACGCCACGGCGACGGCGGTGGTCGATGGGACCGACGTTCGGGTCGAAATGGCGACGGCCGGACCCTCTGTCGCGGTGCTCGACGATATCTGTCGGCCGCCGAACTTCGAAATGCGCAAAGAGCACGAAGGGGTCGGCTACGACAACCTCTTTTCGCTCTTGCCCGATTTGCCCTTCGGTAACGGCTTCACCTGGGGCAGCGCGGTGAACCCGAACGACGGCATGGATGTCTCGCTCCTCGAGAAATTCGAGGTCATCGGCGGGGCGGTCGAAGTGCAGGGTCGCCCGGGTGTCTACGCGACTTTCCCGCGCATTCCCCGGACGCCCGGCACCGTCCCCAACAAGGGTTCGGCGGCCACCTTCAAGTGGACGATCCAGTTGCAGGATGCGATCCGCGACGACGAGTTCGATATCTCGTGCTCGGTGTGCGCGCAGACGCCCTGGACCGACAATCCGGCCGAGACGTTCGTGCCGATGTACAGCAGCCGCCCGAGCTTCGGACAGAAGCTCATGATTCGCGACGAGCCGGTTCGGCTCCGGGTGAAGCGGATCTGCGGCAAGGGCGCCCCGTTGGACTGCGAGGATGGCTATATCGACGCCATCACGACACCGGGACTCGAGCGGATCGACACCAGCGAAGGGCTTCCGGTGGAATTCCTCGGCTGCAAGCCGAAGATCACCCAGCTGGATCCGACCTCGCTCTTCGTGAACCCCTTCCGGGGTGATCTGATCGAGATCACGCTGCACGTCCCGGCCAGCGAACAGGCCCAGCTCTTCGTGGATGCGACGAGCTGCGAGGTCTCGTACCTCACCACGGCACCCGAAGGGCCCTAGACCCGAAGACGGGCAATTTGCCCAAGCGCCGCCCCCGGAGAACTATTTCTCCGGGGGCGGTTTCTTTTTGAGATCGGTGTGTCGAGAGTCACAAGGGCATTCTGATGTAGCTCGATAAACTCAATAGGGTCGAAAACGCTACGCTTTCCGGGGGGTGAGGGGCTACATGAGGCATCGCGCGCTGGTCTGGACCATCGTGTTCTGGACCGGTGTTGGGCTCGGAAGCGAGGCGTTCGGCGCGAGGGTGCTGGAGACCCGGCCGATGAACACCCCCGCGTCGCTGGCGCTTCATCCCGAAGTGCTGGGGAGCGTGGTCAGCGGCGCGATCGAATGGGTCGATGACTGGCAAGTCCGCGAGACACCGATCAGCGCGGATTTCCCTGCGACCCACGTCACCGCGGGCCCCGATGGCACCCTCTATTTCTCCGCGCAGTTCTGGTTCGGGGAACGACGCCGCGGCGAGTCCCACGTGCGCTTCCGACGCGACGTGCCCGCCACCCGCGCTGCGGTTGTGGATCCGAGTGGCGCGGTGTGCGCCGCTGGCTACGACGCGCTCCTGATCTTCGAGGGGGGCGTTCATGGGACCAGGACCGAGGTCGAGCTCCCGTACGAGATCTGGGCGGCGGACTCGATCGCAGTGAACGAGCGGGGCGACGTCGCCCTGGGGCGCGCCACGACCAACGCGTGGAACTTCGCCATCGTCGAGGATCCCCGCGGCGAAGCTCGCGTGCACGCCTTCCCGCCCGAAAGCGGCCTGCCGGCCGACTCGCCGGTGCGAGCGCTTGCCGTCGATCGAGCCGGGCACTTCGTGATCGCAACCGACGCCGGACTCTTCGTCGCCGTTGGCGAACTCCCGGGTCTCAAGTTCGCTGAGATCGGGGCGGAAGAGGGACTTGGTGGCTACTGGATCACCTCGCTCGCGAACGATGGCCAGGGCGGCGTGGCGATCGGAACGCGAAAGGGTCTCTTCTTGTGGAACGGTAGCCTCGCAACTCCCGCCTTTGAGCGTCTTACGGCGGCGGACGGTCTCTACCATGACTGGGTGACGTCGGTCGCGGCCGACGGGGCGGGGGAGTTGGCGACGGGCCATCCACTCGGTCTCTCGCTGGTCGCGCTCCCGGAGCCCGGGGCAGCACCGCTTGCCGGAGCGGCCCTCGCCGCGCTCCTGGCCCTTCGTCGGGGCCGAAAGGAGTCAGTCGGGCTCCCCGGGTAGCCGGGTTCCCAGATAACAGAGCGCGGCCGCGTCTGCGCTGGCGCGCACTCGCGAGCGCGCCGAAGCAGGGACCAATACCTCGACGGTGATGAAGTCCTGGGGCGCGACCTGCCAGAGGTTCTCGATCGAGAGGCTCAAGCAATCACGGCCGATGAAGGCCACCACGTGCTCGAGCTCTTCGCCCTCGACGGGATCGAGAAGCGACTCCCAGGGAAGCAGTCGGGTTTCGGCCCGGCGCAGTACGGGAGTCCGAAGCCAGGCGAGATCGGCGTCCTCGCACACGCACAGTCCGGGCTCGTGCCAAAGCCGGCCGCGATGGTGAACCACGCGGGCCACCAGGGGGGCTTCATAGCCGTATTCGTCCCGGAAGTCGGGGAGATGCATCGTCATCGACTGCCCGAGGGCATCGTCCTCCTCCTGGCACTTGCGGATGTCCAGGCAGAGCTCCACTTGGAGATTTCCGGTCACCCGGCGCTCTACGGCAAAGGTCCACAGAAAACTCGTGGAGAGCGTACTCTGGGCGTCCTCCCCGAAGCAGGACGGAGTGTTCTGGAATACCGGCAGGCCGTGTACCGAGCTCCCGCCGGGGCCCACGACCCGGCGGCCGCCACGGGTGGCGAAGCGCTCTTTCAGGACCCCATCGGAGTAGGGATCCGGGAGGCCAGTGGAGTCGCAGCTGCATTCTCCCGGACCGTCGAGGGTGTACCCCAGTCGATACACGCCCAGCCCGGAGTAGTCGGGACCCCCGCTTCCGGCAGGCGGGCCTTCGGCCAGCGAGTGATGGGCGCCCGCGAAGCGGGCGCGGGTCGGCCGAGCCGTGCGAAGGTCGCCCGACCCGATACCGGGGAGATTCTCCCGCTCTCCGACGTACTCGCATTCGACCACGGTCTCGCCGGCCCCCGCAGGGATGGCCTCAGCCAAGAGAGCACACGGGATCGCGACCGCCGCCAGCCAACCACTCCACAACCGCATAAGAGCTTCCAATCAGCGTCGACAATGAGATCATAGCTGATGTAGGATAAACCCCGCACTTCGATGCTTTCGGATGCTGATGCTGATGTGGTTCCGCGTGAATCGCGGAGAGTGGATGGTGGATATGCGAAAGCGAAAGCTGTGTCGGGGCCGCGCGCCCCGGCTTCGATCTCGCCTCAGGTCTCGTGGTCGGTTCCAGTTTGCGTCCCGGGAGTGGCTTCGAACGCTGGTCGCCGGCTGCGGCGCTGTGCTTGCGACACTCCTGGGGTCGAGTGAGGCCTCGGCGTTGCGACTCCTGTCCCCGCTTCAGGTACTGGAGAACCCTTCGTACGCGACGCGTGTCGTGGATTATCGGCCGACCGCGCCCCTTGGAGACACGGCGGCCGGGCTCGACGGGACCGCGGCGCTCTTCGCACCGGACGACATCGGAGCCTTTTTTGCGGAGCCCGACACCCACCTGAGCGTGGCGCTCGGCCACCGCGGCGTGATCGAGCTGGGCTTCGCCTACGGTGTCGTGAACGATGGGATCATCGCGGTCGGTGATTCACTGGTGGGTTCGGAGCTCTTGATCTTCGAGGATGGAGACCTCGATGGAGCCGCGTTCTACGGGCGCGGCTTCGACGGGTCGCTGTTCTTCCTGGGGGGTCTCGTCGACGTGCTCGCGCCCCTCCCGAGCGCCGGCAAGGGGCCTGGCGGTGCCGATACGGCGATCGCCGTCGATTTCGACGCGCTCTTCCCCTTCGATGTCGAGTTCGCCTCGCTTCGCATCATCGACGACGGGGTGCCGACACCGACCCCGGGTATCGAGGAGACCTTCGAGGTCGATGCCGTCGCGGCTCTCACCCGAGGTCGCCCCGTGCCGCCGTGGCTGATTTCCCCGGTGACGACGCCGGAGCCCACCACGGTGCTCTTATTGGGGCTGGGTCTCGCGGGACTGGCCCGACGCCGCCAGCGTTAGGCGGCGCATCGCCTGCGGGCGCGTCGCTGGCGGGAGCCAAGGGCGCCGAGGGCCGCCGCCACACCGAGCAGGCTCGCCAGGGCACCGGGTTCCGGCACGGTGAAGGACGACACCACCACCGGCTGCATGCCGGGTGGGATCGGTTGGACGTTGTTGTCACTCATCGAAATCATGGACAGGACGGGCCGCGGACCCTGGTCGAGACCCAGGATGTCGAACTCCACCGAGAAGAGCGCGCCCGCCTGGTTAATCACGCCTGTGCCTGTGCCGTCAACCGTGCTGAAATAGACCCGCCCGCCGGGATTGGGCTCGTTCGCAAGCGAAATCCACCCCTGCAGCAGCGTCTCGGGAATCACCGTGACCTGGGTGCCGGGTCCGATCGGCTTGTACTCCGCCGTGTCGAAGTCGATGTTGAGAGAGAGGGTCGCGACGGGAATCGGGGGAACGGTGTCGAAGGAGACGAGCATCCGAAGCACGTCCGCACCTGCAGCCGACCCCCAAAACATCGACACCAAGAACGAGGTGGCGACCGCGGAGCGCGTCCAACGCGCACCGATCGCGTAGCTTCCTACCCCAAGCCTCATACCAATCTCTCCTCTGCTTCCGGTGCCCGGTCGTCGGGTGGATGACTCGGGCGATTCCGCGCTGCGCTCAGCTCCGATGGCCGCGGGCCCACCCAGGGGCGTGCGGCGTCGAGGTGGGGGCTCCACCGACGACGAGGAGAGAATAGAGCGCCTCGCGGTCGGTTGGAACCACCGAAGCGCTCAATGCGCTGAGATCTTGGTTTTCCCGCTCTCTCGTCGGAGGGAACGGATTCTGGCAGTCTTTTCGAGGCCTCCCGCTAGACTCTTGCGGGTTTCGCGCTCCTCACTTGCCGACTGGGGAGGGCGCGTGGTAACAATTAAAAAAACTTGATGTGGCAACGGATATTCCGGCGCGCGGAAGCGAGGAGCTGATCAGCCGCTCCCCCTCCGACTCTCCCCCGGTCCCTCGGTGACGCGGCCGCCGGCCCATGCGGAAGTACCCTGTGATTCGACTCGCCTCCCCGCCCCGGGTGCCGTCGAGCGCGAAGCGCGCCCGGTTCTCCAAACAGCTCCTGTCGACCCTTGCGCTGGTCACGGCGCTTGCCGCGAGCCTTCCGGCCGGCGCCGCCGGCCGCGGATTCTGCGACGTCGCAGACGGTGGCAACGGCAGGGTCGAGATGAACGACGCGCTGACGCTGCTGCTGGCATCGGTGTTCCTGGTGGACCCCGCCTCGCTTCCCCTCGAGCGTGCCGATGTGGCTCCCGTGCGCCTCGAGCGCGACAACTATGTCGTGCCCGAGGGCGATCAGGCGATCCGGCCCACCGACGCGCTCGTCTGTCTTCGGGTTTACGTCGGAAGCTTCGTGTTCCCGCCGAACCTCACGCTCTCGGTCGAGTCCGTCGACCCCGTGCGCCCGCCCCAGGGCGGAACGGCGCGGGCCTTTGTGCGCGTCGAGAACGACGGCGATTCGGATCTGCCCGCGGGCGCCACGATCTCGGTTGGCCCAGGTGGCGGGCCGCCCGACACGACCGTTCCCCTCGGAGCGGCGCTGGCACCCGGCGGGTCCCGGGTGGTGGAGCTCGATTTTCCGTCGGGCGCGCAACCGGGACCCGCGACGCTCGTCGCCGTCGGCGCATCGCCCGTGCCCGAGCTCGACGCGACGGACAACGAAGACAACTTCGATTTCGAGGTGAACGCGCCGCCGAGTGCCGACGCGGGCCCCGACCGGGTGGGCGTGATCGAGGGCGACGTAGTCCAACTCGCGGCCACTGCGACCGATCCCAACGGCGACGCCACGACGTTCCAGTGGCGTCAAGTTTCGGGACCCGTCGCCGTGCTACAAAACCCGAACACGGTGAACGCGTCTTTCGTGGCGCCGAATATTGCCGTCGAAAGTGTCCTGGTCTTCGCCGTCACCGCCAGCGACGACGCACTGACGGGTGCGCCCGACCAAATCTCGGTCCAGGTCATTCCGATCAACGACCCGCCCGCAGTGTCGGCATCGGTTCGTCCCGGAACCCCTTCCGAGGGCGACCTCGTCACCCTGGGCGCCGCGGCGAATGATCCAAATTCTGACCCGACCACCCTGGCGTGGGAGCAGCTCGCGGGTCCAGCCGTGGCGCTCGACCTGAGCGATCCTGCGAATCCCACCTTCCGCGTGCCCGGTCTGCCGGCGCCGGATCCGACGGTGTTTCGCTTTCGCGTGACGGTGACCGACAACGAAGCGGCCTCCGCGAGCGCCGAAGTGAGCTTTGACGCGTTGCCCGTGAACGAACCCCCGAAGGCCGTGGCCACTGGGCCCGCGCAGGTTTTCGAAACGGAGCTCGTGTTGCTCTCGGGCGCGCAGTCGAGCGATCCCGATGGGGATCCGCTGCGCTACGCCTGGCAGCGCCTCGCCGGTCCGGTCGTCGATCTCGTCGGGAACGACACCGACTCCCCGAGCTTCGTGGCTCCCGAGACGGCGGAGAAGCTTCAGTTCGAGTTTCAGCTCGAAGCGTGTGATCTCGCCGACGTGTGCGACACCGACACCGTGACCGTCGAGGTCGAACCCGACCCGGTCCATCCCGATTTCGTGCGCATCGTGGCGACGCCGGGCGCGGCGGCAACGGCCTCGACGCCCACCAATACGGTCGAGGTGGAAGTCGTGGCACGCGACCGGAGCCAGGTGGTTCCCGACGGGACGCCGCTCGAGGTGATGACGAACCTCGGAAGCTTTGGTGGGCAGGCCAGCGTCACGACCTCGACCCGCGTGGGACGCGCGACGCTCTTCATGATTCCGGGAACCACACCGGGACAGGCGCGGATCGATGCGCGCGTGCCGGGGGCCGCAGCCAATGGACGAACCGAGCTTCAGGTTCGGTCCAATCCCAATGCAGTCGGCCGGATCCACGTCGTCGTGGATCCACCGGCCGTCGCGGCCGGGAGTACCGACGAAGTGCGTGTGATCGTCTACGCGCTTCCGGCCGACGAGCGCGTCGGATCCGTCGCCGATGCCACCGCGGTTACCCTCGGCGCGAGTGGGGGCAGCTTCCCGGGTGGCTCCATGCCCACGACGAACGCAGGCATCGCGATCAGTTCCTGGCTGCCGCCGCTCGGGGCAGGTAACTACACGATCACAGCGACGGCCGACGGTGTGACGGCAAGCGCTCCGGCACAGGTGATCGCAAACTCCGCCCAGGCGGCGATTGCGGAACTCTCGGCACCGGTGGGTGCGGTGGTCGGCGGCGGTGCCGCGGAGCCCGTGAGCGCGCTCGTGAGCCCCGTGGTGCGGGGGGCGTCGCTCGGTCCCCTGCCGGTGACCTTCGAGGCGCGAAACGGAGCAGTCAA
Source organism: uncultured Spirochaetales bacterium (assembly GCA_964615045.1). Taxonomy (GTDB): domain Bacteria; phylum Myxococcota_A; class UBA9160; order UBA9160; family PR03; genus JANQRO01. The sequence goes on from CAZTOE010000036.1 coordinate 22,922, forward strand.
TGGTGGCGACTCCACGATCGTGAACTCGAGCCCGCTGGGCGGAGACGTGGATTTTCCGCCGTTCTCCGACTTCCCGGGTCCAGGGGATCTCGACCGGAACGGCAACGGCTCCTTCGACGGTCCCGGCGCCCGGAACGCCGTCGCGAATTTCACGCGCCCGGGTGTCGCCGCGCAAGCCGAGCGGGCGGGAGTTTCGCTGCCTGGCCTCGGTGCAGAGCTCCCCATCGTGGTGCTCCCGACATCGGGGGATCCGGCCCAGGTCACTCTCGATCCGAGCGCGGCGAGTGTCGCCGCGAGGATCACGCTGCTGCCGTTCCAGGCCGATGCCTCCGATTTATTCGGGAGCCCCGTGGCCGACGGCCAGACGCTGACCTTGGCCACCTCACTGGGCAGCGTCTCGCCGAACTCCGCTCCGACGGCCGGGGGCGGTGTGGCCGGGCAGTTTGCGCCGCCGAGTTCCATTGCGTTGCCGGCGATGGCGCGGCTCTTTGCGCAAGCCGGTGCCGCAACCGACCTCGCCTCGATCGCGGTCGTTCCGGGAAGTAGCGACCCCGCAGAGCTCGAGGTGGAGCTCGAACCGCCACTGGTGGGCGTCGGCGTCGCCGAGGCGACCCAGGCGACGATCTCGGTCTGGCGGGCCAACGGGATGCCGGCCGCCGCGGGGACGCGCGTCCTGGTGCACGCCTCCCAAGGGGTGCCGGAGGGGGCCTTCG
>CAZTOE010000037.1:0-13694 GCA_964615045.1 uncultured Spirochaetales bacterium
ATCCGTCCGCGGCGCAAGGGGCTGGTTCCGAAGGTGTTTTTCTGGAGCCGACGGCCGGAGTCGAACCGGCGACCTGCTAACTACGAGCTGGCAGCGGCGGGATTCCACGATGTCCGCCCACGTCCAGAAAGGTATGCGGAACAGGCTCTTGTGCCCGCGCACCGTTTCCGCCGACGTTCGCCCTGTCCGCCCGCGTCCGCTCCCGCTGCTGCAACGCTGCTATCAGGATCCGAGCGCAATATCGGGCAGGGCTTGTTTCCTCGCGAGCGCCTTGTCCCCGCGCGTCGCGTACCATGTTTGCATCCGGTCGCATCCTCTACTTGCGGGGGATACGGCACACTATGATTCAGGCGGCACGGCGCAGGACAGGGCGCATTGGGGCAACTATCAGCATCAATCAGGCAGGACGGGCCCTCGGAGAGAACTGTTATGGCAAAGGGGACGTTGTACGAACGACTAGGTGGGGAAGAGAAGATACGCGGAATCGTGACCGATCTTCTAGCCTTGCATCATCAAAACCCAGCGATTTCGACCCGGTATGACAACGCGAGCAAGACTGACGCCGAGATCATCGATCTCGTCGTCGATCTGTTGGGTTCGGCAACGGGAGGACCGCAGGTATACAAGGGTGAGGATATGAAGACCGCCCACCAGGGGATGAACATCTCGGAAGCGGAGTTCATCGCGGTCTTGGACGATCTCTTGGAGGCTCTATCCAAACACGGCGTCGGCGAGCTCGAGAAGGCTGAGGTCCTGGCGCTCAACTATGCCCTGAAGGATCAAGTCGTCCACGTCTAAAGTCCGCCAGGTCAGCTCCCTTTTGCCCCCCATGAACATCATGGAACTCGGAGCGATTGGGGCGGCGCCGGCGAGCCATGATTGCATTGCCTTCGCGGTCGCCTTGTCTGATGCTACCGAGTTTCGAGCTGCTCGATGACCGCGCCACACCCCTCGATGGCGCCTTGCTCGATGGGGTCCAGCACCAGTTGCACCTGATGCACCCCGGCCTCTGCGAATCCCGCCAACGCCTCGGCTACCTGGCTTGGATCGCCCGCGATCGGCTCGTCTCCCGCCTTTTCCGGATCACCCGTCCGCCGGCCCGTCCCGCCAGGTGCCCGGACGAGGAGTGCCACCGTCCGTACCAAAGTGGCGGGATCGCGACCCACCTCCTCACAGGCGGCGTCGAGCCGTTCGAAGAGCGGCGGCAGTCCCTCCACGCGGTTCCCGAACAAGGTGAACCACGCGTTCCATTGATCGATGTGGGGAAGTGTGGCCCGCAACATCCGCGGTCCCGGGGAACCGACCAGCAGCGGTGGCCCCCCGTTTGGGTTGGCACTCGGCGGCATCAGCTCACAATCCCGGACGCGGTAGTAGCGCCCCTCAAAGCTCACTCTCTCACCGCCAAGCAAGCGACGGATAATCTCAAAGGCCTCTAGGAAGCGCGTAGCCCGGTGATCGTACGGAAAGCCAAACGCGTCATACTCGATGCGGTTCCAGCCGGCACCCAGGCCGAGGACCAGCCGGGCATTACTCACTTCATCCACAGTGGCTGCCTTCTTCGCCAACATCGCGGGATGGTGGAAGCTCGTGGCGGCAACCAGGGGACCGAGCTGGACGACCTCAGTCACCGCGCTTAGCGCCGCGAGCGTGCTCCATACCTCCCAGGGGCCGGTGGTCGTGCCGTCGGGCTCACGATAGAGCAAGTGGTCACCGACCCAGACGCTGTCAAAGCCCGCGGTCTCGGCAGCACGTGCCATCGCCGAGAGTTCCGGCCACCGAACCACCCGTTCCACCTCGGGAAGCTGAACCCCGACACCGAGGATCCGCTTGGGATTTCGATGCGATCGCATAGCGGTAGAGGATAGATCAAACCAGAACCGCTCTACGAATCACGGAGTCCGCTCCAGTATGATTCCTCCTCGAGGAGGGAATTCAGTGGACCTACAGACGCTCGCCAATATCGCCGAGATCCTCGGGGCCACATCGGTGATCGGCGCCATCTTTTTTGCAGCTCTGCAAGTTCGCGATTATCGCCGCCAGCGTCTGGAATTTGCAGCCCTTGAGCTGGTGCGTTCCTGGCAGAACCCCGAATTCGTTCGCGCGTTTCGGATGCTGCAAACACTGCACGATCGAGTTCCAGCCCCCGAGCTTCGTGAGATCGCACCGGACGCCGAAGATCAAGCGTTCGTCGTCGGAATGATGTTTGAAGGCGTGGGTCTCATGGTGCATCGAAGCATCCTGCCGATTGAGGTGGTGGAAGAGCTGAGGGGAGCAGCCAGCCGCGTCGTCTTTCGCAAGCTCGAAGCTTGGATCGAGGAATGGCGCAGGCTTCGGAACCCGCGCGCCTACGAGTGGGTCGAGTGGCTCATTCGGGAGATGCCCGAGGATTCCTCGGCAGCCGCCGCATCCCGCTGAGACCCCAGTCCTCAGGTAGTCAGCGCGATACGCTTCTTCCCAAGGAGGGATCCCGATGACAATCATGGAACTCGGGGCGATCGGGGAGATAGTGGGAGGCCTGGCGGTGGTCGTCTCGCTTGTGTTCGTCGGCTTGCAGATCCGCCACAGCAACCGGCTTGCGCAGGGTGCGGCCGAGCTGGAAATGGGCCGCATGAACATGGAATACCTGCGCACGGGCGCGGAGGGCGACTTCGCCGCGGTTTTTAGCAGGTGTTATTTCACTCCCGACGAAGAGTCGTTGGAGGAGAAGCAACGCTTCGTCTGGTCCTACGGTCGGTGGATGCACATGGTTCAGGCGATGTATCGCCAGTACCAATACGGAATTTTGCCGGAGGCGTCGTGGCATCCACTCCTGGTTACCTTGGCCAATGTGCTCGAGGACAGCGCGATCGTTGCTGACACCTGGGAATCCAACGGCGTCTACTTGGCGGAAGACTTTCGAAGCGCCGTGAACGAGATGCGTCCAAAGATTCGGAAAGGTGAGTTCTACAAACTGCCGGATGCCCTCAAGCCGGAAGGGGCCTGACCAGAAACCTCACCCAACTCGCGAACCTCGGGGAGTTCATCGGCGGCTGGCTGTTCTGGTGACGCTCGTGTAGCGAGTGCTTCTGCTAGAAAGCCTGTTTGCACGGAGCGATTGCTGATCGAGGAACCCACATGACTCGTGTGACCATCTCCTTCGCTGGCGCGGTTGGACTCAAGGGGTTTCCAGAGTTCCCGACAGCTCTTGCCGATCGGCTTCAACAGGCCTTTCCCGAAACAAGCATCCATCTAGTCGAGGATCCGGATCCCAGCGCACGCCTTGCCGCGCTGGCGGAGACAGAGGTGCTGTACGCCGTTCGATTCAGCGGTGAGGATCTAGACGCTGCGAAGCGGCTCAAATGGCTGCACCTTACCTCGGCCGGTGCCACCCACGTCTTGTTTCCCGAGATGATCGAAAGCGACATCCTCGTTACCAATTCACGCGGGTTGTACGGCATTCCGATCGCCGAGCACGTCCTCGGTGTGATGCTGATGTTCGCGAGACGCCTCCACGATGCCTACCGCTTCCAAGGAGAGGGCAGGTGGGCGCGCTCCGAGATGCTCGGGCGATTTCCGATGATTGCGGAACTGCATAGTCGGACGGTCGGCGTGATCGGGCTGGGTAGCATTGGCTTGGCCGTGGCCGAGCGCTGCAAGGCACTCGGTATGCGTGTCGTTGGCAGCAGGCGTCGTGGTGGGGCGAAACCGGCGTGCGTGGATCAGCTACTCGGCTCAGGGGAACTACCCGAGCTCCTCACGCAGTCGGACTACGTGGTGGTTGCCGCACCGCTCACACCAGAGACGAAAGGGTTGATTGGCGAGAAGGAACTACGGCTCTTGAAGCCAAACGCCTTCATCGTGAACGTGGGGCGCGGAGCGATCATTCAGGAAACCGCTCTCATCCAAGCCCTGAAGGAGGAGCGCCTGGGGGGCGCCGGCCTGGATGTCACCGATCCGGAGCCCCCTGCCGAACACAGCGAGCTGTTTCACCTGCCGAACGTCATTCTCACGCCCCACTACTCCGGGATTCGCTCGAACTATTGGGAACACTCGGTCGCACTGTTTCAACCAATCCTCGGCCAGTATTTGCGAGGAGAGCCCATGGACAACCTCGTAGACAAACGCGCCGGCTACTGATCTCTTCGATCCACGCTGACGCCCGAGGGGCCACCGATCCACGGCGGGCCGAGATCGCGGTCGCCGCCTACGCATACGCCGGTTCATGACTAGTTCGCGATACGCTTCCTCCCCAGAGGAGGGACTCTCATGGACATCATGGAACTCGGGGCGATCGGGGAGCTGGTGGGCGGCGTCGCGGTGGTGGCATCACTGATCTATGTCGGTCTCCAGGTCCGGCAAGGCAACAATCTCGCTCGTGGTGCCGCCGAGCTGCGGAGGCGACGTCGTGGCCTGCGAGGATTATCCGTGATCTCACCAACGACGAAGCGACCCAGTTCACAAGCACCCTTGAGCACCAGGTCACGATGTAGATCCCGCCACCGAGGCGCAGCTCTAGGCACTCGATCAGCTCGTCTGAGCGAAGGAATAAAGAGAACAGACAGGTTCGTGCTCCTGCGCCCCAATTTCTATATCAGATAAGTCAATTTTGAAACATAGCTCTCTGGGGCCAGAGGTGATGATGAAGGTGGGAGAGATCATGTCGGGGAGCCCGATTCCTGAATCCGCCCGACCGTTCGTCGAAGAGATGGCGAAGCGGGAGGATCGGGTCGTCGGGCGCGTCTCGCCCGAGTTCACCTTCTACACGCCGCCCGTCCGCCTGAACGCGGGCGACGACGGGGCGACGATGCAGCACGGCGACGGCCAACGGCCGCCCTGGCACACGCGGAATGGAGCGGCGCGAGGTGCGAATTGACGAGTCCGCATCGCTCGTCGAGCACTGCTGATCTCGCACAGTCAGCCAGAGTGCCTTTTCATTCCACGTCCGAGCGCTGCATCACCTTGTAGAGCCCCTCGCCACGGGGCCCGGCCTCTCACGCAGGAGCCGCGAAGCGGGCCAGCTTCCTCACGATCTCCAGATCCTCCGGGATCTCGAGCTTGCGTTCGGCCCTGGCGAGCGCCGCACGGGCATGCCGCGTCGCGGCGTCTCGCGTCGTCACGTCTCCGATTCCCGCCAACGATGCAAGCGCCTTCTGCACTCGTCCCGCGACTTCCACGCTACCGGCTCCGTCGCGCGCGATCGCGTTGAAGGCATCGTCGAGCATGTCGTGCAGGGACAACGCGGGCACCTCGACGCGATCGCAGTCGAGCGCCCGGGGCTCCGCGTCCTCTGCCGGCTCGAGCCAGAGGGCGAAGAGGCTGACGAGTCGGCCGACGATGTCGATCGCCGTGCCGGGATCATTGACCGCCGGCGACAACGCGCGGCTCGCGATCTCCGAGAGAACGATGAGCCCGAAGCGGGGATCCTCGTCGAAGCTCCGGGCGTTCGCGATCAGGAATGCGCTCGCGATCGGACCGGTGTCGAGTTTGGATGAGTCTCCGGAATCGGCCGTGACGTATGCGAGTGGGCGGCCCGGCGCCGCGAAGGTCTCCGGCAGGGCCGCCACTGCGATTCGCAGTTGCGCGGCCTCCGCCTGGCTCTGCAGCGCGCTCACGTCCACGCGTTGCACGTAGCCGATCGTCTCCCCATAAACGGCCCGGCTCCCGTCCCGATGCGGGCGCGGCGCGACTCCGCGCAGGTGGGGCATGCGGCGCCGCCGCCGCAGGGACTCCGCGGCTGCCGCCTCGACGCTGTCAATCGTCGTCCCGAGGCGGCCCAGGCGCGCGATGCGATCCACCCATCGCACGAACGTGAGGATGACCAGCGTGAACACCAACAACGTGAGGACGAAGAGCGCGAAGCGCCCCGCCTTGTCGTAGTAGCCATTCTGGAGCGCGATCAGCGCGACGATGCTGAAGATGAAGGCACCGATGAAGGTCGAGAGCGCGTACTGGGAAACGTCGTCGGCGATGACCAGCGGGAAGGTTCGGGGCGTCGCGGTGTTGCTCGCCGACGCGTAGGCGGAGACCATCGATGCGACCGCGAAGGTGGCGATCACCAGCATGCTCTCGGCGATGATGCTCAGCAGCGTACCGATCGAGTCCGCGCTGATCTCTGGCACGAGCTTCCCGAGCCCGCTGCCGTCCGCCATCCTCGCGAGGAACGCGCCAGCGATCGACAACACGCATGCCGCGAGCGGCTTGACCCAGAGCCGCTCGCCGATGCGATTCAGCAGGAACCGGATTCGATCACTCATCGCTACCTCCCGGTCGAGCCACGAGTCTGTGCGTGAAGCCGGCCGCGGTGGACCGGATCGCCGAAGGTGAAGGCGCCTCCAACAGGGCGGTGCAGCACGGTGAGCTCACTGAACCCGTTCGATGTTGCCCGGACGCCAGGTCTTGTTGATCCACGACTCCAAGGGTCCGTACATTCGCAGGATCACGATCCAGCCCTTGCCCGGAACCGTCTGCAGCCAGTTGCCTTCCATGCCGCCCGGCGCCTCCGGCGCGAAGTAGAGGTCGTACGAGCCGTCCGGCTTCCGCTTCATCCCGCTTGTCCGGTCCGGTGATGCCCATGTTCCCGACGAACCGTTGCCAGGAATCGCCCAGGAAGCCGAGCATGCCCGGCGGCACCTCGATAACCGTCGGACCGTCCTGTGCGAGGTCGGTCCCCGAGTACGCGTAGAGCGTCGAGTTGTTGGCCGTCACCACGAGCGTCTGGGAATCCATCAGACGGCGATCTTGTTCGGCGCATCTGCGCCCGCTTCGGCGAGCGCGTCGAGGACGTTGTTGACCGACACGGCCCCGAGGTTGTCGAGGTAGCCTTCGACACCCCGCATCCGATCGAGATTGTCGTAGGCCGTCGCGACGGTGGTGTCGGTCGGCACCCCGTCGAAGAACTTCAGGACGCCGATGGAGGCCTCGACCGTGTCGGGGATCGAGATGGACTTCAGCGCTTCCTCGGACACCTCCGCCATGGCGAGCGACGGCATTGCCAGCGCGAGGGCAGCGGCCAGGACTGTCTTTCGAGCGATGGGCAGCATCAAGGCATGTTCCTTCGGTTGGAACCGGCACTGTAGCCAAGTGAAGGTGCTGCGCTTGAAGCGACTCGACGCGGACCACAACGGGCGAACTGCGCAGTCCGATTCGCCTCGTCGCCCTCGAACCGCCACGACAACTTCACGTTGGGGCGATGTACTCGTTCCGGTGCTACCAACCTTCTCGACATCGCGAAGACGAGGAAGCGAGGACATGAAGGCGATTGCATCGACGAGTTCCCAAGGCAGGCGTACCGGACGATCGCCCCGAAACCTCCTGGCCCTGGTCTGCGTCGTCTGCGGAGCCCTGTCAGTCTTGGCGACTCCCTCGCCCGCGCCGGCGCAGCCGAAGCCATCGGGGTCGGGCTTGGGGGACGTCGGCAATAAGCTCGCCAATCCGCTCAGCGACCTCTGGGCCCTGTCCTCCAGCTTCAACGCGCCCCAGTCTTTCGACGGCGACCTGAATACGGGCGATCCCGAGGTTGGCGGTCTGATGGTCTTCCAGCCCGTGATGCCCATTCCCTTGTATGGCGAAGGGGCGGACCAGTGGAGGATGATCACCCGACCGGTCGTTCCGCTGATCTTCAATAGGCCCGTTCCCAAGGGTCCCAACCAATTTAGGGACATTGGCGGAATTGGTGACATTCAGCTGCCCCTCCTGCTGGCTCCCTCCGACCGAATTTCTGGGCATTTCATCCTCGGTGGGGGCCCGATCTTCCAGCTCCCCTCCGCCACGAGCCACGACCTGGGCCAGAACCAGTGGGCCATGGGCCCCGCCGTGGTGGTGGGTTACAAGACCGAGAAGGCGACGTTCGGCGTCTTCCCGAACTACTTCTGGAAGATCGGATCGGCCGGCCAACGTGCTGGCACACCCGACATCAGCCAGATGAGCCTTCTCTACTTCTTCAATTACAAGCTGCCAGATGCCTGGCAGGTCGGGTTCAATCCAACGATTACATACAACGACAAGGCGTCATCGGGGAACAAGTGGAACGTTCCCATTGGACTCTACGTGGGCAAAACAGTCCGTGTGGGCAAACTGCCAGTCAACATCAAGGTCGGCGGCGAGTACTCGGTCGTGAGCGAAGACATTTTCGGGCAGCGTTTTCAGCTCAGATTTCAGATCACTCCGGTGATTCCGTCATTGATCAAGAATCCGATCCTCAGCCGGTAGGGGAGCCCTTTCGCCCCCGCGGTGCCGACGAGGCGCGCGCCGCGCTACAGGAACACGTCGCCGCCGTTGGGCGAAATACATTGCCCGACGACGTGCCGCGCCTCTTCGGACGCGAGAAAGAGGTAGGCCGGGACAATGTCCTCCACCTCGGCCAGACGCCCCTTCGGGATCGTCTGACGAATCGCTTCCAGCATCACTTCGGGGACGCCGTCCAAGATCGGGGTTCGCGTGGCACCGGGGGCGACACAGTTCGCAGTGATGTTGGACTCACCGAGTTCCAGGGCGAGCGAACGCGTGAAAGAGATGATCGCGCCTTTCGCTGCGGTGTAGTGGCTGAGGCCCGGGGCGCCCCGGTAGGCGAGCTGCGATGCCGTGTTGATGATCCGGCCGTAGTTGCGGGCGTACATTCCGGGGAGCGCGGCGCGCGTGCACAGGAAGGTGCCACGGAGGTGGACCGCCAGCAGCCGGTCGAAGTGTTCCGTCGAAAGCTCGTGGACAGGAGCGGTGGAGGCAAATCCCGCGTTATTGACGAGAATGTCGAGAGGACCGATGGCCTCTGCGACGCGTCGGTACATCGCCGCCACGGCGGCCTCCTGTGCCACGTCGGCCTCGACGATGAGCACCTCAGCCCCGGCCGCGGAGATCGCTTCCGCGACACGCTCCGCATCGCCGCGCGCCGCGCCACCGGGGTGATTGATCGCCACCCGCGCACCCGCTGTGGCGAACGCGCGCGCGACACCGGCACCAATGCCACTGCTCGCACCCGTCACGAGCGCGCTGCGTCCGCTCAGTTCGAAAGGCGGCACCTCTCCGGCCCCTCCTCCCCATCCGTCCGCATGGGAATCAGCTCTCGTGTCGCCAAGTGGGGAGGTCCGGCGGAAATGCATTGGTGATGGGGTAACCGTTGCGCCTGTTGGGTAGGAAGCCTGCGAACTTCATGGCGCTCCTTCTGCAACGGCATCGGGGGGACCCGCTGCGACGGGCGGCGGCGCGCGTTCCGTATCCGCCACTCCGCTACTCCCGAGTGCGCTCACGGCGACGAGTTTGGGACTGGCACCGAGCGCCTCGGCGGAAGCCGCCTGGTCCAGCCGGATCCGTTCGGCTCCCACGCCGTACTCGGTGACGAGGGCGTCTCGAAGCGCCGCGCCGCGCGCTTCCGCCAGAGCCTGGAAGCGTTCCTGTGGCACTTCGACCGCCGCCACGAGCTGATCGAAAAGCGCCCGGTCTCCCTCGTCGAGGGATGCGGTCGCGTCGACCCCCTGCTTTTCGATCGCCTTGTGCAGCCGCCGACGCGCGAAGAATCCGATCTCGACCGACTCGGGTAGCGCTTCGCCGGCGCGGACCTGCTCCACCAGCCTTGCTCTCGCCAACGGCTCCCGGTCTTCGGGGCCAGCGTGGCCCTGTACGCGCAGTCCCAGCCCGGGACGCTCTGCGAGCAGTTGGGCTACCGCTTCGATTTCGGCCACCGCCTCCGGAGCGGGCGTGATCTGCCCCGGTGCGGCCGTCACCATCGGCAAGCTGCGATTTGCTTCACCACTGGCGGGAAGCAGCCCCTTGAAGGCCTTGAGGGGAAGCGTCGCCGCCCCCACGACGGCGTGCCGCAGTGTCGCCAGCACCAGCGGCAGGAACTTCGTGTTGAGCTCTCCGCGCTCTGAGGTGAATTCGATCGGGAGCGAAATCCGTCCCGATGGATCTTTGAGAAGCGCCAACGCGAGGCCCACGGGCATACCGAATTGCGCCTCGAACTCTTCACCTCCACCACTCGCCAAGTCGAGCTGATCGAGCACCAGGTGCGTATCGACCTCGACCTGCTCTCCGACGAGCGACACCTCCCCCTGGAGGCCGGCGTCGCCCTGGGCGATCCGATAGCCGCTGGGCGCGGCATAGGGGTTGAAATGAGACAAGCCCAGCGACTCGAGGGCGAGTTGGATCTGGCTCGACGCCCCGAGGGCACCCGAAGCGTGCAGCGCCGCTCCGGCGGGGCCTCGACTCTCATACTCGAAGTGTCCCACCTTCTGCTCCGGCCATTCGATCTGGCGGGCCGCGAACTGAATCCCTTCGATCCGAGATTGGGAGGTGGGTTTCACCACCTCGTCGTTGAGCTCCACGCTGCCGTTGCGGAGGTCGAAGCGAGCCACCCGCGCGCGCGGCCGCGGAGCCGGAGCCGTCTGTTCCGCGTTCGGGGTGCCCGTTCCATCCTCCAACCTGCCGGCTTGGGGCGCCTGGCGTGTCAGGATGATCTGCGGCCGGCCCACCTCGATCGCCTCGACGACGAGATCTGGCGCGCCGGAAACCGGCATCGTTACGGCGGCCCCGGTCAATCCCAGCTCCGCGATTCGCGCGGCGATGCCCGACTGTGGGCTTTCGAGCTCGAGCCCGGTGGCGCTTCCGCTCGCGTCGATTTTGAAAGCCGCTTCGGTCGCTTCACCGGCCGCGTCGCCCGTCGGGGCCCCAAAACCGTGGAGCGCAACCTCTAGTGCGCCGACCCGGACTCGATCGCCCGAACCGATTTGCGCTTCGACCCCCTCGATCTGGAACGCACCGGACAGGCGCAGCTCTGCTCCGGCCGACACCGGGATGGCGGCGGCAACCTCGTCCACTTTCACTTCTGCGGCGCGAGCCGAAACTTCCGACGCCGGACTCTCAAAGCGAATTCCCGACGCCCCGAGACCGCCCTGAAAGCGGGCCGGAGGCCCGCCGCCCGACGTGCCCGGCAGGACCATTTCGAACTCGCTCACCGTGACTCCGAGCGATTCGACAGCCAGGTGTTCCTCAGTCGCTCGGACCACCGCATCGAGGTCGCGGGCTTGGAGTTCGCCGACGAGGCGCACCTGGCCGGCTTCCCCGGCGCCGAGGTCGGCCACGATGTCGAGTCCACCCGAGCTCACCGCCGAGTCGATCCGGATGGGGAGCTCGAGCCCCAGCGAACGCGTCACCACGGGGAAGCCGATCTCGCTCCACTCGACGCGACCCGCGAACCGCGGTGGCGTCGCGCCGACCTGGCCGTCGACTTCCAAGGTCCCGCCCGCGATTTCGATGCGCAGGGCGGCCGGGAAGCTCTCGCCCGGGTCGATGGTGACGTCGGAAGCGGAAAGACCGAACGCGATGTCGAGGGGCCCGTCGTCCGTGAGCAGGGTGAATGCCGCCCGATCGATCTCGATCGTGCGGATGCGCGGCCCGGGGACAGGTGCTCCAGCAGGATCCGCCGCAGCGGCGGCGGTTTCCGTCGTGCGCTTGGCGCGGATGCGTTGCTCGCCCAGCGCCACTTCGCGCCGCACCCGAAGTTGCGGGCGCTGGAGATCGATCTGACCGAGCGCCACTATGCCGTCGCGCAGACTGAAGTCGCTCAGTGAAAACTCGGCCAGGCGAAAATCGATTTCGTCCCGTTCGGGGCTCCGTAAAACGGCCTCCGAGTCACGGAGGGTGAGGAGGTCGAGCAGGAGCGGCCACCCCGAACCCGCTTCGTCCCCGACCGCCGCCTCCCGATCGGGCTCCGCTTCGACCAATACGAAATCGGTCAGCGTGCCGTCGGCCCCCTGCTCCAATCGAACTACCGGTGCCACCACGTCGACGAGGCGCAGCCGCACCTCGCCGCGCGCGATAGACCACCACTCGAGTTCCGCCGCCAACGAGCCCACCGATGCGATCGCCGCGTTCGGTCCGATCGGCTGCCACTCGCCCCGTTGGGGTGTTGGCCCACCGACGCGCACCCCGTCGACGCGAACACCGCCGCGGTGCAGTGCCAAGTCGACGTTGTCGACTTCCACGACGCGACCCAAGGCGCGACTCCCGAAGTATTCCGCACCGCGCTCCAACGCCGGGGGCAGGAGCGCCCGCACTCCGACGAGGATCACCGCCGCGAGAAAGATCCGTTGAACGATTCGCCGCCGCCGCCTGGGCGATCGCCGCTGGTGAGGGGGGATCAAAGATTTTGCGCCTCATTTGTTACCCGAGCGCCGTAGTATACGACGCTCGAAAGAACCTTCGAGGAAGCGCTCCGAAACTGGCGGACGCTTGGGGTCTTCCCCAACCGGTCCGCCTCCTCCGCCGCTGTGACGGCGCGCACATAGGCGCGCCGGTGGGTGGTCGATCAGACGGTATCTACCGGGGTGGGCCGCCTTCAAACGCCGGACGGCGGAAGGGGGCGACTGCATCCCGATCTGGAGGGCGCATGACTTCGACCACTCGTCTCCTTTCGATTGCCGGGCTTGGTGCCCTGTTGGCCGCGTTCGGATGTGCGTCGACCCCGACGCCCGCTCCCGCTATCGAGAAGGCGAAGCCGACGCCGGTCGCCAATACCGCGCCCCAGGCAGAGCTCATCATGCCGGAGCCGGGCGCACCGCAGCTGATGCCGATCTACTTCGACACCGACCGCGCCCTGCTCGGCGAGGAGGCCCGCCAGACGTTGAAACGCTACGCGCGCGCGATCCAGGAGCACCCGGAGTGGGGCATCGTCACCATCGAGGGTCACTGCGATGAGCGCGGCAGCGACGAGTACAACGTCGCGTTGGGCGACCGGCGTGCCGACGCGGTCGCGCGTTACCTCACGGATCTCGGAGTGCCGGCCCGGCGCCTTGAGACCCTGACGTATGGCGAGGCGCGGCCTGCCGTCATCGGGCACGACGAGGCAGCTTGGCGCGAGAACCGCCGCGCTGAGATTGAGGCCGAAGCCCAGGACTCGGCGCGACGCTAGGTCGTCTTCCGCGCTGCTGCGCGAGTCCGTCGCGAAGCTCCGGCCGGCTGCGGCCCCGCCGTCTCTTCAGCGGGTCTCTCGACCGAGGGCTTGGAGGAACTGCCGGCTGGCTTCGTCGCCGGGAAAGAAGGATTCGATGCGCAGCTCGTCGGTGGTGACGTCCTGGGGAGTTCCGAAGGTGGACACCACCGAGAGCAGCCGAAGCATCCGGTCGCCGAGCTTCAGATCGAGGGTGAGGGCGGGCAGCAGAACCCCCTCGGATCCTCGCCCGGGCCGACGTCGTACTTCGGGAGCAGCGACAGCAGCGCGCGATACTCCTCCCGCGTCTCGACACTCGCGTAGCGGGCCATGTCGCGTTTGATGCGCACCACGAAAGACTCGGCGATGGCGTCGAAGTTCGCGAACAAGGGCTTGAAGCCCTTCGGATGCAAGGTCAGCAGCGCGATGTTCGGCTGGTCCCCCGCGCCGATCTCCCGCCACCGCTCGTCTAGGGGTCCGGCGAGCGAGAACAAGCGCTCGGCGGCGCGGTTGCGCATGACGATGTTCCAAAGCCGGTCCACCACCCGGGCGAGATGTTCGTGCACGTGGCGGGAATCGATCTCATCCAGAACGAGGGCGGGCATTTTCTGGTCTTGGAGGACAACCTGCGTGTTCCTTCAGGTGTTTCCTACCTGCTGGAGAATCGTCTCGTCACCGCCCGCGTGATTCCCGAGCTGCTGCAGCAATACCGCGTATCGCGCGTTGACCACTATCCGCGAATGTTGATCGAGACCCTCCGCTCGCTCTGTACGGTTCGCTACCAGGGAGAACTGGC
>CAZTOE010000037.1:13794-23055 GCA_964615045.1 uncultured Spirochaetales bacterium
CGTGGTTCTGGACAAGCTGAGCGGGCTGGTGGTGCATCTTCAGGACCACACGGCGGCGCTTGAGGCGGCCCTCGCGCACGAGAGCGGCGAAACCACGCTCGCTCATGCCTAGCACTGCTGTCGCGAGGTGTTGCCGGCGATGCTGGCGCTGCACGCGGTCGCCGACGAGCTGGAGGGCATGGTCGCGGACGACCTCTGGCCTCTCGCGACGTACCAGGAAATGCTCTTTATCAAGTAGTCTGCGACGCGCTCGCGATGCAAGCCCAGGCGACAACGAGTGTCACGGCTGGATGGGAATCAAGTGCCAATCCCACCCCCGTGACGAAGACAGCCAGGTGCTCCTCCACGTGCGGATGCTCGATGCCGAGGCATCCGCGCAGCAGACTTCGTGCGGGTAGCGGCTGTTCTAGCGCGAGCGGAAGAGGTTGCGGAGGTCGGCGAAGCCCTTGAACTCGAGGGCGTTGCCGCTCGGGTCGGTGACGAAGAAGGTGCCCTGCTCGCCGGGGTCGCCGGCGAACCGGAGCGTGGGTTCAATCAGGAACGGGGTCCCGTTCTCGCGCAGTCGCTCGGCCAAAGCCTTCCACTCCCGCATCTCGAGCACGACGCCGCAATGGGGCACCGGAACCGCTTCGCCGTCGACCGGATTTCGATGCGGAGTCCTCGGGCCCTCGGCGCCGAGTGCGGGATTGAGGTGGCAGACCAGTTGATGACCGAAGAGGTCGAAATCGGCCCACTGCGCGTCGCTTCTCCCCTGCCGGCAGCCCAGCGTCTCGCGATAGAAGCGCCGGGCTTCATCCAGGTCGCGCACTTGCAGGGCGATGTGAAAGGGACGCAGCGGGGGGCGCTTTTCGGGGACGCGGATCCGCGACGCGATCTGATCGCGGATATCGGCGACGAGCGCCGTCAGGATCAAGAGCGCTCGGTCGGCGAGGGCGATCACGGCCCTCGCGCCCTTCATGCGTACACGACGACGCACCGCACCTCGATGCTCCACCGCTCGGGGGCGTCAGGGGGTGTCGACGGATCCTCGAAAGCGCTGTGGAAACTGAAGGTGCACGGCGCTTGCGCGTCGCTGTCGTCGGCTCGATGGCCCCGGGAGCGGGCGAGGGGGCCGGCGGAATCCCACTGCTTGATGAGGAGCGCCTCGTCGCGGGCCATCGCCGGGTAGTAGAACCACCGGTGTCGGGACGAGTGCGCAGCAAAGTAGTTCTCGCCCACGCGGTCCTGATAGTGAATCTCGAACACGACGAGGTCTTCGGGATGCACGCTCTGGGCGTCACACAGCGCGATGGGGTGGGTCGCCACCGGCTCCTGGGCAATATTGCGCCATACGTTGATGATCGCGAAGCGGCCGCGGTCCCCGAGCGCCCGATTCAACAGCGCCGGCTCGACGAGCGATTGGCCCGGGTCGAGGATCGAGGCGAGCGTGTCGTTGCCGCTGGGTGGTTTCGCGAGGCGTTGCAAGCGCTCCGGGGCGCTCGTGAGGGTGTAATCCCCGTGCACAAGGTGCGCGGGGCTCTGTACCTGCTGCCCTCCGCTAATACGTCGCTTGCTCCGCTTTCCGGCCGCGGAGCGGACGTTGTGATCGAAAGCAAACACGTGGGGCGCGCCGGTCGCCTCCCGGACGATCTCCGCGCATTCGCCGTAGTAGTCCTGAACGACCTCGAGGTGATCGAAGAAGTCGAGGTCAGCGCGCTGCAGGGGGCGGCTCAGCAACTCAAACCCGTTCGCCGCGACGGTCCGGCGGTTCGTCGTGCCCTCCAGTAGCCGGGCGTCTCGGACCTGCATCGCGCGCTCCTCGAGGACGACCCCCTCGGTGCCGGCGTCGCTGCCGTCGGGGTCCCGTCGGGTGAGCACCCTGCCGTTTCGATAGAGCGAAGGGGCTGCGGACCGATCGAGATAATTGAACCGACCCTTTGTGCCCGGGTCGCCGACGGGGTCGTTCGTCGCGGGTGTCGCGGTCACGTCCATTCCTGCCTCTCGCAAAGATGGATCCGAAGCATATCGTCCTGGGCAGCAACGCGCGGAGGAGCTCGACAACACGCCGAGCGGAAGTCCCTCGGGGATATACCAACGGGATGCTTCGGAACCACCCGGCGCGCCGGGGCGGGACTAGGCGCCGACGGTCTGCTCCTGGCGCTGGCCGGACGGCACTGCGCGCAGCAAGCGGGCGCTGGCGCGGAGCTGATCGACGGGCGGATCGAGGTAGTCGTCGTGGATGTCGTCGCAGAGCTTGGCGGTCTCGTCGACGATCCAGGTCAGCACCTCGTGAATCCCCAGCCGCTGCACATCGGCGGGCGTCATCTGGAGCAGTGTGCCCCGGAACCGCTCGAGGTGGTCCCACGATGCGCGACGCATGCTGGGAGGATCGCCCTCCAGCAGCCGCGTCATGAGCCCGCGCGCCCGATCGAGATTGTGGAGCACGGCGCGCGGGAAGGTGCGGTCGAAAATCAGGAAGCCGGCGACGGCCGGACCGCCCAGGACATTCTCTGCCTTCTTGAAAAAGGGGTCGAAGGCCGAGCACGAGCGCAGGATGGCGAGCCATTGGGCGGCGTCGAGCGCGGTCTCGTCCTCGCGCGGTTTGTCCCCCAGGCTGTGGTGCTTCACATCGAGGACGCGCGCGGTCTGGCCGATCCGCTCGACCGCGCGCCCCAGCTTCATGAAGACGAAGGGCTCCTCGTGGAGCATGGTGCTGTAGCAGATGCCGTGGAACAGCATGCACTGACGGCTGAGGTGTTGATAGAACGCGTCGCGCTCCTTCTGGTAGAGGCGGCGCGCGGAGCGGTTCTTGATCCACAGCCAGGCATCGTTGATCGATTCCCACATCTCGACGCTCAGCACCTCGCGCACGGTGCGGGCGTTCTCGCGCGCCCAGCGCAGCGATGCCAGGATCGAGGAGGGATGATCGGGATCCCAGGCGAGGTACTCCTGCACCGCCTCGCCGTCGTCGATAGCCTTCTCGCCGATCCGCTCGAGGAAGTCCTCCTCTCCCCCGGAGACGATGATGAGGGGGCGCCAGCGTTCGGACGCGGGCAGCGAGACGTCAAGCTGAAAGGTGTTGTTCACTTCGAGGAGCCGCGCGAGCGTATCGACTCGCTCGATATAGCGGGCAATCCAGAAGCATGAGTCCGCCACCCGCGAGATCACGCTGCATCCCCCACGACCCAGGTGTCTTTGGAGCCCCCTCCCTGACTGGAGTTCACGACGTAGGAGCCCTTGACGAGGGCGACCCGCGTGAGTCCGCCGGGCAACACCCAGCTCGATCGGCCCGTGACCACGAAAGGACGCAGGTCCACCCGGCGCGGCTGCACTCCCGAGCGTGTCCAGGTGGGGCACGATGAAAGCTCGATCAGCGGCTGCGCGATGTAGTTGCGGGGCTCCTCGCGGACCCGCTGGCGGAATTCCGCCACCGCCTTCTTCGAGGCCTTGGGACCGATCAGCATCCCGTAGCCACCAGCCTCGTTCACGGGCTTCACCACCAGCTCGCCCAGGTGATCGATCACGTAGCGGCAGTCGTCGTCGCGATCGCAGATGAAGGTCTCCACCTGGGGAAGAATCGGCTCCTCCGAGAGGTAGAAGCGGATCATGTCGGGGACGTAGGGGTAGATGCCCTTATCGTCCGCGACCCCGTTTCCGATCGCGTTGACCAGCGTGACATTTCCCTCGGCGTAGGCGCGAATCAGGCCCGGCACGCCCAGGAGGCTGTCCTTGCGGAAGACCAGCGGGTCGAGGAAATCGTCATCGATGCGGCGGTAGAGCACGTCGATGCGGCGCGGCCCGTGCGTGGTCTTGGAATAAAGGCGGTCATCCTCCACGAAGAGGTCGCTGCCCTGAACGAGTTCGCAGCCGATTCGCCGCGCGAGGAAACTGTGCTCGAAGTAGGCGGAATTGAAAGGCCCCGGGGTCAGCAGCGCCAGATTTGCCGCGTCGCTGCCCGCTGGGGCGATCGACAGCATCGCTTCCCGGAGTCGGGTCGGGTACATCTCCACCGGAGAGACCGCGCACTCGCGGAACACCGTCGGGAAGACTTTCTTCATCATCTCGCGGTTCTCGAGCACATAGGAGACACCCGACGGTGTCCGGACATTGTCCTCCAGGACGACAAAGCGGCCCTCGCGGTCGCGGATCAGGTCGATCCCCGCGATGTGGACATAGGCGCCACCGGGGGGGCGGATGCCGCGCATCTGCCGACGGTAGGCCTTGGATCCCTCCACGAGGGCGCGGGGGATCGCCCCGTCCTTCAGGATCTTCTGATCGCCGTAGACGTCGGCGAGAAAGTGGTCGAGAGCCCGGATGCGTTGCTCGAGACCGCGGGTCACGTGATCCCATTCGCCGGCGGAAACGATGCGCGGAATCAGATCAAACGGGAAGATCCGTTCGGTCGAGCCCGATCCGTCGTAGACCGAAAACGTGACGCCGCTGCGCAGGAAGGTGGCGTCTGCCAGTTTGCGGCGCCGCCGGAAATCGGTCCGGCCAATTTTATCGAGGAGTCTCACGACTTCGGCCACCGGGGCGTGGGGCTGGCCGTCGGGCCCAAAGAATTCGTCGAACGCTCCCGGGAGGGGCTGGTAGCTGCCGAAGAGAGACGCGTCGAGCGACATGTTCTTGCTATTCTTCACCGCGCTAGAATATCGCACGAATCAAGCGCGCAGAACGTCTGGGCTGCGCCGGTTCCTGCACAGCCGACCCGGCGAGGACTCCCGCGTTTGAGATTCTGTTGTGAAGCTCCGCAATGAAGCGCTGAGATGGCGATCCGCGTCGGACTGAACCACCGCACCACCTATCGGTACGATCGCTGGGTCGAGCTCTCGCCCCAGATCGTCCGGCTCCGGCCCGCGCCCCATTGCCGCACGCCGGTGCTGAGCTATTCGCTGAAGATCGAGCCCTCTGGTCACTTCCTCAACTGGCAGCAAGATCCCCAGGCGAACTGGCTCGCGCGTGCCGTCTTCCCGGAGAAGGTGGATCACCTTTCCCTGCAGGTGGACCTGATCGCTGAGCTCTCGGTCATCAATCCCTTCGACTTCTTCCTCGAGCCCGATTCCGAGGAGATGCCGCTGGCGTATCCCGACTGGCTCGAGAACGAGCTCGCTCCCTTCCGCCGGTGCCTGCCCACCGGGCCGCGGCTCGAGTCCTTCATCAAGGGAATTGACCGGAGCCCCTCACGGACGGTCGACTTCCTGGTCGCGCTCAACCAGCGGCTGAGCGGTGAAGTCCGATACGTGATCCGGATGGAGCCCGGCGTGCAGACCTGCGAGGAGACCCTCGCGCTTCACTCGGGATCCTGTCGGGACACCGCCTGGCTGCTGGTGCAGGTGCTGCGCCACATCGGATTCGCCGCACGCTTCGTCTCGGGATATCTGATCCAACTGCGTCCTGACGTGAAGCCGCTCGAGGGGCCAGGCGGTACCACCGAGGACTTCACGGATCTTCACGCCTGGGTCGAGGTGTACCTGCCCGGCGCCGGCTGGGTCGGACTCGATCCAACCTCGGGCATGCTGGCGGCGGAGGGCCACCTGCCGCTCGCCGCGACGCCGGACCCGAGCTCCGCGGCGCCGCTCACAGGGGGCGTCGAAGACTGCGGGGTCACCTTCGAGTTCGACATGCGCATCGAGCGTCTCCACGAAGATCCGCGCGTGACGCGACCTTATGACGACGCGACCTGGGAGCGGATCGACGCCCTGGGCGAGCACGTGGATGCGGCGCTTTCGCGCGAGGATGTGCGGCTCACGATGGGCGGGGAGCCCACCTTCGTTGCCGTCGACGACATGGACGGTGAGGAGTGGAACCACGCCGCCCTGGGGCCTGAGAAACGCCTTCGGGGTGAGCTGCTGCTGCGCCGGATGGCGGGGCGCATGGCGCCGGGCGGGCTGCTCCACTTCGGGCAGGGAAAGTGGTATCCCGGAGAGCCGCTGCCCCGCTGGGCGCTCAGCTGTTGGTGGCGTTCCGACGGCGCCCCCGTCTGGCGTGATCCCGCGCTGCTCGCTGACGGCACACGGCCGGGGCCGTTCTCCGCCAAGGACGCGGAGCGCTTCGCCCGTCGTCTGGCCGAGCACCTCGATGTCGATCCGGAACACGCGCTGCCCGCGTATGAGGATCCCTGGCCGCACCTGAGCGCGGAGGGTGAGCTCCCGGTCAACGTCGACCCCCTCGACAATCGGCTCGAGGATCCCGTAGCCCGCGCCCAGCTTCGCAGCGTGTTCGAGCGCGGGCTAACGACGCCCGTGGGCGTCGTGCTTCCGATCGAGCGCAGGAGCGGGCCTCGCGGTGTAACGGTGGTCGCCCATAGCGTCGTGCCTTGCAACGGGCTCCGAAAAGGCAACGTATATGACGTGGGTGTCACGGCGGCGGCAATACGGGAATCGGTCGATCAGGTGGAGCAGGTGACCGGGCAGCGCGGTCCCGCCTGGCAGAGCGGGCTGTGGATGCAGCGCTCGCGCCACCTCACGCTGATCCCCGGCGCTTCGCCGATGGGTCTGCGGCTTCCGCTCCATCGACTCCCCTGGCAGCCCCCCGAGCGTCGGCCGTGGTCGGAGCCGCTCGATCCCCTGGCCGATCGCGGGCCGCTGCCCGCACCCGTTGAGACGGAGCCCGCGGGCGTCCACCCGCCGCGTCGGATGACGCTGATGCGAAGGCTCAGCACTCCGGCGGTCGAGGAAGCCCACGCCGATCGATTCCCGAGTCCCACGCGGTCTTCGGCCAGTCTTGCAGCAGCGGCCGAGGACGTGGTGCGTACGGCCCTGTGCGTTGAGGAGCGAGAGGGGCGTCTTCACATTTTCATGCCGCCGCTCGAGACGGCCGAGGACTACCTGGACCTGGTGGCGGCGGTCGAGGCGACCGCACGGGACCTTGAAGCACCCGTGATCCTCGAGGGATACGCCATGCCCTTCGACCCGCGCGTACAGCGCATGAGCGTGACGCCTGACCCTGGCGTGGTCGAGGTGAACGTACGTCCGGTGCCGAGTTGGCGCGCGCTCGTCGAAGACACGACGCAACTCTACGAGGATGCACGCCAGGTCCGCCTCGGCACCGAGAAGTTCATGCTCGACGGTCGCCACACCGGCACGGGGGGTGGAAACCACGTCGTGCTCGGCGGTCGCACCCCGGCGGAGAGTCCGTTTCTGCGCAGGCCGGATCTCCTGCGCAGCCTCGTCGGGTACTGGCTCAACCACCCCGCGCTCTCCTTCCTGTTCTCGGGTCAGTTCATCGGTCCCACGAGCCAGGCGCCGCGGGTCGACGAGGCGCGCCATGAAAGCGTCTACGAGCTGGAGATTGCGTTCGGGCAGATCCCGGATCCGAAGGACGGCCCGCCGGCGCCCTGGCTGGTCGACCGCGTCTTCCGACATCTGCTGACCGACGTCACCGGCAATACCCACCGGGCCGAGTTCTGCATCGACAAGCTCTATTCTCCCGACTCCTCTACCGGTCGGCTGGGGCTACTCGAGTTGCGCGCTTTCGAGATGCCGCCCCACGCGCGGATGAGCCTCGTCCAGCAGCTCCTGCTCCGGGCGTGCGTCGCATGGTTCTGGCGGGAACCCTATCGGCCGAGGCCAATCCGCTGGGGCACCCAGCTCCACGATCGTTTCATGCTGCCGCACTTCGTCGACGAGGACCTCCGCGCGGTGCTCGAAGATCTCGCGCGCGCCGGCTTCGCCTTCAAACGCGAGTGGTTCGATCCGCACTTCGAGTTTCGCTTCCCGAAGATCGGCGTCGTGGCGCCGCGCGGGATCGAGATCGAGCTGCGACACGCCCTCGAGCCGTGGCACGTGTTGGGCGAAGAGCCCGCCGCCGGGAGTACCGTTCGTTTCGTCGACTCCTCGCTCGAGCGGGTCCAGGTGCGGATCCGGGGACTCGTCGAGAACCAACGCCTCGTCCCCACATGCAACGGACGCCGCTTGCCGCTCCACCCGACGGGCGCTCAGGGCGAGTTCGTCGGAGGGGTCCGCTTCCGCGCCTGGCAGCCCCCGTCGTGCCTGCATCCCACGATCCCGGTTCACACGCCCCTGGTCTTTGACTTGGTCGACACCCTGGTGCGTCGCTCGGTCGGGGGCTGCACCTACCACGTGGCCCATCCCGGCGGGCGCAGCTACGACACTTTCCCCGTCAACGCCAACGAGGCCGAGGCGCGTCGGGGCACTCGCTTCGAGCCCTTCGGGCACACGCCCGGGGAGATCGAGAGCCCAGCTGCCGAAGCGAATCCGCAGTTTCCGATGACGCTGGACCTGCGGCGGGGTTCGACGTGAGCCTGGCTCCGAAGACGGCGTACGCCACCGTCTCCGGCCACTACGATGAGATGACCCTGCCGTCGGGTGGACCGCGCCCGCACTGGGGTGAGCTCATGACCGCCCTGGAGGGCTTGGGCGGTGCCGAGCTGATGCGGCGTTGGCAAGAGGCCCAACGCCTGATCGAGGAGAACGGGGTCACGTACAACGTGTACGGGGATCCCCGTGGCATCGACCGGCCCTGGCAGCTCGATCCCATTCCGATGTTGATTGCCCCAGACGAATGGGCCGGTGTGGAGGCCGCCGTGACCCAGCGCGCGTTGCTCCTCGACCGGATGCTTTCGGATCTGTACAGCGAGGGACGCCTCCTGCGCGAGGACTGGCTCCCGCCCGAGATCGTTTTCGCCAATCCGGGCTTCCTGCGGCCTTGCCGTGGCCTCCCGATTCCGGACGGCTGTCATCTTCACGTGTACGCCGCCGACCTGGCGCGCTCGCCCGACGGCCAGTGGTGGGTGCTCGGGGACCGCACCCAAGCTCCTTCGGGCGCGGGCTATGCGCTCGAGAACCGCGTCGTCATGTCACGGATCCTGCCCGAGCTGTTCCGGGACTTCCATGTTCGGCGCCTCGCTGGCTATTTCCAGGCGTACCGGGACCGGCTGATGCAGCTGGCCCCGACCGCGGACACGCCCCGGGTCGTGTTGCTCACGCCGGGTCCCTACAACGAGACCTTCTTCGAGCACGCCTATCTGGCGCGCTATCTGGGCGTCACGCTGGTCGAGGGCAGCGATCTCACGGTGCGCGACCAGCGCGTGCATCTGAAGACGCTCTCGGGGCTGCAACCCGTGCACGTGATCCTGCGGCGCCAGGATGACCACTTCTGCGATCCGCTCGAGCTGCTCGGCGAATCGGCCCTCGGTGTTCCCGGGCTCGTGCAGGCAGTGCGCGCCGGCAATGTGGTAGTAGCCAACGCCCTCGGCAGCGGCGCCAGGAGCGGCTTGAGCATGAAGAACTGGCCGGGAACGATCCGCCGCGCGATCTCGGG
>CAZTOE010000038.1:0-22788 GCA_964615045.1 uncultured Spirochaetales bacterium
TCTGACATCTCGAGCTCGCGCTTGGATTGCTCCGCCTGGGCTCGCTGCTCCTCGTCGTGATAGAAGATTGCAGAGCGGTACTGGGAGCCTCTATCGCAAAACTGGCGATTCGCGGTGAGCGGATCGATATTGCGCCAGAAGACCCGCAGCAGCTCCGCGTAGGAGATCCGCGCGGGATCGAAGCGAATCGCGACCGCTTCCGCATGCCCCGTGCCCCCCGACGACACCGCCTCGTAGGTGGGGTCCGCGGTGTGGCCCCCCGTGTAACCGGCCGTCGTGGAGACCACACCGTCGAGTTTGTCGAAGGGGGCCTCCATGCACCAGAAGCATCCGCCGGCGAAGGTCGCGGTCGCGAGGGTTGTCGCCCCCGGCGCGGTCGCAGCGTCGCTGGCCGCCCCGGCACGTGCGGTTTGAGTGAGCCAGGCCCCGGCGGCGACCAGCGAGAACGCGATCGCAACGCGAACCAATCGGGTCATGAGCTCCTCGTCAAGCTGCGAGCTCGGGCAGCGGCTCGCCGGTGGGCACAAAATCGAGCGCGATTCCGTTGTTGCACCATCGTTGCCCGGTGGGCGGAGGTCCGTCGTTGAACACGTGCCCCTGGTGGCCTCCGCAACGGATACAGTGGTACTCGGTGCGCGGTAGGATCAGCTTGAAGTCGCGCTTCGTGCCGACCCGTCCGGCGATCGGCCCCGTGAAGCTCGGCCACCCGGTGCCGCTCTCGAACTTGGCACTCGCTTCAAAGAGCGGGAGCTTGCAGGCCGCACATACGTAGGTGCCGTCGCGCTTTTCCGCGTTGAGAGGACTCGAGAACGGAGGCTCGGTCGCCTCCTCGAAAAGCACGGCGTACTGCCGGTCGTCGAGGATCTGGCGCCACTCGGATCGCGGTTTCTCGAGCCGTTCGATCGCCCCATCACCCCCTTCACCCGCTTCCACGGTGGGCGCGGCCGCGCTGCGAGCCGCCCTCGCGAGCCCGAACCAAGCCGGCAGGAAAGCCCCCAGGCCCTGCAGGAAACCCCGTCTGTCCATGCACGCTCCTTCGAAGGAATCAGACGCGAACCGCACCGTGAGATTCAGAAACGGAGGACTCCGGGGCGACCCAGAGGGACGCGGGCACCTCTATCCGGCGCATGAGGCGGCGAGGCTCGAGAGCGCGACCTGACGGCGCCCCATCCGGATTTCGTTGCGGTCGAAGCCGTTGGTCAGATAGCTGAATGAAATCCCGGTCTCCGGATCGGCCCAGGCGCACTGGCCTCCAAACCCCGGATGCCCAAACGCCGCGGGCGAGTTGGTGCGCCCAAAGCCCCGCATGTTGGCCCGGCCGTCGTCGCCCGCGATCACGATTCCGAGAGCGCGGTTGGCGCGGATCCCGAGCACGGGATCGCGGAGCTCACCCGTTCGAATGCGGCGCGCCTCTTCGAGGATGTCGGGGCTCCAGACCTGGGTTCCGTCGGCAGCGCGACCTCCGTGGAGGAGGGCTTGGTAGAAGAGGGCGAAATCTCCCGCCGTCGTGATACAGCCCGCGGACGGCGAGCCCGCCTCGCGCGTCTCTCGCTCGTTCAGCTCCAAAACGCCTCGTTCATCGATGGCCGCGACGACCGGATTGCCCTGGATGCCCTGCTTCGCATAGTCGTCGGGCGTCAGGGCCTCTCCCACCCAGACGAGATCGGCCACCTGGCTCTCTCCCGCGGGAGGCAAGCCGAGTCGCAACTCGGGCAAGCCGAGCGGTTGCGCAATTCGCGCGCGGACGAAGTCGGCGAAGCGCTGCCCGCTGATCCGTTCGACGATCGTTGCCACGGGCCAGAAGTTCGCGGAGAGGTGATAGAGAAACTTCTCGCCCGGCGGATGATCGAGGCGCCACGCCGCGAAGCGCTCCATCCGCCTCTCGTGATTCGCCCACTCCTTCTGGTAGTGCGGCGCGAAGGGGATCCCGGCGGTATGGATCAGCAAGTGCTCGACGGTCGTGGTTTCCTTCCCGTTCGTTCCATACTCGGGCAGGAATTCCACCACGCGGTCGCTCGGGCTGAGCTTTCCCTCCCCGATGAGGATCCACGTCGCGGCGGACGTCACCGCCTTGGTCGCCGACATCGCCACGAAATGCGTGTCGTTCGTGGCCGCTCGCTCGGATCCTCCCTGGACTGCACGCCCAAAGGTCTTCATCGCGGCGATCTTGCCGTTGCGTGCAATGGCCACCTGCGTCGCGGGCAGCAGGCCATCCACTACGTCTCGTTCCGCGCGCGCGAGCAGGGCCTCAATCTTTTCTGCGTCGAGGCCGACCTCTTCGGGGTGATCCGCAAAGAACTTTGCCTGGGGCACGGTGATCTCCTTCCGGTCCATTGGATCGCTCGTCAGCGCGCGAGCGCGACGAAGGTTCCGTCATTGCGCTGGCACAATTCGCGCATCAAACGCGCAAAGGCCTGACTCGTATATTGAACCTCGCCCACCGGGATTGGAAAGCCCACGCCGTGGATACGGACGCGTCGCGCGCCGCTCGCATCCTTTCGGTTGATGCGATCGACAACATCGACGACGGGTTGGATCGAAGACCCCGAGAACTCGTCGCCGAAGACGTAGAGGCTGACCCGCCGGTTCTCCGAATAGAACGCGCGGATTGCATGCGTGATCCCCTCGACGGGACTGCTGTTGCTGAAAGCCTCCCAGGTTTGGAGCTGGCGCAAGATGGCGCGGCGCCGGGAGGGACTGTCGGGAATCCAGCGGTCGGCATACCCGGTAAACATATACGTCCCCATGTCGTTCATCACCTGGATCCCCTTGACCCGGGGATACACCTCGAGTGTCTCGCGAACCTTCGCGATCACGCGGTTCCAGTTGAAGGCGCGCATGCTCCCCGACGTATCGATGATGAAGACGATGTATTCACTGTCTACGGGCACACCGCCGATCTGGCCGCGGGTCGGGCGCAGCGCCAACCGCTTCATCTCGTCGCTGAGGTCCTGGCGCGCCGCCACGAGCTGATCCGAGATTCGCGCCGCGACGGAGGCCTCGTCCTCGGACTCGTCCAAGGCTCCGCGCAGCGCCGCCAGCTGCGCGCGGAGCCGGGCCAGCGACCGCTCCTCCTCGGCCACCTCCTGTTCGACGGCGGCGATGGCGTCGGCCGCGGCTCCCGCGTCGCGCTGAAGGGTACCGAGTTCGATGCGGAGCTCCTCAAGGCGCTTGGCCAGCGACGTCTGGATCGAGGCAATCGCCGCCGGTTGATGGATTTTGGTGATCACGAGCAGGAGGATCACGGCGCCGAACCCGCAGCAAATGCAATCGAGGAAGGAGAGGCCGGCCGTTTCGAGCTCGCGTCTGCGGCGCGGCATCAGGGCCAATCCGCGGCCGGGCTCATGAACGAGCCCTGGGTGCGCCGGGCGAGGGTCCAGTAGGCGGTCGCGGCATCCGGGTCTCCCTCCATCGGCAAGAGGATGATGTTGAACGGGACGCCCGGCGGCACGCGTCCCAGCGCGCGCTGGAAGAGTTTGAGCCGGGTCGCGCCCGACACGGTTCCGCTCGTGGGCCGTCCCGTTCCCTGGGTGGGGAGACCGTCGACGACGAGGTAGACGTTATCGGGAAGCGGCTTGAGAGAGCTCGCCGCCGTGATGGCGGCGTGGAGGCTCGTCCCTCCGCTGGGAACGATTTCGCGCAAGCGACGGATCGCCTCTTCCAGGTTGTTCTCTTTGGTCACCCCCAACCAGCGGCCTTGTGTCCCCTCGATCAGCGGTTTCGCCTCGAGGCTGAAGCCATAGATCTGGAACTCGGCATCCGCCGGAAATTGGGCTGCCAGCCACTCGACGGTTCCCACCGCCTGTCTCCACTTCGGGGCCTCGCGCTGGGTGGCGGGATCCATGTTCCGGAGGCGCACGATGTTCACGATGTTGCGCGCCAGCATGCTCGCCGAAGTGTCGACCAGAACCAGGACGTGGCGGCCGCCGGTGCGGAGTCCGGTGAGGTACTGGCGCTGGCCCTCTCCGGCACGCTTCAGGAGGGCGTTCTCCTGCAAGGCTTCCTGTTCGAGCTGTTGGGACCGTTGGGCCGCAAGCGATTGGAGCTCTGCCTTGACCTGGTCCAGCGCCCGATCGCGCTCGGCTAGTTCGGCCTCCAGGTCCTCGAGGCGCGCGGCGGTCAGCTGCGTCGAGCCCCGGGCTTCGGCGACCGCCGTCGCCGCGGTCGCGCGCGCCGCGCGCAGCGCGGCCAGCTGTTCGGCGAGTTGCTCGAGGTGGGCCCGGGCGCCCGCCACCCTGACTTCCATGCGCAGGGCTTCGCCGCGCAGATCGGTCACTTCGGCCTCGGTCTGCTCGGTGATCTGGGCGCTGATGATGAGGAACACCAGCAACACCGCACCGAACCCGCAGGACATACAGTCCAGGAAGGACATGTTGAAGACCGCGAAGGGTCTACGCGCCATCGACCCCGGCCAATGCCACCAACGAAAGCTCGAGCGGCGGCTCCCCCACCTCAAGGCGGTCGCCGATCTCGAGGTGGGTATCGGAATCGATCGACACATTATTGTGTTGAACCGTCGCGCCGGCGCTGACTTCCAGAACGAGCGACGCACCACGCCTCACCAGCGCGAAATGGAGGGGCAAGAGGCCCCGAGCGCCGCCGGGAAGAACCAGACTCGCGTCGGGATCGCGCCCCACGGTGAAGGGTCCCGGGCCGATTGGATGAGCCAGGCCGCGAAAGACGACGTGGGTGGGGGTCGGGCGGGCCGGCTCGGGTTCCGCGACCCGGCTCACCGGCGCCAGCGGCGCCTCGCTCCACGCGAGCCGGGTCGTGAGGAGAACGCCGTCGGCGGGGGACCGGATCTCGTCGATCCGGCGCAGCGCGCGATCGAGCGGCGCGCTGATTTCCATCGCGGTCACTTCGACCTGGGGCATTTGCGCGAGGCGATCGAGGAGGCCGGGGATCGACGCGAGCCGGTGGCTCACGTGCAGCGAGACCGGCGGTTCGCTGGCCCGACCGACCAGGTCGGCGATCGCGTCGCAGAGCGTTTGTCCCGCGGCGACGAGTTCGGACCTGGGCACGCTACACGTATAGCTGTGCTCGCCAAAGCGAAGGGCGCACTCCACGCGGGGCGCTGAGTGCAGTGCGCCGATCCAGGCCGGAAGCTGGTCGTAGAGGAGCTGTTCGGTAGCGCCCTGATGGAGCGGATCGAAGCGGGTCTGCGCGAGGAACGCCGCGGCGACCCGTTGGATCCAGCGCTCTTCGAAGGCCAGCAGTCCCGCGCCGACGACCGTATCGAAGCCGGCCACGCCCGCCCCGCCCACCTGGTCGATCTGCGTCACCACGGCCTCGTGGAGACCGACATCGAGATAGAGCAGATGGCGTTCGGGCTCCGGATGCGGCGCCGACAGCAGGGGGGTCCCGACCATCCCGCAAACCGGGATCGAGCATTCCTGCGCGATCCCGAGCAGCAGCCCGAGCTTCTCGCGGGAAAGCTGGGCGGGAATCGCCAGCACGACTTCCGTGACGCCGGCTCCCGCAGTATTCCAGACTGACGAGAGCTGCGCGAAGGCGAGGTCGGCCGTGGTTCGCGCCGTCGGACCCGGACGCGTCAGCGGGTCGAGACTGAGCTCACTCCAGAACCGGGTGTGCAGATCGCGGGGCCGAAGCCGCGCCGCTCCACGCGCCGGAGCTCCCACCAACACCTCGCCGCGGTCGACCAATGCGAAACCCGGCTCGACGTGCAGCTCTCCGCTCGTCCGTTTGAAGCGGATCTCCGCATCTTGGATCTCCAGGACCGCTGCCTTCGTCGCCATGTCGCTCAGGAAAGAACGGCCATGTGCCGGATCAGGCGCCGGTCGCAGTAGTTCTCGGTGTCGAGAACGAGGCGCTCTTGTTGAAGCTGCAGTTGATGCACCACGAACATGAGCACGAGGCTAAGCAGCAGCGCGACGAAGGTCGAATTAAAGGCGACCCCAAGGCTATCGGTGACACCGGTGATGTCTCCCCCCATCGCCTGGTGCGCCAACCCCAGGGCTTGCCCGATGCCGCGCACCGTGCCGATGAAGCCGATCGAGGGAATCGCCCACGCGATGTACCGGATCATGGAGAGCTCGGATTCGAGACGCTCCCCTTCGGCTTCGCAGAGAGCGTGGGACGTCGCGGAGACCTCGTGGAGGTTCTGGGTCGCCGCGAAGCGATACAGCGCGGCCAGCAAACAGCGTGGGACCAGGCGGTCTCGAGCGGCCTCCGGGAGCGCCTCGATTTGCCTCGCGTACTCGCGGGTGTCCTCGGGGAGGATCCGCACGCCCTCGGGGACGCGCACGAGATCCTCGCCGATCGATTCGCGTTCCCTCCACACGGCCACGCCCTTGTAGCCGATGATCGCCAGTGCCCAGAGCAGCAGAACGAAGCACACCTCTTGTTCGAGATCCCGGACCACGACGTAGACCGAGCGTTCCGGAACGGCCGCTTCGTCCATCTGACGGGCGAGTGCCTGGGCCTCCAGGTCGCGCGCCGCGTTGGGGCGCACGACGGTCGCGTACACCGTGTGAACCACCACGGCCGCGATCATCAGGGCGAAGATCTGATACACGAATTCGCGGGAGGAGCCGCGGTTCACGCGCTTGGTCTCACTTGCATTGCGCCGGGCCTTCAGATGTCCGCGGGAAAGGAGATGGCAGCGTCTGCGGAAACTTCTTCGGAGGGAACAATCAATGGAGCGGGGCGTTTTGCCTTCGCGCGCGGCGCCGAGTCGTCGCGAGGGGGCGGAGCAGCTTCCGGAGCGGGGTCGACTTCGGTCGTTCGCGTGGTCGGTGGCGCGTCGCCTTCTGTGGCCCGAGCGAGAGGCGCTCCTCCAAGCGCCAGCACCCCGGCGACGGCGAGGATGGTTCGGCGCGACTTGCGCCGCCTCGGGTCAATCAGCGTCGCGAGCCACCCGGAAGCCCACGTCGTCGCGCGCTTGGTCGCCATAGTCTCGATAGCTGAGTCGGAGCTCACTGAGGCTCGAATCTCTCCAGCTGGCGCCTCGAATCACGTGGTAGCGGCCGCTGTTCGGTCCCCCCGGGTCCCGAAGGCTTTGCTCGAGCCCGCGCGGGTAGATCTGATAGAAATCTTGCACCCACTCCGCCACATTGCCACCTAGATCGCGGATCCCCGCTGCATTTGGAGGCCATTGAGCGACGGGTGCCGAAACCGCGTAGCCGTCTCGGTAGCGGGCCAGCACGTTTGGCAAGATGCCCGCTGCGGAGGCGTCGGCGTAGTTCCCCGCGCCGTCCGGGGGTGGCAGCTCGTCGCCCCAGGGAAACCGCGGCGCCGTGCCACTCTTGCCGCCGGCATAGCGAGCGGCCCAGACCCATTCTGCTTCCGAGGGGAGACGATAGCCGGTGTTGCGGGTCTCCGTGGCCACGATCCGGCCGCCGCTTTCGTGGTAGGCCGGCGGGAGTCCTTCCAGGCGGCTCAGCCAGTTGCAATAGCGCACGGCGTCTTCCCAGGTCACGCCAGTGACCGGTTGTTCGTCGCCGTCGAGGCTTTCGCCCCCGGCGTTCCCCGACCGGTGTTCCGGGCGGAAGGCGCGAAAGTCGCGGTTCGTGATCTCGCGCTCGGCCAGGTAGTAGGGGCGTGTGATCTCGACCGGTACCAACGTCTCGTTGGGTCGGCGGCCCTGCTCCTGGCGGGATGACCCCAGGGTAAAGCGCCCCCCCCGGATGAGTCGCAGTTCTTGGCCTTGCGCCGATCGGAGGGTCTCTGGCCGCGTTGCTTCGCGGTGCTCTTGCAGCGTGGCGAGCGACACCTCGATGCGTTGGGAGAAACCCGGTCGCGGTGTGACGTGGACGGTCTTCGCGTGGTAGCCAGGCTTGGCCACCACGAGCTCGTGGCGGATCGCCACGAGCTCCAAGGTTTGACTGCCGTGCCCATGCGCCTCGCCGTCCACCGACACTGCAGCGTCCTCCGGTGCGACAACGAGTTCGACCTGGCCCAACTGGGGCACGAGGGCGACCGAGAGCTGGGACCGCTCGCCGGCCAAAGTTTGGACGGTGCGATGGGCGCGCTCGTAGCCCGGCTTGAACAAACTGATGCGATGAGATTCGCCAGGGGCGAGGTCGAGGGTCACCGGGGTTCGACCGCGGTAGGCGTACTCCGTACCGATCGCGACCTCGGCGCCGGAGGGCACGCTCGTGACCTCGAGTTTCCCCGGCGCGGGCCGCAGGGCGAAGGGCGGCAGCTCCTGGGGCGTGCCGGCTTCGACCTCCAGCTGCGCGCTTGCGCTCTCAAATCCCGGAAGCCGCAGTTCCAGCCGCCGTGGCCCGGCCCCGACGGAGAGGGTCGCCGGCGTCACGCCGCGCTCGTCTCCATCGATCAGGACGATGGCGCCTTCCGGGATCGACGTGATCGTGACCGGCGATCGCGCCGAGACCAGCGGTACCTCCAGTTCTTGCGCTGCACCGCGCCCCTCGACCTCGATTTCGACGCTCTGATCGGTGAAATCCGGTGCACCCTGCACGGTGATCTGGTGTGGCCCGCGCGGCAACTCGAGCACCAGAGGCGTCAAGCCGAGCTCTCGGCCGCCGATTCGCACCGGAAGTGCCGCAGGCGGCATCGTGCGAACTGCCACAGCGCCCGGGGCCTCGACGAGGGCGAACGCGAACTCCGGCTCGCGGCCCGCCGCGACCTCGATCACCTGCTCGAAGGGCAAGTAGCCGTCCTTGGTGGCGCGGACCTGGTGCGACCCGGGCCGCAGCAGCACGCGATCTCCCAGGGCGAGGGAAAGCCAGGTGTCCGGGAGAGAAAGGCTGTCGGGCTCGGGCTCGAAGTGGAGAGCCACGGGAATGGCCGTACCCGTGAACCAGCCCGCGCCCACGAGGACAGCGGCGACGAGGATCAACCCGAGGCGCCGCCACGGCAACCGACGCGGCGCGGCGACCTGCGGTTGGGCTTCGAGAGGTCGGAACCGAACCGGCGAGATCTCCTCGCCGCGCGGATCACCCCCCGGTTTTAGATCGTCTCCGTGCACCGCACTACGACGGTTGGGACGGGCTCGCCAGGCGTCACGGTGAGGGTTGTGCGAACGTCCCGGTACCCCCTCCGCGATCCGGTCACGACGTAGGTGCCAGGGCGCAGGTCCAGCTCGAGGCGATCGAAGGTTCCCAGTCGTCGCACCTGCACGATGGTCACGTCGGTCAGGTTATCAGACGCGAATGCGACCGAGATGGGCGTGGCAGCTCGCGCGATATTCTCTTCCAGCCTCGCTTGCTGTTCGCGGAGTCGGGGACCGGGGTCCGGCACCTTTTGGATGATGGACGCGAGTCCCTGCGCCTCGCGCAACGCCGCGGCGCTGTAAAGACGGGCCGGGTCCTCCAACAAGAAACGGAGGCGCTCATCGAGCGCCGCGCGCTCTCGGCTTCGCGCCAACCCGTCCTGCGCAAACCTCAAATCGTCATCGAGGGCCAGGGCGGCCTCGTAGTAGCCGACCGCCGCGGCCCAATCCTCCCGCGCCTCGGCGTTGCGCGCGTCGCGCTGGGCGCGGCCGATGGAAGCGAGACGCGCTTCCTGTTCGACCTGCCCAAGGGCGTTCTTCGCCTCCCGCGAGGCGGGGCGCAGGACGAGCGCGGCCTTCAAGCTCTCTCGCGCCTCGTCCAAACGACCAGCCGCAAGGGCCTGCAGGCCCTTCGACAACTGATCCTCGAAGCGCGCCTCGGCCAAGCGCGCCTCCACCCGCGCCAGACCCTCCGCGGCGGGTTTCCAGTCGGAGTCGAGCGCGAGGGCCCTCGTGTAGGTCTTCCGAGCGCCGCTCCAATCGCGCTGCTCTTCCCGCGCCGCGCCCGCGGCCATCTCCCCCAAGACTTCATTCAGACTCGCGACCCTCTGCAGACCCCGCTGCGCGCGTTGGTCGTCCGGATCGATCGCGGCCGCGAGCTCGAAGTGTTCCCGCGCGCCGGCGCCATCCTCGGCGGCGAGTGCCTTCGAACCGGCCTCCAACGTTTCGGCCAACATCTGCGACGTCTCGGCATCGATCTCGTGAAGGATCGCGAGACCGCTTTGGAAGCGCTCGCCCGCGCGGCCGGGGTCATCGGCGATCAAGGCGTCTTCGCCCTCGCGCGCGAGGGCCAGCGCCGAGCGATAGCGCTCGTTGGCCCAGCGGCCGGCGTGGGGCGCGAGACGCTCCGCCAGCGCCTGGAACTCGCCCAGGAGTCGAGCCGCTTGCTCACGATCGATGGCCGGGCCGGGCCCGGCGCTCGACTGCAACGGGCCGGGCTTCGCCGGGCGCGTGTCGCCGGGGGCGGGAACGGCGGCGGGTTCGTCGCCCGCAGTGGCGGAGCTGGCAGGGCTCTCCGAAGGCGGTGGTGCGGGTGGCATCTCTCCGCTCAGGAACTGCAGCGCGAAAGCGCCGACGAGGAGCACGAAGGCCCCGGCGATGACGAGACGCCAGCGGCCCGGACCGGCGTCGCGGGCGCGGCGCGCGGAGCGACCCGGATCCGCCGCGCGGGGAGCCGCGACCGGCGTCGGAGTGCGCACGATGGGGTCAATGCGAACGCGGTCGCCGGATTCGCCGGCACCCGAATCATTCTGCGGCGGCTGGCTGCTCATCGGGCGTTTCGATCGGCGACCCGGCGGCGACCGGCAGGGGCAGCCCATCCGCTTGCAGTTCCGTCTCGGCGCGATAGAGGGCCGCTAAAAGGGTCCGCCACTCTTCGTATTG
Source organism: uncultured Spirochaetales bacterium (assembly GCA_964615045.1). GTDB lineage: Bacteria > Myxococcota_A > UBA9160 > UBA9160 > PR03 > JANQRO01. The sequence goes on from CAZTOE010000038.1 coordinate 10,640, forward strand.
GGCCGCCGCGGTTCCTGTCAACCGCACGGTGTCGCCCTTCATCTGCACCACGAGCGGCGTGACTTCCGAGTCAAAGGAGGTGACCAGCTCTTCGATCGCCTCGCGGTGGATCCTGGCCTCACCGCTCATCTGAAAGCCTCCGCGGGCGACCTCGACCCCCACCGCGGCGGCCGTCGTCCCCAGGATGATGCTCGCATTGTTGCCGCCGCCAATCGCCGCCGCGGCTCCCGCGAGGACCATCGCGATACCGGCGACTTTGCGGAGATTCGCCTTTCGCTTCACCTCTCGATACGCGAGCTCTTCGACCATCGCCGCTTCCCGCAGTTCGCGATAGCCGCGCCGGTCCATCTCTTGCGCAAAATAGGCGTAGTGGGCGTTCAGGGATTCCAGGAACATGGCGTCGCGATCGCGAATCTGGAGCACCCGCTGCATCGTCGGGTCGCCGTGAGCGGGCAGGCGCGTGAGCTGCCACTCTCCGCCTCTGCTCTCCTCCAGGTAGTCGGCAAAGGGGTCGGGCGATAGATCGGCCGCAAAACGGATCTCGGCGACGTCGCGAATCCGGCCGGTCTCGCGAGGCGAGAGGCGCTCGCGCGCCGCGACCAGGTCGTTCGCGATCAGGTTGAAAAGCGGTTGGTAGGGATCGTAGCCACCCGCTTCCGCGGCCTTGTAGGCCGCCTCATCGAGGCCGGTCTCGTATTTCTTGGCCAGCCACTCGCGCCCCGTCGCATCGTAGGCCTCGATCCGCAGCCGCAGCACGAGGCCGTTGGATTCGAGGATCTCGCCTTCGATGGTTACCTCGTTGCCCGGGTTCGGAGCAGGCACCACGCGAACCGCACCCCACTGCCGGGTCTCCTCGAGGGTCGTGCGAAGCAGGTACGGGAAATAGTTGGCTTCGGCCGCGCGGATCTGAGGATTCACCTGCTCGGGCGGCGCCTCGCCGGGGGCGACCCCGGGATTGAAGACGACGATCGCCGCATCTAGTAGTGCGTCTTCGCTGAGGGCAGGCGCCTGGACGGCGGCGATCTGAACCACCTTCGGGGTTCCACACGCGAGGCTGAGCCAACTGGCAAGGAAGGCGGCGATGGATTTGCGCAGCACAGCGTCCTCAGTCGGTCCCACGTTTGTAGTTGCGATACTCCTCCCAGAGCTTTTCACGAAGCTCCGGGTCGGTCTCCTGCGTCGCGGCCTCGCGGAGGTTGCGGGCGACGATGTCATCGTCGCGCCCATCTCCGACGTCTTGGGGAGCCGGAGCCAAGCTCCCGCCCGCTCCGCCCGGACCGCGAGGACGCGCGGCGACCTGATCCCCCGGCGACCCGCTCCCACCGGCTTCCGCCGCCTCGTGTTCGCCCGTCCCCGCCAAAGTTCCGCTGGTGTTCCCGTTGCCACCGGAGGTCCCGGCGCCGCCCGATCCCGCCGCTCCGTTCTGCTCGCCCGCATCGGCCGAGCGGCCCGGCTTGGACTCGAGGGCTTGCGTCTCTTCGAGAAGCACGCCATCGAAACTCTCCAGAGAGGCGTTGAGTTGCCGCAGCAACTCCTCTCGCTCCGCGGTGCTACCGGTGCCGGAGCCCGGAGGGAGGGCAGCAGCTGCGGAGCCCGTGGCGCCCGGTCGGCCGGAGGTTCCGCCGCCCGCTTCCCGTGCTCCCTCACCGGCTTCCCGGGCCGTGCCGGCGGGACTTCCGGCGTCGGGCTCTCCCGATGCCGACGCGGCTTCGCCCGCTCCCGCGGGAGGCTTCTGGGCAGCGGTTTGAGCGGCCGCCTCGTCCCCCGCAGATGCCGTCGCATCCGCTGCCGCTTCGGAACCGCCCGGCGGGGTGGAACTCTTGGCGCCAGCGGCCTGCGCATCGGGCGCCGCGCTCTCCGACGTGGCTTCTTGCGTGTCCCCCTGCGCGCTCCCCTTCTCGCCCTGTGGGGTGGACGACGGGCTGGGCGGCTGGCTCGCCGGGCTTTGCTGAGAGGGAGGCGAGGGAATCGAAGGAGGCGGCGCAGAGGGCGGGGGCTTCGCACAGGCAAGAGGCCCGATCGACACCAGCGTCGCGAGAAGCAGCAGGCGAAAATCGAGCAAAGGTCCGTCCCCACAGCCCTGCGGCGAGCGACCGCCAGGGAAACGCCGAACCCTCAATGTAGCCCGTCTTCTGGGGCCCGTTTTCGGGGGACCTGTCCGAGCAGGCCGGACGGTCTGCGCGAGCCGAAGTCAGTAGGCGTATTGGTCGATGCGCGATTGCGCCTGCGTGAGCCCCTTGCCACGGACGATCCCGGGTGCCGCCCAATCCGCGATCGCCCGGGGCACGTAGTCGTGGGCGAGCCTTTCACCGCGCGTCGCGTCCGCCGAGAGCCACTCGCCGTCGTACGGCACGGGAAATCCCAGGTGGTTGAGTTCGTAGCCGTAGACGCGAACCAATCCATCGCCTTCGTCGTAGTCGCCCACGTAGGTAACCCAGGGCATCTCGACGCGGAGCTGCTCGCGCGTTGCCGCGTGGAGAGCGGCGATGTAGTTGCCGAGATCCCAATCCGGGATCGCGCGCTCGCGCCACGTCGGTCCCCCCGGCAGCACCCGGTGGCCCTTGGGATCGGTGGTGAGCAGGTATTCGGGGCCGTCTTTGCCTTCGCGTTGGAGCACGAGGCGCGTCGTTGCGATCGGTTTGTCACTGTGCACTGCGATGAGCTTTTTGCCCGCATCCGAAAGCGCACTGTAGGCGGCGTCGTTGAACAGGTAGTAGCCCGTGGCCGGCGGAAAGCGTCTGGCCGCGTACTTGTTGAAAAAACCCGCGCGTGGGCGATCGGACTGATTCGGGTTGGCCCGGTGCCAGCAATGCATGTTCATGAGCAGGAGGTCACCCCGCCGAAGCTCGGGGTCGACGAAGCTCTCGTCGTCGGGCGTGACCGCGGGCTCGACGTGGAGCGCCCGGCCCCCGCGATCCTGGACGCGTTCGAGGCGGTGGGAGCCGGGTGAGACGAAAAGCGGGCCCGTTTTCTCGTCGTAGTCCGAGAAGGGGACAATGGCGAAAAGCCAGTGCATGGATGAGCCCACCGGGCGCCAGCGCTTGTAGTCGTTGTGCTTGGGAAGACCGGGACCTCCCGGGGTTCGGTCGTACACGACGAAGGCGGTGAGCACCGGGTCATCGCCCAGCAGGGTCGTCACGGGATCGAGGACAGCCGGATGCTCCACGATCGCCGCCAACTCCGGATCGGCCATGCAGCTCAGGGCCCAGGTATATCGTGCGGGCTCCGGGTAGGTCTTGCCCTGGGGTAGGACGCTGTGGGGCGGCTGCCGCTTGCGCGCCCGGTCGAAACACTCGATTTCCGTGTCATCGAAGCGCGCACGCAACACCAGAAATCCGTCGCGCCGGTACTGCTCGACCTGTTTCGGAGTCAGGGAATCCCCGCGGCTCATGGCCCTATTCTGCTCGAGGGCGAGCGGTCTCGCTATCGGCGCGCTCCTAGACCACGCCGTGGGCGATCATGCTCTCTCCCATCGAAACCACCATCTCCTCGAGCGAGCGGGGCTTCCAGCCCAAAACGTTCTTGATCTTGCGATTCGAGACGTATTGGTGCTGGTCGAGCTCATGGATCACCATGCGCGTGGTCTTGTCGAACAGCGCAAAGAGGCGCACGACAAAGTTGGGAATGCTCCGCGTCGGCACCTTGTAGCCGCGCTCCCGGAAGCGCCGATCGAGGATCTTTGCGACGTCCTGCATCCAGACGTGGTCGGTGGCGCATACAAAGCGTTGTCCCGCCGCTTCTGGCACGCGCAGGGCTGCGACGTGCGCCGCTGCGACGTCGCGAACGTCGACCATCGCCCAGCCGAAGTGGGGGCACCCCGGGAACTCGCGGGCCAGCAGCTTCCGGACCGCCTCCCCCGAAGTCCCCGAATCCTTCTCCAGGACCGGGCCCAGGACCAGCCCGGGATTGATCACCACAAGCTCGAAGCGCCGCTCCGGTGGAAGTGAGGCGACAAAATCCCACGCGGCGCGCTCGGCCAGGGTTTTGCTCTTCTCGTAGGGAGGGCACTGCTCGGCGATCGACCAGTCGCTCTCGTCAAAAACTTGCGACCCGGAGCGGTCGCGGCCGTAGAGGACGGCGGCCAGGGAGGAAGTCAGGACGACCCGCTCCACTCCCGCGGCGGCGGCGGCGCGCAGCACGCGCAGGGTCCCGTCGCGGGCGGGCACGATGAGCTCGTCCTCGTCCTTGGGGGGAGCGCTAGGCAGCGGCGAAGCCACGTGGAGGACGAAGCGGCAATCGTGGGTTGCCTCGTCCCAGCCGTCGTCGGAGAGAAGGTCGGCGGCGAAGAACTGGAGCCGGTCGCCCACTTCCGTGTGGGCTTCGAGAGCCTGGCGCAGGCTGTCGCCTCGTTTGAGGTCGCGCAGGGTTCCGCGCACGCGATAGCCCGCGTCGAGCAGGGCCAGGCAACAGTGGAGGCCGATAAATCCCGACGCGCCGGTCACCAGAACTCGATCGTCGCTCATGATGTCTCCCGAGTTGACTATTCGACATATTGTAAATACTTTGTCGATGTGTCAAGAAAAACCGCCGAAGACAGATCTCCCGATTCCGGCCGACGCGACACGATTCTGAAAGCCGCTCAAACCATCTGGATGCACTACGGCTTCCGGCGCACTTCCGTCGAGGCAATCGCTCATGAGGCCGGCATCTCTCGCACCGGCCTCTACCACCATTTCCGCAGCAAAGAAGAGATCTTTCGTGCGCTGGCGAGTTCGCTTCAGGAACGGGCGCTTCAAGCGAGCGAGCGCTTCGCCAAGGGGGACGAGCTCGCTTTGGAAGCGCGCCTCACGGGGATGCTCGAGGCCAAGTTGGGCCGCTTCTACGCGCTCTTTCACGACACCCGGCACGGTCAGGAGCTGATCGATGAGAGCAATCGTCTGTGTGGCGAGGAAATCGCCGCGGCACATCACCGCTACGAGAAGCTGATCGCTTCAGTGCTCGCAGATGCCGATCGCGCCGGACACATCGAGCTGGCCCCGCACGGGCTCGACGCCAGAGCGGCAGCCGCCTTCCTCGTCGACTGCGCTGAGGGTCTCAAGGGGCGTGGAGCGCCGCCCCTCCTGCCCGAGGCCTATGCAGAGCAGCTGAGACGTCTCGTCGCGATGGCCCTACGCACCTGGCGTACGCCCCACGAGGGCCGCCGCTAGCTGCTCAGCGCAGCCAGCGCGGCGCTCATGTTGGCGATCCAGTCCTCGACACTGGGGCGATCGCTCACCACGCCGTGCCAACGCCGAATCGCCGGGTATCCCTCCAACCCGGGAAACTCCCCGAGGATCCCGAGTTCGACGGCGCAGAACGCCGTGATGTCCGCGACCGTGAAGCCCTCGCCCGCGACGAAGGTGCTTTGCGCCAGACGGTTCTCCAACAATTCGTGGAAGCACTGCATGCCGGTGCGACCGCGCTCGACGAGATCTGGGATCTGCCGGTCCGTCGCGCGCCCGGGGTGCCCGCGACCTGCGAAGACGGGAAACTGGTTGCGCAGGAAATCGCGGGCCGAAAGCATGCCGTCCTGGTCCGCTCGTCGCTCCCACGACTCGACCCAGGCCTGCTCCTCGGGAGTGCGCCCCATCAAAGCGGGCTCGGGCTGCAACGCTTCGAAGTAGCGCCAGATGGCCGCCGCTTCATCGATTCGGGTGCCGTTGTCGAGCTCGAGCACCGGAACCACCCCGCGTGGGTTGATCGCCAAAAACTCAGGCTTCAGATTCTCACCAGTCAAGATGTTGACCTCGACCGCGGGAACCTCGATACCCTTCTCCGCGAGATAGATGCGTACGCGCCGGGGATTCGGTGCGATCAAGCAGTCGTAGAGTTTCACGATTGATTTCCTTCCAAGACTCAACAAGAACTTGACGTGAGCTTTGGGCGATCTCGCGTTTCGCCTCGGAGCGGCGCCCGAGCCGGAAGTCTACCAGGGCTCCCGATCCCCATCCCCCGAACGGCGGACGACAGTGCGGCGAACGGCGCGAATCGCGCAGGCAAAGACCGCTCCTTTCTGACCCTATAATCATCGCACCGCCGCCGGCTTGATCCCCGAAGGCGTCTTCTGGAGCGGACCGCCCCGAGTCATGGGGCTGCCGCAGGAGACCGCATGGCCCAACGACAATTCGCCCCCGACGCCATCGCCCCGGACGCCGAGCAGGTCGCCGTCTTGGGGGATCGGCTCTCGCGGAGAGGGCACCAAGAGGGTGCTCGTCTGCTCCGCGATGAGAGTGACGCGACCGTCGCTGCGGTTCTCGGGGCTGCGCCCCCCGCCCTGGCTGTGGCGACGCTTTGGGCCCTGCCCGAGGCGAAGCGAGAACGCGTACTCCGTAGCGCGCAGCCGTTGCGGAGGCAGCAGTGGATCCGCAACCACACGTACCCCCCGAACACGGTAGGCCGCCTCATGGACGTGGCGCTCGCTGTCTTCGGCCCGGACGAGACGGTAGCGGAGGTGGTCGCGCGTTTGCGCGACCTCGTGCGGCAGGCCCTCATCACCTACGGCAATGTCGTCGATGCCGAGGGTCGTCTGGTGGGTGTGTTGATCTTCCGCGAACTGCTCTTCGCGCGCGCCGATCAGCCCGTCCGCGAGGTGATGCTTCCGCAACCCTTTGCGCTCCACTGCGACATGAACATCGAGGAGGCGATGCGGAGCATGGTGAAGCGCCACTATCCCGAGTATCCGGTCGTCGACAATGGGGGACGGCTGATCGGGATCGTGCGGGGTGAGGCGCTTTTCGCGCAACAGGCCTATGAGTTGAGCGCCCAGGCCGGCCGCATGGTCGGCGTGGAGGCCGCCGAGCGTCTCACAACGCCGTGGCACCGGAGCCTGCTCTTCCGCCATCCCTGGCTGCAGCTCAACCTGCTGACCGCGTTCGCGGCCGCCGCGGTGGTGGGGATCTTCCAGGAGACGATCGATCGCGTCGTGCTGCTAGCCGTGTTTCTCCCCGTGCTCGCGGGACAATCCGGCAATACCGGATGCCAATCCCTCGCGGTGACGTTGCGCGGCATGACGCTCGGGGAACTGGTCGGTGACCGGGGACGCACCGTGGCCTGGAAGGAAGTAGTGCTGGGTCTGCTAAACGGCGCTCTCGTCGGCGTCACCGCCGGTGCCGGTATGTACATCTACGCCCGGTCGCAGGACAGCTCCGCCGCACTCGCCCTGGGGGTCGTGGTGTTCGCGGCGATGGTATTCGCATGCATCGTGAGCGGGGTCGCCGGAACGTTGATCCCCCGACTCCTGAAGCGCTTGGGCGCCGACCCCGCGACGGCGTCGAGCATCTTCCTCACCACCGCCACCGACGTCGTCAGCATGGGGGCCCTGCTCGCTCTCGCTACGATCTTCGTCCCCTGACCGGCGCTGGGGTGCGACAGGCGCTGGCCCCGGACAGGGAGGAACCTAGACTCTCGGTCGCATCTCCAACGACGAGGAGCGCGAAATGTTCTTCGAAGGCGCCGTCTCCGCGGATTCCCATATTGTGGAGCCGCCCCACTGCTATGTGGACCACATCGAGCCCAAGTATCGCGACATCGCACCGCGAATCGTGCGACGCGAAGGCAAGGCGGACGCGTTCGTGATTCACGGCATGAAACGCAACGTGCCGATCGGCCTGATCGACGGTGCCGGGAAAAGTGTCAGCGAAGTGCAACGTTTCGCGCGCGGCGCGCACTTCGAAGACTGCCGCCCAAGCGGCTGGGATCCCCGCTACCGGGTCGCCGACCAAGAGCGGGACGGGTTGGCGGCCGAGATCCTCTACGCGTCGGTGGGCATGGCGTTGTGTACTCACCCCGATCCCGACTACAAAGGCGCCTGCATGGAGGCCTACAACCGCTGGCTCGCGGGGTACTGTGCCGAGGCGCCCGATCGACTCTTCGGCCTCGCCATGTCGCCTATCAAATCAGTCGATTCCGCGCTGAAAGACTTCCAGCACGCCAAGGAGAGGGGCTTTGTGGGCATCATGATGCCGGGCGAGCCCGTCCACGAGGATTACGACCACCCCGACTACGACGTGCTATGGGAGTGCGCTGCTGATCTCAGCCTCCCGCTTTGTTTTCATATCCTGACCTCGAAAGAAGGGGACATGCGCTCGGTGTTCCACCCGCCACGGGGACATCGCATCAACGGGTTCATGCAGATCATCCGCGCGGTACAGGACGTGATCGGGCTGATGGTGCTGGGTGGCGTCTTCGAGCGGCACCCGGGCCTAAAGCTCGTATGCGCCGAGGGCGACGCCGGCTGGATGCCGCACTACATGTACCGCATGGATCACGCTGCCTTCAACAACGCTGAAGATGGCATCATCGACGGGCTCTCGAAGCTTCCGAGCGAGTATCTGCGAAGCAATGTGTGGATGACCTTTCAGGACGACTGGGTCGCCTTCCGGACCCGCGAATTGATGAGCACGAGCCAGCTCCTGTGGGCGAACGACTTTCCCCACACCGACTCGACGTGGCCGCGCTCGCAAGAGCTGCTCGCCGAGCACGCGGCGGATCTCAGCGAGGCAGAGACCCGGGCCATTCTGCGCGAGAACGTCATAGGTGTGTTCTCGCTTCCGCTGAGCTGAGGTTCTGGCCCGCGTATGGAGAATTGGGGCGAGCTCATCGCCTTCGCCTGGATTGGCTGCGCCCTCTTTAGCGCCACCCTCGCGAGCGCCAAGAACCGCAGCGGCTGCGGGTGGTTGGCCGTCGGTTTCCTGCTCGGGCCGGTCGGTTTGCTGGTGAGCTTTTTGATGCCCAAGGCGCCGCCGCCGACCGCTGGGAACGAGCGTGACGAGGACGTCGCCGCAGACGGCTGACGGACGGCTCCGAGGCAGCGCCGGGGGTCAAAACTTGAGGCGGATGTTCAACGAAAAGAAGGCCGCGGGGCCGTCGCTCGAGACGGAATCGACCCGCCGGTTATCGTCGTCGTATACCCGGAACTGCTGCCACACGATGGCTCCCGCATCGCCGCCGAGGCGCAGCCACTTTCGCGGGCGCCACTCCAGCCCCAAACCCACCGGGGCGCGGCGGTGTTGGAAGGAACCCTCTCCCACCCCGGGCCCGCGATCTTCCAGCCGGTAGCGGTCGCTGTTGAGCGAGCCGAAGGCAAAGGCCCTGAGCGCGTCGCTCATCTTGGCTTCGAGTCGCAGCCCCGTTCCCCGCGTCTCGAGCTTCCAGGTGTCGTTGATCTTCCACTCGCCCTGCAGGTACGGCACGACTCGTACGCCACTGTTGTCCAAGCGACTCCTCACGCCGACGCCCAGGGCTAGCGACAGGCGATCGAAGAACTCCCGTGCCACCGCCACGGTGCCACCGCCGCGGAGGCCGTCGCCAAAATCGGCCCCCCACTCGAAGCGGGACGTCGCGAAGCCCGCCGCCAGCAGCGCCCAGGCGTCGTTCAAGAGGTAGCGTCCGCCCAGCCGAAATTCGCTTTCGACGAAGTCGTCGAAGGTTGATCCGCTCGGGGCGCCGTTCGAAAACCCTCCGTCTCCGTCAAAATCGAAGCCCACGTAGCGGCCTCCCGCGGTGATCTGAAGCGCGAAGCGCTTGGAGACCGGGAGCGGGACCCGGGTCTGTACGCCGGAACGCACCCAGGTGACGTCGGAATCACCGACATCGCCGCCCACGGAGGCGCGCGAGTCGAGATAGACGAGTGGCTTCACCTTTTTGACCTGCTGAAACACGGTGGTGAAATCGAGGCCGCTCCCCAGCACGTCCTCTTGCTCCTCTTGCGCCACCGCCGCTCCGGGCACTACCGCGACTCCAATCCCAAACAGCACGCCGAGCAGCACGCCGCGCGCGTAGTCGACACCTTCCTCGGTTGTACGCACGGTGCTCCCCGCCGCTAGGGTATCGGGATGCCCCTTGAAGGGGAGGTCGCTCGTCCGGTGGGGAGATCGAGGGCGCCTTCGAGGTGGGACAGCAGGCGTTCGGAATTGTAGAGCGGCGAGCCCCGCGTCGGGAGTGCCCTCGAGCCCGAGCCAGATGCGGTTGCACGCCTGGTCCACGCACCGGACGATCGACGGCCGACTCCTCGTTGAACTCACGGCTCGCGCGCCAACCACTCGGAACTCCCGCTCCACGACGAATTCGAGCTCTCCGCGCTCGAATTCGCCCTCCGAGAGCATCTCTTGAACCCGCATCGCGTGGTCCACGAGCACAGGAAGACGATCGCGCCCGGAGTCGATCGCCTCGCTCAGGATCTCGGCCAAAGAATTCCCCATCCTCCCCTATCGCCGGCTCGATGAGGAGCTTGAGATCCTGTGGCTTGGCCCTGAGTTATTGCGGTGAGAAACCGCTACGCGCGGCCGCGCGACTGCCCCGTCGCGACAGCACCCGCGACCAGGTGAGCGAGCCGCAGGGGCTCGGGGAAATCCGATTTTTGTTGTGCTCCCCGGATCCACGCTTCGGCGCGTTCCACTTCGATCCCGGCGCAGGAAAAGTAGGGTCCGCCCGCCATCGCGCGTGCCGTGGGGGTTCGATGGAGGACTCCGAGCCGCTCGGCCCGATCGTCCAGGGGGGCGGCGCACAGCGCGTCCGCCACGCGGTTGCCGCTGGGGTCGCGTCTCACAACCGACATTACCGGAAGCGCCAGCGCCGCGGAGAGGCCGGCGAGGTCGATGACCGCGAGGCCGGCGATGGTGATGCCCCCCACGACCACGCCTTGAAGGCTCGCTCGAAAGCGCAGCGAGTCGATCCATCCGGCGAGAAACATCGTGACGCCCGCGCCGTCGACTGGGAACCGGGTCAGCGCGACGCCCTCGACCCGATCGCACCCCTCGACGACCACTCCCGCGATGACCACGGAGGCGTCCTTCCATTTGTCGAAGGGGCCGTCATCGACGCCGAGCAGTAGCGGGCGCTCGAGCACCGCTCAAATGCTCTGCCGGCCGAGCTCGCGGCGCAGCTCTTCCACGCGTCGCGCCGCGAGGAGGAGGTGCGGGTGGACGTCGAGGGCGCGCTCGTAAGCGTCGAGGGCCGAGTCAGGGGCGCCCAGGGCGTCGTGGATCTGGCCCAGCCCGGAAAGAGCACCGAAGTGTCGCGGCTCGAGTGCAAGCGTCCGCTCGACGTCGGCGATCGAAGCCTCGTAGCGGGCCGCAACGAAATGGAGGGTGGCCCGCTTGTTCCACCCCTCGGCATAGTCGGGTGCGCGCTCGATCACCGCGTCGAAGTGCTGGAGAGCGCTGTCCAGGCGACCCCGGCGCATCGCCTCCACGCCCTCCCGGAGCCGGGCGTCCAGGGCCGGATCGCCACTCTGCAACCAGATCCGCCAGATCGCATCTTCGTAGAGCTGCGCGGTGGCTCGGTTGCTCGCGACCAGGAGTTTGGCGAAGAGGTCGTCCAGGCCGGGGTCGTTCTGATCCGCGATCGCCCGGTCGCCCAGGGGTCCGGCAGAACCGACCAGAGCGATGAGGCCGAGCGCGACGGCCCTGATCGATCGGAAGCGCCGCACCATGCCGCCAGCTTACGGCATCCCGGCCGCCGAATCTGCCACCGATGTCGGCTCGGAGGCGTGCGACTGCGCCAATCGCTCTAGATCGAATAGTGATCACGGGGCGTTTCGCGGGGGTGGAGGGTGTAACGGCGCTTCACGCCGAACCCCTTGAGCGCGACCTCGCCTCGGTCCTCCAGCCGGAAGCCGTCCCGGAGACGTTGTGCCATGTCATCACACAGCGAGATCGTCATCGGCTCGGAGAGGGACTCCATGCGCGCCGCGAGATTGATCCCGGGGCCGAAGATGTCGTACACGTATTTTTGCACACCCACGATCGAGCCGATCACCGGACCCGTACTGAGCCCAATCCGACACCGCCACTGATTGGCGTTCGAGGCGTTTCGTCGCTCCAGATAGCGGACGAAGCGGAGCGCGACCTCCGCGATATTCTGGGCGTGTTCGGGGATGGACTCCGGGATCCCACAGACGGCGATATAGGCATCTCCCAGCGTCTTGATGCGCTCGCAGTGAAACTGTTCGACGATGCGATCGAAGGCGGTGAAAATGTCGTTCAGCTCGGCGATCAATGCCGCGGGATCCTCGGAAATCGTCATCTCCGTGAAGTCGACGAAGTCGAGCATCAGAATTGAGGCCGAGTCATAGCGCTGGGGCGTCGTGACCCCGTACTCCATCCACTCTTCGTAGATGGTCTTCGGCATGATGTTGAGGAGTCACACCACTGGAGCCGGGAGCCGAGGAC
>CAZTOE010000039.1:0-7780 GCA_964615045.1 uncultured Spirochaetales bacterium
GCTGCGCGGCAGCCGCTTCGATCGCATCGAGAAAGCCCCGAGTCGGATCGTCCGGCGTCGAGCTCACCTTCGACTGGGTGACACGCCCGTCTTCGTCGAGGATCACGCAGTCGGTGAACGTGCCCCCGATGTCGACACCACAAAAATACGGCATACCCAGGACCTAGCCCACTCCGTCGCGGACGGCAACGCGGGCTTCCGCGCTTATCCTCCCGTCGAATGGTGCCGCCGTCCACACGGCGCCAGAGGGCTGGGCGGAGCGCCGTTTTCTAGTAGAAGCGCAACAGCGTCGCCAAGAACCAGGTCGAGAGCAGCCCTGGCCAGAACATCAATTTCAGGATCAAGTTGTCGTGGTACGTGAAGATCCTCCACCTGGACCCGCTGAGCGACATCGCCAGGGCGATGGACTGCAGCGTGATGAGGACATACATCGAGAAATAGAACAGCTCGATGTAGGCGATCTCCGGGGTTTGGATGCGACGTCGTTCGTTCACATGAGCGAGCAACAAGATGAACACGAAACCGGCCGAACTCTGGATCACGTTCATGATGGTGAGTCCAGATCTACCGTCCTCTTTGCCCGGCGAAATGCACAGGACAATAAACATGATCAGGGCGACGATCAGGATGGGAATCATGTTCGCAATGATCGGACTGAGGAAAACTCTCCTCGCGACGATGGTGAATCGCAGCGCGGGATGACCATTGGCCAGCGTGTTGCTGCCGAACGTCGTCTTGTAGTCAATTCTCTTGAACGTGAAAAACGAGGAAATCGTTTCCGATGACGGGACGGTGAAATCCCTGTTGAGTCCCGGCTTGACCGATGGATTCAGCACGTCATAGCTATCCAGGTCCGGCACAAACAAGATATTCTTGCTGAAATCGGGGTATAGAATGACGAGCTCGATGTTGTTCTGTTCGAACGGGAATTGCTGGTAGCTGAAGTCCTGTTCTACTGTGACCCTGAACCTCCATGTCACCAGAACGTGATCTTCTGTCTCGACCTCGGACATCACCTCGCTGACCAACCCTCTCGGTTCGATTGCAGAGACACTTGGAAAATAGAGCGCTGGAGGTGCAACTGCGTAGAGCGGTTTCGGGTATTTCATCCAGAGCTTGCCGATCAGGCTCGCCTCGAAGGAGGTCAACTCATAAGACTCGATAAAGACTCCAGTCGGCACCTTGTGAGAGTTGACCTGGGCGAGTTTGAAGAGGTCGCGGTCGTAGCGATCGACGTATTTTCCGAGGATCGTTTTGATGACGATTCTCTCCTGGTCGTCCGCGAAGAGCGAGAAGTCGGTGGTGAGATTCAGGTACCAGATGACCACGATGTTGCCCGCGATGACCAACGACACGGCTAGGACCATCCACCACAGCCTTTGCGGGTTGTATTGATCCACTCGGAATAGAAAAGCCAGCACTGCGATCAGCAGTGTGCTGGAGGCGATCGCGATATGGATCTTCTTCCGCCTGCCCCGATCCGAGGCGCCGAGCAGATCGTCCTCGGCAAAGACGAGCACACTCTTCCAGCCGGTGGATTTGAGCTCCCTGAAGAAGAACCAGGAGAATTTGTAGGTGTAGGTGCTGTTGTATTCGACAACGCCCTCCGGGTCGTCTTTCATCTTCTTCAGGATCGCCGCATCCTTGCCGTGCCTCAGCTGGAAGACGTTTTCCAGCAGGTAGGCCGGATCTGGATGGGACAATATGGCGCCACCGGGTTCATAGGTGAAGCCATAGCCAGCTTCTCCGACACTCAAGGAATCAACGATTCGCGTGAAATCTCGCAAGGTGATTGCGTAATCGACCACGCCCGCCAGGTCTCCTCGTGCGTCGAACAGGGGGACGCCGTAATCCACCACCATGGCCTGAGCTGCCTCGGCATAGTAGGGAGCAGACCAGCGGGCCTTTCCACTGGCCGCGACGCTCGTATACCAACGGGCGGTCTCGAGTTCCCCTGAGGTGTAGTCATAGGTCTCTTCCACAAACTGGAACTCATTGCGGCTCTTGTTGAAAAAAGGGGCATACCGGCTTCTGCCGAGGTACTTCTCCGGCTCGAAGGCGACGGTGACGCCGAGAAGAAGCGGGATCTCGAGGCTCTCGCTTCGAATGCGTTCCAAGAGTCCTTTCTCGCCTTTGATGTGGAGGACCTCGTCGGCGAACCTGTGGGCGCGGTCTGAGACCGCGTAGAGCTGGGAATCCAGCGCCTCGGCGACCCGGACGCCCGCCCGTCTGCCGAGTTCGACGCTCTTTTCGTCTCGCTCCCGTCGATAGTGGATGTAGTCAGCGATGAGGTGCACGGTGAGCGTCAGGGTGCCGACGATGACGAGAGCGGATAGGAGTCGCGGATACGGCAAAGGGGGTCGACCCCGGCGGAGGTTCATCACCAGTAGGGGGATCATACTAGCGAGGTACGGGGTGCGGTTCGCAGCCGGGAGTGTTTGGGCGCCGTTCGTCCCGTCGGTCACAACGGCCGCGTCACCAGGTGGATCTTCGAGCGCGGCGTGGCCAAGGCCGCGGGCCAACGACATGGCCCGTCGGCATCACGCCCTCGGGCGGCGCCCTCGCCCTTGGCCGAAGCCGTCGGTCTTCCCTAGTCGAAGAGCGTCGCGCCGACGCGGCGGAGCCATTCCCGAAGATCCCCGCCGTAGTCCACTTGGCGCTGTCGCTCGCGAATTTTCTGTCGGGTCTTGCGTGGGCCTACCGAAGCGTCGCCGGCTATAGCGGCTTCCTTGGCAATCTGGTCAGCCAGCTCCACGGCTCAGAGCAATCGAGAGCCGGTCCGACCGCGTCGGCGCGCGGCGACGACCCCCAGCGCCCCAAGCGCCGTCGCAATCGACGCCCCACCGCCCGGGTCGGGGCACGGCAGCGCTTCCTCCGCCAGGCTGAACCCGGTGAAGTTTATGGCGTCGCCCGCACCGAGGAAGGCCTGATACGGATCGCCGAGATTCACTGCAAGGGTCCGGGTGCCCGTGGCAAAGGACGCCAGATCCGGCGGAACTACCGGTAGTGCGGTGCCGGCGATGGCGTTCGTGCCCGGGAGGGCGAGCAGATTCAGCACGAAACTGCTGATGTCGCCCATCGGGCCGAACCCAACCGTGTATCCGTCGCGTTCGGCACCCGCGTCTTGGTCGCGCACGGTGATACTGCCAGGGTTGCCGAGAGGATCTACCGCGCCCTCGAACACGAGTCCCTCGACTATCACCTCAACGCGGCAGACGGCTAAATAGACCTCGGTACCTGGTCCGCCGAAGATCCCCGCCGCCTCACTCGCAAAGGTGAAGCGGCCGCTCATCACATCGCCTTCAGTGACGGAGGCGGGAAGCGATCCCGGAACGACCTGATCAAGCGTGGCCGAGAAGGCGAAGGTTATCTCCTCGGCACGCGCTGATAGCCCCAGCCCCAAGGCAAGAATCAACACCCCCCAAATTGACCGGCCGGCCATTCCCTCTCCCCGATCTGCCACGATCTCGTCGCCCCGAACCGAATGATGTCTAGCGCTGCGTGGGGTCGGGCCGAGAGACCATTCCGTCAACGCCCCGAAGTGGGTTCTTCTCGGTCAGCCGCCCGGGCTGCTTCCTTGGCCGCCACCGCCGCCTTCAGTTCCTCAGGCGACAACCGGACGATGTCCTCGTTCTGATGGCTGTAGATGTCGTAGCCCTCGATGGCCAGATCCTCCAGCTCAATCTCGCCCGACAGCACGTCGGCCTTCCAGGCTTCATGCTCGTCGTGACGTGCGTGGAACTCGGGCATGACTTCCTTGGCGAATAGTTCCAGGCTATCGCAAATGTCCTGATGGCTGGTTTTGCCGGCCTGATTCAGCAGGATCACCTGATCGACGTGGGCCGCCTCGAACTTGCGCAGCTGCTGGCGAATGGTGGCGGGCGAACCGATCAGGCCGTTTTCCAGCGCCTTTTTCTCCTGGTCGCTACCGCGCCAATCCTGATATTCGCGCCATAGGTTGACGGTTCCCGGTGCGGCGATGCCTTTTCGACCGTAGTGACCGAGGGCGAAGATGAAAAAGGTCCAGCCGGACGCCTTTTCGCGCGCCTCCTCGTCCGTTTCGGCACACATAAATCCGCTGACCATGGCGATGTTCGGGTTGTCCGGATAGTTGGCGAGACGGTTCGGCTTGTGGAGCAGGGCATTGTAATAGCGATGGACCCAGGCCCTCGCCGCATCGGGCGAGACAAACGTGAAGCCGAGCGCGCCCATGCCCCATTCGCCGGCCTGGCTGATGGTTTGGATGTTGGAGCACGCAACCCACAGCGGAGGATGAGGCTTTTGGTAGGGCTTCGGAACCACATTGCGGGCCGGGAAGTCGTGATATTCGCCGTGGAACTCGCAGGAAGTCTCGGTGAACATGGGAATGATCGCCTTGACCGCCTCCTCCCAGCGCTCGCGCTTGTCGCGAACGCGGGTGCCGAAAGGATGCAGTTCGGCTGGGCCGGCGCCCTCGCCCATGCCAAGCTCGACCCGACCGTCGGATAGCAGATCGAGGGTCGCCACGCGCTCGGCCACTCGATGCGGGTGGTTGGTAGTGGTCTGAATGATGCCGTGGCCGAGCCGGATGTTCTTGGTGCGCTGGCTCGCCGCGCCCAGAAAAACCTCGGGCGCCGAGCAGTGGGAATACTCCTCCAGGAAATGGTGCTCAACGGCCCAGGCGTAGTCGTAGCCCGTCTTGTCGGCGAGCTCGATCTGGGTGACAGCGTTCTTCAGGAGCTCGTGCTCGCTCTCGTCGGTCCAAGGCCGTGGTAGCTGAAGCTCGTAGAAAATTCCAAACTTCAAAGGCGCACTCCAGTTCGTGGGTTCCGGAGCGGATCGCCCCGGCGGCTAGCGGTACTCTACGCGGTAGCGCGGCTCACACCAAGCCGGGGCCACGGGAGCGTCGAGCCACCATGCTTCGAAGAGCGTTCAATCTCTCATGCCTCGTCCTCCTGATCGCGAGCCCTGCGGGTGCGCAGCTCATCAGGGTGACCGCGACGGGCACGATCCAGTCCGTCAATCCCTTGCTCGAAGGTCAGTTTTCTGCTGGCCAATCCGCAACACTCGTCTACGAGTTTGACCCTGGCGTACCAGACTTTTCGGGCAATCCAACTTTCGGCACCTACAATGCAATCGCCACTCAGTCGGGTACGCTCGGCACTTACATCGCGACTTTCACCGCGACCAGCTTCTTCGGTGTCATCAACGTTGCCGACAATGGCGGCATAGGACCGACCGACGACTCGTACACGGCCTTCAATCCGAGTAACGATCCTCCTGTGGGTGACCCGATTGGGGAGTTCATGCCCACTTCGATGGGGATCACGCTGCGGGATACTTCCGAGACGGCCTTCTCTAGCGACACCCTTCCAACGAATCTCGACCTTTCCGACTTTGACTCGGCATCCATGACACTTTCGTTCAGCGATGGGACGCTGAATCCCACCGTCACCGCAAGCATCGAATCGCTCGTCTTCGCACCGGAGCCCAGGTCAGCATTTTTGCCAGCTGTGGCCGGAGCCCTCCTCGCCATTGCCGGGGTGCGGCGCGACCGGTCGCGTCGATCGGGATCCTATCTGACCAGGCCGACCGTCTCCGCGATACGCTCCCTCCCCAAGAAGGGAACGCTATGGACATCACGGATCTCGGGGCGATCGGGGAGTTGGTGGGCGGCGTCGCCGCGCTAGCGATTCTGGCCTATCTCGCGTCTGTCGTGACGTTTTCGCGAGTACGGTAACCTTCCACCACGGAAGCGCGCGGACCAACGTAGGGGTTCGGCCTGCACGGGCGCGCCAGTCGCAACGCTCGGTTCCGAAGGCGCCATCACCTCCGATGATCGAATCGATCCTCCTCAGCGCGGCCCCGATTGCGACCTTCAATGGCCAGCGGCAGCTCACCAATGCAAGCGGGTTCTTCTTTGAACGCGACGACCGGCTGTTCCTCGTCACGGCGCGGCATGTGATGATCGATGAGCCGAGCCAGCATTTCCCGGATCGAATCGAGATCGAGCTGCATACCGACCCGGAGAACCTCGTGGAAACCACGGGCTTCTCGATCCCGCTCTATCGGGACGGGAAGGGCGCGTGGCGTCAGGGAATGGATTCGGGGGGCGGGATCGACGTGGCGGCGATCGAGATCGAGCGGCGCGCGTTGCCCGAAACGGTGGTCTTTCAGTCCTTTACGTCGCAGCACCTGCTTGCCACGCACGACACCGTGGAGATCGGCACCGCAGTCCTGATCCTCGGCTTTCCCCTGGGATTCTACGATCTGTTGCATCGCATCCCGGTCGCGCGCCAAGCGATCGTGGCGTCGTCCTTCGGACTGCGGTTTCAGGGCGAGGGCTACTTTCTCACCGATGCGCGCACGCACCGAGGGAGTAGCGGGGCCCCGGTCATTTTGCGCCTTGCGCAACCCCGGGCCGCTCTTCGCGATCTCCCCTGGATCCTGCTCGGAGTGCACTCGGCCCGGCTCGATGTGGGGACGCGCGAAGCGAACGAGGACGAGGCCCTGGGACTCAATTGTGCGTGGTACGCGGACATCCTGCTGACGCTGACCGAGGGCTGACAGCCGCCAAGCTATTCAGCTTGGCGGCGCGGAGTGATTGGAAGTCGCTGGGCACTAGGCAGCGTAAGAGTACACAGCGACGGTGTGATTGACAGTCGCGGAGAGGGTCTCATGGACGAACCCGAGCGAGAGTCGCCCGGCGGCTGTAGTTGCGGTGCAATCCGATATGTCGTAACGGGAACGCCGGAGCAGGTTCTCGTCTGCCACTGCCCCGATTGCAGGCGGGCCGTCGGCGCCCAATCGGTCGCGTGGCTCCTCTTGCCCAAGAATCAGTTCAAGATCCTGCAGGGCGCGCTTTGATGTCACGGTCGGAAGTCTCGACGACCCAGAGACCTTCGCGCCCACAAGAGCCGTGTACAGGAAACACAGACTTTCGTGGGCTTCGCTGGTTTAGGCTCGCCGGCTTGCAGCCTGCTATTTGCGCACGCGCACGCCCTGTCCTGCGTCCCACTGGAGAACCTTGTCGCTCTTGGGCAACGGCGCCTCGGACACCTGACCCACGGATACGCCGTATCGCCAATCCGCCGGGCAGACGGCAACGTAGCGGGCGTACCCGCCCAGGCCGCCCTTGAATTTCGGATAGCCGATGGTGATCAGGCATCCGGTTTCCGGTATTTGATCCAGGTGGGCCACGCCTTCGGCTTGGGTGTACCCGTGGTGCATCAGCCAGTGCTCGCCTTCGAGCGTCGGCGACGCATCGGTATCGAGCGGCTCGTGGCCATGGAAGAGAATCCGGCGCTGTTCGTGCAGAAACTTTAGTGCGGCCAGGGACACGCCTGGAAAGACGGTCCGGGTCGCGAGCGCTGGATCGGGCCACTCCTTCGACCAGTCCGAACGCACCATGACGACCGATCCGGCAGGGATCCTGCCGTGCGTGGCTTCCCATCGATCGATGTCGGCGACCTCAAGGCTGTATCCGGGGTTCTCGGTCACCTGCTCGACCATCGAGATCACTACGAGCGGCCGGATCGCGTACGTGGGCGGCAACTCGTCGATAGCGGGGTATTCCGGGGCCCAATGCGCCGGCGGGTCGAGCTGAGTGCCAAATTGATCTGTGCCCAGGTTGTACCGGGTCGCCTCGAATCCGTCCTGCGCATAGCGGAACGGCTGGCCGCTTTCCGGGTTCAACGCCGGTCCAAACGTGGACGGACCGAAGCCCGCCCACACGGGGATGGATGGTGTCAGCGTGTGCGTCAGGTCGATGTACCTGGCCTTCTCAAGCGCCGAGTCATAG
>CAZTOE010000039.1:7790-16053 GCA_964615045.1 uncultured Spirochaetales bacterium
CGATCGTAGATCGACCACAGCCCGTCGGCGGCAAGCGCGGAGGACTCCGTTGCGGCCTTCGGCGCGGAGTTGCCCGGGCGTTTGTCGGCTGCCAGGAGCACCACAACGACTCCCATGGCGGCGAGCGGGTACAAAGCTGTTTTTGTCGCAACGGAGCGCACGGTCAGGGGTGGTCCACCATCGGTGGAGGAATGGAGTCCGGGAGGAAGGCGCACGCGAGACTCTTCTCTCCGTTCTTCACTGCGATGACCCAAACTGTCTTCAACGGGACGTGGCTTGCAGCGCTGAACGAGATCCTCCCGGTGACGCCCTCGAACCCCTCGGTCTCCTCCAAGGCGTCGAAGATTCCCCGCCGGCTCCTCTGAGCGCGGCGCAATACGTCCAGCATGAGCCGGGCGGCGTCGTAGCCGAGAGCGGCAAAGGCGTCGGTGGGTGCGCTTCCGAAAGCATCGCGATACGCGGCAATGAACGCTTTCGCCGCGGGCGTGCCGGAGACCGGCGACAGCCAGGCGTGGGTCGTGAACCAGACGTCGTCCTGATCGCCCTCGAGAAGGTTCGGCGTGTCCAGACCATCCCCCCCGACAATGGGTTCCATGGCGCCAGCCCCGCGGAGAGAGGCCACCACCTCGCCGATGCAGTCGGGAAGCCCCGCGAGATAGACGAAGTCGGGCCGCGGTGAGAGCCCTGCCACCTGCTGGCCCAGGCCGCTGATGTCGCAGCCACCGTCGTAGGAAGCGTCGAGCATCACCGCTCCACCGAGCTCCTCGAATCGCGTACGGAAATAGCGCGGCAGGGTGCGCGTGTATTGAGAAGTGGAATCCCAGAGGATCGCCACCCCGCTTCCGAACTCCCCCTGGCCGAACTCCGCCGCGGCCGCTGCCTGGGTGTTGTCACCGAAAGGCGTGAGAAAAATGCTATTGCCGACCACCTCCGGAAGCTCGGGATCGGTCGCTCCAACGGACAGGAGTGGTACCCGCGCGCGTTGGAAGAAGGGGCCTGCGATCAAGACGGAATCGTTGTCCGTGAATCCAGCAGCGAGCGCCACGCTCGAGGCGACGTCTCGGGCAGCGGACGCTGTGGCCTTCGGATCCGATTCGGTGTCGAACAGAGCGACGAAGGGAATCGGTCCATGCTCGCTCCCTTGCTGCAATCCCAGCACGAGGCCATTCATGGCGGGGCGACCAATGCTTGCCTGTGCTCCTTGAAGGTCCAGCATCGCGGCGATCCGTGCCGTATCCCTGGGGTGGGGTTCTGCCTTGCTGGATGCGACCGTTGGCACGCTCTGGATCCAAAGGAATGCGACAACCAGCACGGTAGCCCGGTAAGGACGAAACATGCGGCGCTCCCTTCCATTTGCGAGCATATAATGATGCACCCCGACTTGCTAGGCGCCGGCCTTGCGACTGAAACGTTCGAGATCACCTAAGAAAAAGCCGTTGCTCTGTTCGACGTCTGCGTGCGCCTTGACCGTCCGATTCCTGCTGGAGAAACGTTCGAAGCGTTCCTAGAGAGTTGCCACGCGTCATTTTCAGTACTTCAAATTCCTCGCATTCCCGGGCACAATAGTGCTGGGTCGCAAGGTGCGTAGCTGGGCCCTCGGCAGCTCGCCATGCTCCCCAGGTGATGTGTGCGACGAGCCCCGAGCCCTGTGCTTCTGCCCGAATGCCGGCGTGGATGGTGACGGCGTCGATGGGCCACAGTGCGGCGGGGGAGACTGCGATGACAATGATGCCGACCGGTTCCCTGGCAACGCCGAGATTTGCGATGCGGAGAACATTGACGAGGACTGCGATCCAACCACCTTTGGCGTGCGAGACACCGATGGCGACGGGTTCATCGACGACGCGTGTTGCAATGGTGATGCTTGTGGGAACGACTGCAACGACCTTGATCCGGGCACCAACCCTGTCGTTCCCGAGGTGTGCAATGGCTTTGACGACGACTGCGATGGAGACATTGATGACGCACCCGCGGTTGTGATGTACCGAGACGACGACAGGGACGGTTTCGGTGCAAATGGGGCTGTCTCGCAAAGAATGTGTCCGGGTACATCCAACTTCTCACCCTACTCGAACGACTGCGACGACGGCAATCCAGCGATCGTACCCGGCGCGATGCGCTGCTCCGCGCAGAATCCGCGTGAGGTTCTCATCTGTCAGTCAGACGGCACGTACGTGATCGCGAGCTGCCCGGAGAAGACAGACAGCATTTGCGTCCCGCAACCGAACGGAACTGGGGACTGCGAGCCGAGGACAAAGCCCAAGGATCACTAGACGGTAGGAGCGGTCGTTGAGTGGTCTCGCAAGGCCGCTGGAATAGACATCTTCGGAGCGCTCGATACGGCAGGAGCTCCGGATCTAGAGGCGCAACACATGCCGCGCGATGGGAAAAGAGGTGGTGATGCGCCTGACCCTCGGACTTGCAATCGGTTTGGCCTTCGCGGCGGCCTGTCCCGTCGAGGCAGGCAATCTGTTCGTTCTGGACCAGCTCGAGAAAGACGTGAAGGAGTTTGACGCAGCGACGGGAGCGTTTCTGGGAAGCTTTGGAGAGACGGCGGCCGAGCTTAGCACGGTGCGTTCGATGGCTTTCCACCCCGTAACCGGAAATCTCTTTGTTGCCGACGTGCTGGGCGTGCAGGAGTTCGACGGCGAAACCGGCGCCTTTCTCGGCACCTTTGGCGAGACGGCCGGTGCGCTGAGCTTCCCCATCGATCTCGAGTTCGAGCCGATCAGCCACGATCTGTGGATCGTGGAGAACTTCACGGCCAATGGGAACGGCGAGGTACGTCGCTACAACGGCGAGACGGGCGCATTCATTGACGTCGTGCCCGACACCTCCGAGAACCTGAGCGCGCCGCAGGACCTGGCTTTCCACCCACTGCAGGATCTCTTTCTGGTAGGCGGAATCAAGCCGGACGCCTTCGGCGGAGAAGTCGGAGTGTGGAAGTACACGCTCTCGACGCCGGACTTCATCGACGTGTTCGGGGACTCCGCAAGTGTGGACGCAATCGGCCCGATGGTTTTCGATCCGGTCACCAACAATCTGGTGGCACGCCAGAACAACAGCGCGACGCTGCGGGTGTTCGATGAGGCAGGCGTGCTGACCAACACTTTCGCGGCCACCAACGTAATGCAGGTGAACCGACTTGCTTTTCACCCCGAAACCAATGTTCTCCTCGTCGCGGACGCGCTCAAAGGCGAGATCACACAGGTCGATGGCATCACGGGAGATCCGCTAGGCGCCTTTGGGGAGACGGCACAGAATCTGGGTGCGCCGATCGATCTGGCCTTCCAGGCCCCGGAGCCAAACGCCGCGGTCCGATTCGGGGTAGCGTTGGCGACGCTACTGGCTCTCGCAGGGTCGCGGCGGCGCCTATCGAGTACTCATCAATTCTAGTGTACGGGCGTTTGGACCCCACACGCTCCCTCCCCAAAAAGGGGACCCCATGGGCATCATGGAACTCGGAGCGAGGCCTGGGCAGGGAAGGACAGACGCACTCGACCACGCCGGTCAGCAGGAGGAATGGTCTTGTGGATCTCACCTGTATTGAACCATCGCCCAGGACGAGCGCCGGCCAAGCCTGAACCCGGGGGCGCGCAGCGACATGGTGGATCTCACTCGGGGCCCGGTGCCGTCTTTTCTTCCCCCGCGCGACCCGACTATCGGATAATCGCAGGGTTCTCAAACCCTCGAACGACGGGCTCCGTCTTGGGCCGGGGATGAAAGGGGGAAGGCGCCATGCACCGACCGGGTTGGCTCGCGATCTGCGTTGCGGCTGCGGTTGTGTCGACACCTGCGACGGCAGAAATACTCTTCGAGATCTACAACTCCCGCCCCGCCTTCGAGGCGCGGCTCAATGGCGACGTAAGCGTGATCGATTTCGACGACGTGGACACGTCGGGGATCGACCCCCGCCAGTTCTCCGCGAATCGCTACGAGGCCACGACCGGAGCGATCATCACCGGGGCGACCGCCGAGGGGCAGTACACGAGCCGGAGCTTCAACGACCCTGCCGGCTTCCCCCCGACGTCTTCGCCGAACGTCTACGCCCCGGGGCCCATCTCCGTGGTGGTCGGCACCAACACGACCACCGTTGTCACGTTTCGTTTGGGGGCCTTCCCCGGCTTCGTGGCCGGCTTTGGTGCCGTCTTCATCGATGCAGACTTCCCGTTGCTCGGGGCGAGCACGCTCTCCGTGTTCGACGCCGACGACATTCAGCTCGCGACCACGGGAACCATCTCGGGGACCAACGCGTCTCAGCTATTCCGGGGCATCGTAGCGGTGGACGGGGACACAGACACACCGATCCGGTTGATTGCCATGGCCGAGCTCGTGTCCGGGAACTCTTGGCCCACGGTCGAGACGTTCGATTCCGAGGGCGTCGTGCTCGACGACTTCGTCTTCCAAACGGTCCCGGAGCCATCCACGAGGCTGGGCGCCACCGCCGCGCTCCTCGCAGCCACGGCACTCGGCGCGCGCAGACGTCGCTAGCAGGTCTCGGGATGGAATCGACTGGCGCACCCGCTCGCCGCGCCTTGGGCGGCCGGACTCGACTGCATCCGAATGCTCCCGGGCAGAAATTTACTCTCAAGCGAATTCTCCTTGCTACCGAAAGAGTTTGCTGCCGGTTCTGCGCACGGATCAGGTGTCCGCCCCGAGGGAGAAAAGGTGATGAGGGTATTGTCCGCCCTGGCGATTCTTTGTATTTCCGCCCAAGCGCTCGCCGAGCCCGAGAATCGGGTAGAACGTCCAGTTTCGGTGCAAACCGGCCTCGGCTTCACGGCCGATCCGGAAGCGTTCCTGCTCGGGATCGAGGGGGACTTCCAGGTGAACCGGAACGTGTCCGTCGGGTCGACCGTGCAGTTCGGGCTCGACGACCGTTTCACGGTGATCTCGCCCACTTTGCACGGCCGCTACTGGTTTGAGTTTCCGGGTCGGGACGAGATACTGCAGCGGCTCCGGCCCTATGTGCAGCTTGGGGCGGGGTTCACGTATATCAACGTGGATGGTTGGCGGGGGCAGGACGATGACGACCTCGGGTTCCTGATCAACGGAGGCTTTGGGGCGGACTTCCGCTTGTCCCACTCTCTATCAATCGGAACGAAGATGCTCTTCAACGGGATCCCAGGTGGCGTGTTCGGAGAGAATTTCTACTTCTCCTGGGAAGTCGCAGCGCTTCGATTCCGGTTCTGATTCCTGCCGGGTCCTTGATCGCCCTCGCGAGGGAGGAGGATCAGCCCGGTTCCGGAGGGCGCGTTCTCTTCGCCATGGTACAGATCGATGGTCGAGACCGTTCCGACGAATTCAGCTGGTTTTGAAGCGAGATCGATGCCCTGGGGCATGCGCCTGAGCTAGGCCGCGATCGCCCGGCGAGTCCCAGATCTCATTTCATCGGCTTGTTCGAAACCTTCTTCTTCCACACGCGCGGTGTCAACTCTATAAGACCCTTACTGCGGTACGACTGCGTGCCCAAGACGGTCGAATCGAAGTTGGGTCCGTCGTTTACGGCGGTGGCGTTCGCACCCTGGCTCCTCGCCACACTGACGGTGGCCTGTCCCGAGCACTGTCCGCTGTTTCCATCGTCGGCCGTGTACGCGATTGTATACACGCGGCCGTTCCCGGGACCCGCGCGTTCGGCGCGCACAGATGCCGTGTCGGTGCCGAGACCCGCGCCATCTGGCCACGTGTCGCCATCTCCGAGCCCATTTGTGGGCTCATCCTGATAGATACTGTCGATCGTCAGCGAAGTAGGATCGCCATCGGGATCGGTCACGCCAAGGATGTTGACCGGAACGAACTTGTGATTGACCGGCCAGAGCGCATCCACGCTGGCGTAAGCGGAGGAGCAATCCGGCGGCTCGTTGAGCGGGATGAACGCGCAAAGATCTTCCGTTTCCAGAGCCGCGTCGTCCTCGATGATCAGCGCCGGCGAGAAGTCGCCCGTAGAGTTGTCCGTCGAGGTCAGGTTGCCGATGCTTCCCTGGCCGTCGGGGTCGTAGTTGTCCTCATTCAGCGTAGCCTGCTCTTTCGGATTGAACAGGTAGTTGAAGTTGATCCAGTTGGAGAAGGGCGAATCTCCACCGTGAATCCGCATCGAAGCCAGGGTTACCGCCGTGAACCCGTTGTCCAAGGCATCTCGGACGAACTCGTCCAGATTGTCGCTGCAGAATCGCAGCTCTCCGCCGATCGGCAGATGATTCTGGCTACCGATCTCGGGGAACTCGACTGTGCCGAGGAAGGTCAGATCGTCGTTCAGATCTACGGTACCGATGTCTCCGTCAAACGTGATACCGGGTGCCGTAAGGTAGGTGATCGCGTCCTCGCTCCACGTCTTGCTCGGGTCCAAGCCGTAGATCGCCAGGCCGGTCCTGATCGCAGGGTTGGGGGTGATCGTATCTTGTACCCTGCTTCCGACCAGATTGTTGTTGCGATAGGTCAGACTGAACGCGGTCTCGAACGTCGGTGGTATGGCGACGCCGGAGAGATCGAACCGGGTGTAGAACGCGCTGTTGCGGTCGCTGCCATCGTTCGCGTCGCCGGCAACGGAATCGTTCCTTACACGAGATGCGAGCTCGGTACTGTCGCCCCGATTCTGGGTCGGATTGGACTCGCGTACCTCGGCGTCGGCACCGGTGCCGAAATTTGTCGGGATCCTTTCACCACTCGCCAACGGCGCGAATATGAAGCCGCTCACCAGCATTCCGGCAAGCAATCTGTAGTCCTTCATGACCCTCCTCCTGCTCAAGCCATGAGCCCGAAGTGCGGGGCCGACGAGAAGCCAGAACACGCTCGAACTGGGCGCAGCGAGGTCACGATCTTAGCGACGTCACGGGCGACTTCGAGGCCAACGCTCATCGACGATGGGTCCCCGACGACCTTCGAAATTGGGAGCGACCGCGAACTTTGCCGGATCGCGGTTCAAGATTCGCGGATTGATTCCGTAACCATTCTCGAGGGTCGGCGTACTCTTTCGAGTAGGAGACGACGAACGCCGTGTCACAAATCTTGAATCAGCGGCTCGTGGTTCTGACTCTTGCCTTGGCGGTACTTCTGATCGTCAATGCGCGAGATTCGCAGCAAGAGCGACTGCTTGGAGCCTCATTTACACCCGACCCCGACAAGTCGGTGACGCTTCTCACGACCGCTTGGTGCGGGTACTGCCGGGCGGCTCGTAAATTTCTACAGCGCAATGGTGTTCAATTCACGGAACTCGATGTCGAGACTACCGAGGAGGGTCGAGTCTTCTACGACCGGGTCGGTGGAAGGGGTGTTCCGGTCCTGGTGATCGACGGCCACGTGGTTCACGGGATGGACGTACAGGCCTGGATTCAGCTGCTCGACGCCGGCTAGAGGTTGGAGGGGTTGCGAGTCGGCTGGGCTGTGAACGCGGCGTCGGATGACTCTGGGTCATCACGTCGATGGCCAGAATCGGGGACCCATCAACCAGTGGCGTTGACGCCACGAACAGCGGTTACTCGCGCTCGATGGAGGGCTTGTCTCCCTCGCAACGATCATCGGGTACAGAGGGCTAGTTCCAAGGCGGCGCCGGACGTGATCACGGGAACGACCTCGAACTCGATCAAGTCGATCCAGTTCTCCATCCATTGTGTGAAGAGCTTCGCATCGTCGGTTTCCATGAGCTGGAAGCAGCGGCCCAGGTCCTCCGCGATCCAACTGTCGACGTAGTGGAGGCCCGCGGGCATCTGCCGGCCCTGTTCTCGCAACCGCTCGTAGATCGCCTTCGCGTCCGTGAAGCGCTCGATCACCATGTACTTCATGAGAAAATTCTACTGGATGATCACACGGACAGGTTGCGGTCCGCATTCGTCGAGCGTCAGCGGGGTTCCGATGTATACGCGCGCGGCGTTGGCCGCCCGATTGATGCGGGGTGCCCAGCCGCCCGCCAGGGCGACCCGTCGCGCACCTCAAACAGGGCGCCATGTCGCGATACGCTCTCTCCCCAAGGAGAAACTCTCATGGACATCCTGGAACTCGGGGCGATCGGATTTCGTGGAATCTCACATGGATGCGAGCGACCGACTTCGGCTCGGGTACGGAGAGAGCAGCGCTGCCGGTTCTCGCTCATGGAATGGCGCGCCACCGGAGCCGGCGGAAGATGAAAGTCAATTTCTGGTTCGAGTTCGGGAGCACTTACTCCTATCCAGCCGCGATGCGCATCGAGGCACTCGCCGAGGAGCGGGGCATCGCGGTATCTTGGCGGGTCTTTCTACTTGGTCCAATTTTCCGCGAGCAGGGGTGGACC
>CAZTOE010000039.1:16063-22733 GCA_964615045.1 uncultured Spirochaetales bacterium
TTCAATCTCTACCCGGCCAAGGGCCGCTACATGTGGCGGGATCTTGCGCGCGTCTGCGAGGTCCAGCGCATTGCCTTACGAAGGCCGTCGCAGTTCCCCCGCAACGGCCTCTTGGCCGCTCGCGTCGCATGTCAGTACTCGGAGGCCTCCTGGCTCCCCGACTTCGTTCGAGCCGTGTATCGAGCTAATTTTGCGGAGGATCTCGATATCTCAACGCCGGCGACCGTTGCACGTTGCCTCGATTGCTCGGGCGAGGATCCCGCCGCGCTTCTCCAGAACGCACAGTCGTCGGAATCAAAAGCGCGGCTTCGAGCGCAAACCGAAGAGGCCGCCCGCCTCGGTATCTTCGGAGCTCCCTCATTCCTGGTCGGTCGCGAGCTCTTCTGGGGAAACGACCGGCTCGAAGACGCTCTGCGCTGGGCGACGGAGCACGCGGCTTAGGCATATGAGAGATGAGTGATGTAGAGCCGGTTGGACCAGGGCGGTTCAAGCATGAGTACCCGCGACATGACCAGCAAACACCCACCGGTGTTGGCGGAGGTGGATCGCCTCGATAGCAGAGAAGCCGTGCGCCTGGAGACATGGAGAGGTCGCCCCCGGACGTGTAGTCGATGACGGCAGTCGCTCCACGGTCGGCGACAAGGTCCATGCCGGCGAAGTCGGCGATCCCGGTGAGCAGATTTCAGTTCGAGGCGAAGGAAGGGACGGCGGAGAGGTTCCCTCCCGCGGTTGGCATCAATGATGTCGTGCTCCAAGGAGCTCCCCAGCCACACGGTGCCGCGTGGGGAGCTTCTGGTCGTCCCATGAGGCTGTGTCCGGGCGACGCGATCAACGGGGTACCTTGGGGAATCGGGAATCCGCACGCGCGATCTTCGAGAAACTGAGCGCTCGCGCCAATACCGAGTATGTGATCGCAGTCTTCCTCGCATTCGCTCTGATGGCGCTTGGACGAGACGAAGAGGCTCTTGCAAGACTCGGACAGAGGTATCGAGATCGCGATATCGGACTCTTCGATTCTCTAACCCAGGACGCGAGGAGGGCGCAGCTTCGTACAGAGAGTGGGAATCGTGGCACCTAGAGGACGGCACAGGCTCTCGCCCGCGATACGCTTCCTCCCCAGGGAGGGCCTCTCGTGGACATCATGGAACTCGGGGCGATCGGAGAGCTGGTGGAGGGCGTGGCGGTGATCGGGTCGTTGGTCTACTTGAGCCTGCAGGTCCGGCAAAGCGCCATGGTCCAGTCTAAACCGGCTGCTCGCCCGAGGGGGGCCGTCGACTGGTGGCAACAGATGTCGGCCGATTTTTCTCCCGACTTCCGCGCCTTTGTCGAGCAAGCGATTCGCCGCAGGCCGGCTGAGATAACGGGGGCCTAGTCATGGAACTCAACCAACTCGCGAATAGCGGAGAGTTCATTGGCGGCGGCGCGGTACTGGTGACGTCCGGGCTCGATGGATGGTTTTCACAATGAATGCAGCACGGTCCTTCTCGATTTCTGGTGATGTCGGGGCGATCGCATTCGCGCTGGCGTTGGCGTGCCTTTCGTCTCTGAACGCAGCCGCGGAGCCCACCGGGAGTTTGACAATCACGATCAAGGACGGCGCAAGTGGCGCCCCCGTGCCGGCGAGGGTGGAGATCCGAGGTGCGGACGGTGCCTATTACGTGGCGGAGGATGCGCTCCGGTACGTTGGTGATTGCGGGATGAGCGATCCAGGTTCCGGCTACGTAGACCAGGCCGCCGCGCTGGCACGCTTCTCGGACCGGATCCCCATCGACAACCCGTACACGCGATCGACGCAGTTCTACAGCGCCGGGAAGTCAACGGTCCGACTGCCGGCTGGCCCCGCGACCATCAAGGTTTACCGGGGTTCCGAGTACAAGGTCAGCGTGACGACTGTAGAGATCCCCGAAGGCGATGCTGTTGAGAACGAGCTGGCCCTGCTGCGCTGGGTGGACATGCCGAAGATGGGCTGGTACAGCGCGGACGACCATTTGCACATCGCACGCCCGACTCCCGAGTTGAATCCGACCGTCTCCCGCATGATGCAGGCGGAAGACATCCACGTGGCCAATCTCCTGCAAATGGGCAAGGTGAAGAACTTCACCATTGCTCAGCAGTATGCCCACGGCCCGGAGGGACACTACCAGGACGGGAACTACATCCTGGCCGCGGGCCAGGAGAATCCGCGCACCCACTTTTTGGGGCATACGATCACGCTGGGTGCCGCCAGAAGCCATCACGACCCGGAGAACTACCTGATCTACCGGCTTCTGTGGCAAGAGACCGTCAAGGAGGGGGCGCTCAACGGCTTTGCACACGCGGCCTGGCCGCACGGTTCCTTGCTCGACCCCGAAGATGGGATGGCCATCGTGATGCCGCACGACCTGATGCATTTCGTGGAGGTGCTCCAGTTCGACCGGAGTGGTTACGAGCGCTGGTATGACGTGCTCACGCTCGGCTTTCGAGTCGCTCCCACGGCTGGGACGGATTATCCGTGCGGCGGGCAGCTCATACCGGGGCACGAGCGGTTCTACACGAAGGTCGAAGGACCGTTGACCTATGCGAAGTGGCTTGAGAGCGTGCGCCAGGGTCGCACCTTCGTTACGACCGGACCGGTGATCGAATTCCGAATCAACGGGCAGGACATCGGCAGCGAGATCGTGCTGGAGGCAGGGTCCACCGTGGAGATCGCTGGCAGCGTCACCTTTGATCCCGAGCGAGACCACGTGGCTTTCGTCGAGCTCGTGAAAAACGGCGTGGTGACGGACCGATTTTCCCGCATCGCCGGTTCGTCTAGAGTCGATTTCGCGGCCAGCCGTCGCGTGGAAGAATCATCCTGGTTTGCCGTCCGCGGCTACGGGATCCGGCTCGATGAGAGCACTTTCGCCGATCCAATCATGTTCAGCTCGTTGGAGCCGACGACACACCTGCATTCCGCCCCCATTTACGTCTTGTTGAAGAATCGACCGGCCATCGGCAAGAGTGCGCGCTCGAAAGCGATCGCGCGAGCCTTTTTGTCGAGGTTGAACGATCTCGAGAAGCTGCTTGCGGAGGAGAACGCGGAGTTCCTCGCGTCGAGCCTGGCAACCCCGAATTTCGATGCCGTCCCCAGGGAGACGTTCCTGAACAACAGACCAAAACTGCTGAAGGAGATCCAGGTGGCCAGGCGATTCTTCGAGGCGATGAGCGAGTAAGTCGCTTCCGGTCATCGGGGTGCGGGGGCGGAGAGGAAGGGTGGCCTGGTCTCTCCTGCCGCTCCGGGGACCCAGCCAACCCGACCTTTGGCGTGCGCTTCCGGACGTGCCGACAAAGACCTGCTACCGAGTTTTCCCGAAGCGCGCTCGCCCGTCCTCTATGGCTCCAGCTTTGACGCGGCGATCGCGAATGAGGGGGTGACATGAGCGCGATCGTCCTCGCCTACGATGGATCGATGCATGGCGACTGGGTGGGGCGCTACGCGATCCGTCTCGCCAGGGCATCGGGAACGGGTCTGGAGGTTCTTCACGTGGATGATGGTGCGCTCACCATCGGCTCGCTCGAGGAGCGGTTCTCGACCCTCCGCGAGATCGCAGCGGGGTCCGGCGTCGACGTGAGTCTCTCCCACTTGCCTCGCGCGGCGGATGGCGTTGCCAGAGCGCTCGATTTCGCGGTCTCCGGCGCTGGTGAGCGCATCATCGTTGCGGGCTTGCGCGGCCGCAAATCCTCTCGCGGTCTGCTGCACGGCACCATTTCCCAGGACCTGCTGCGATTCCGGCGAAACGACGTGCTCGCGATCCGCGTGGTCTCGCCCTCCTTGCTGGGACACGCGCGGCACATCCTGCTGTGCTTGTCGCAGAACCGCTTCACCGCAGGTCGCTCCGCTCCCTTTCTTCGCCTCTTCGCGCCAGAGCTCACGCACCTCTCGTTGCTCACGGTGATGTCGCCGCCCCTGGGTCGACTCGCGAGCCCGACCAGCGGTGATCTCCGCTCGCTGTGGGCGCGCGGTATGGACCACCTCCAACGCGCCGAGGCAAGCCTGCGAGGTGCGCTGGCGCCCTTCGAGATCCCTTTCGATCCCCAGGTGGTCATCTCCGGCGCGTGGCCGGCCGAGGTCACCCGACACGCGGGGCGTACGCGGGCCGAGCTCGTGATGCTGGGATGGACCGAGCGCGCTCTGACGAAACAGTTCGTCCTGGGCAATCCGCTCGAGCGGGTGCTTCGCGACGCAGTCTGCGATGTGGCGATCTTCTCCCGGAGGCAGGCGGGCCGCCGGTGAGCATTACCTCCCTGTCGTCTTCCGAGGTGCATACCGCGTTGCGGACGCGAGGCGGCGGCCTCGAGGAATCGGAGGTGTGCGAACGCCTGCGCGAGCTCGGCCCCAACGTGCTGCACGAGGCGAGCGCGTTTTCCTGGCCCGCGAGTCTGCTGCGCCAGTTCCTGAACTTCTTCACGGTCCTTCTCAACGTCTCGGCGGTCATCTGCTTCGTCGCCCACGTCCTGCGTCCGGGCGAGGGGATGAACGTCCTCGGCTTCGCGCTCTTCGGGGTATCGGCGCTGAACGCGCTCTTCTCCTTCGTGCAGGAGTATCGCGCCGAGCGCGCCATGGAAGCTCTGCGGAAGTTCCTGCCCCAGCGAGCGACCGTACGGCGAAACGGGCGAGAGCAGACAGCGCTCGCAGAGGAGCTGGTTCCCGGCGACGTCCTGATCCTGGCAGAAGGCGACCGGATCCCGGCGGACGCCCGCATCGTGGAAGCGCATTTCCTGCTCGTGAACAACGCGGCGCTCACCGGCGAGTCCAGGCCCGTCGCGCTGCGCGCAGACCCCTTCGACGGGCGCCTCTCCGAGGCGGTCAACGTGGCCCTAGCCGGCTGCCAGGTGCTGCGCGGCAACGGGGAGGCGGTGGTGTTCGCCACGGGTTCGCGCACCGAGTTCGGAAAGATCTCCGTGCTCAGCGGCGACACGAGCCGGACGATTTCGCCGCTTCAGCAGGAGACGAACCAAATGGTTCGCGTGCTGACCAGGATCGCCGTCGCAATGGGGGCGGTCTTCTTCGTGTACGGCCTGCTCACGGGCCGCCCGCTCATCGTGAATCTCATCTTCATGATGGGGATCATCGTCGCGAACGTGCCCGAGGGTCTGCTTCCTACCTTCACGCTGTCGCTCGCGATGGGCAGCCTGCGCATGGCCAGACGCAACGTACTGGTCAAGGGGCTGAACGCTGTCGAGGCGATCGGGGCCGTTCATGTCATCTGCACCGACAAGACCGGAACCCTCACGCAAAATCGGCTGAGCATTGCCCGCGTGGTGTCGCCAAGGGGCGAGGCGTTGAGCGATGAGGAGCGGCGCCGCGTGCTGGAGGCCGCCCTGGTGGCTTCCGAGGTCCACGAGGGGACGGGACGCTCGCCGGCGATCCCCTCGACGTAGCCGTCGCCGACTCGTGGATCGTGGAGGGCAAGGCGGTCGAGTCCGTCGCACGAGCGATCGTCGAGCCCTTTCCCTTCGACGTCTCCTTGCGGCGATCCGGCGCGACGGCGAGGCGTGCGGGAGGCGGGCACTGGTTTGCGGTCAAGGGAGCGTGGGAGGCGCTCTCCGAGTTCTCGACCAGAGTCCGGGAGCAGGGAGCCGAGCTCCCGCTCACCGAAGAGCGCCGCATGGAGATTGAAGAACGCATTCGAGAGCTCGCGGCGGACGGTCTTCGCGTCGTCGCCGTCGCACAGCGTGCCATCGAACCACAGCACACTGCCTCCCAGGCTGCTTGCGAGACCGAGCTCGTCGTCGAAGGCCTGCTCTGCCTCGAAGACCCCCTGCGCCCGGAGGTTCCGGCCGCGGTTGCCCAGTGTCTCGAGGCAGGAATCGAGGTGGTGCTGATCACCGGTGATCATCCGGTGACCGCGCGCACCGTCGCTGTCGAGGCGGGCATCGTTTCCGCGCAGACCGATCTGGAGCGGGTCACCGCCCTCGGTGCAGAGCTGGAGAACGCGACCGTCGAGGCGGTGGCGAGGCGCATCGACCGCGGCGTTCGCATCTTCGCCCGGAGCACCCCCGAGCAGAAGATGACCATCGTCCGGGCGCTGCAGAAACGCCACAAGATCGTGGCCATGACCGGCGACGGGGTGAACGATGCCCCATCGCTGAAGGCCGCGGATGTGGGCATTGCGATGGGGGCGAGCGGGACCGACGTGGCGCGGGAGTCCGCACAGATCGTGCTGCTCGACGACAACTTCGCGTCCATCGTCGCTGGCGTCCAAGAGGGACGCGCGGTCTACGCAAACATCAAAAAGTTCACGAACTACGTTCTGGTGAGCAACGGGCCCGAGATCCTGCCCTACCTCCTCTTCATCCTGCTGCCGATTCCCCTTGCCCTCACGGTCATCCAGATCCTGTCGATCGACCTGGGGACGGACATCATTCCCTCGATCGCGCTCGGTCAGGAGCCTCCCGACCGAGATACATTGCAGCGGCCGCCGAGGAGCGAACGCGACGGGCTACTGAGTCTTCCGGTCTTCGCGCACAGCTATCTCTTCCTCGGACTCATCGAGGCAGCTTGGAGCTTCTGGCTCTTCTTCCTGGTCCTCGACCGAGGCGGCTGGCACTACGGGGATCCGATCATGGCGGCGAGCGATCCGCTCTACCAGAGCGGCACCGGCCTCGCGCTGTCGACGATCCTGCTGATGCAGATCGGCAACCTGATCGG
>CAZTOE010000040.1:0-11447 GCA_964615045.1 uncultured Spirochaetales bacterium
CGCCGACCGCTGAAGCGCGCGAGATCGTCAGCGAATTGCGCCAGGGGATAGGCGCCGAAATCGCTCCGGGGCAGGCGGCGATCGCTGCAGCCCACCAGGAGCGGCTCGAGCGCGGCGCCATCGTCGTACGCAAACCGCATAGCGCCCGCCGTGTAGCGGCTGTTGCCACCGAAGTGCTCTTCGCCGCCCGCTTCCAGAACCAGGACGCGGGCACCGGCTTCGCGGGCCGCGATTGCCGCACACAGCGCGGCGTTTCCGCTGCCTACGACGATGACGTCGCAGTCGTCGGTCATCGCGGAATCTCGCCCTCCTCCCTCCGGTGAGGATTCGCCTCGGGAGGCCACCGACCCTACCATCCGCTGGCGATCGTGCCGCCTGCCGAGGCAGTGGAGGTCGGAGAATGGACGAAGGACGCGAGCGACTCCTCGCACGCTACGAGAAGAAGTCCTCAAATGTGGTCGACCTCGTGGCGCGCTTCGTTGCACCCGGAGCGCGCGCGGAGGTCACCGCCGACGCCAAGCGCGAGTTTGCGGCCATGGTGGACGAGATTCCCTACGCCGACCGACCCTCACACACGATGTTTGCGCCGAGCTTCGGGATCTACCAGTTCCTCGCCGTGTATAAGGCCGCGCGCGGGCGCGGCTACTCGGCACACGAGCTCGGTCGGGCCATTCTGGCGACCCCGTTGGCGCGCACGCCGAAACCCGCTTCTGATGAGGTTCTTCAGAAGATGAAGCAGGAGGCTGCCGCGTCGCAGCGCAGCGCGGCACCCAACGAGTTCGTGTTCGAGCTTGTGGAGGGGGAGGGCGCCGAGACGGATTGGGGGATGAACATCACCACCTGCGCTGTTTGTCACGCGTTTGCCCGGCACGACGCGATGGATCTGGTGCCC
This sequence comes from uncultured Spirochaetales bacterium, assembly GCA_964615045.1. Lineage (GTDB taxonomy): Bacteria > Myxococcota_A > UBA9160 > UBA9160 > PR03 > JANQRO01. The sequence continues at coordinate 893 of CAZTOE010000040.1, forward strand.
TACATGTGTGCCACGGACGACGTGGAGAGCGATGCCGGGGGGCTTGGCCTGCGCCGCACCGGCACCATCGCCCTGGGCGCGCACCGGTGCGACTTTCGATACAAAGCGGGCGGGGAGCCACGCCCGCTCGCGCCGCAGTACCCGGAGGCCATCCGCGTCGACGAGCGCGCCGGCGAGACCGGCGACCGCTGACCAGCGACCGCCCGCCGCCGCCTTCGACTCCAGTTGCGGTCTCGTTCGCCCGGAGTCGCCCCCCAGTCGACCCGGTGATCAGGAGTTCCTATCTTGACGTTCCCCGCCAGCATCGGGCGCGCCGAGTCCGGTGTTTTGAAGGGCCTTTGGTTTAGGGCGCCCACCGACCCCCAATTTTGACCGCGCGACCGGGCCGAGAGGGCGAGCCATGTACAGAGTCAAGATCCTCGGAGCGGGCTCGATCGGCAATCATCTCGCCCACGCGGCACGTCGGCTCGGTTGGCACGTCGCGCTCTGCGATGTGGACGTGGCGGCCCTCGAGCGGACCCGGACAAAGATCTATCCCGGACGCTACGGAAGTTGGGATGACGCCATCGAACTGTACCACAGCAGCGAGGCCCCGCGCGGCGCCTTCGACCTGATCGTGGTGGGCACACCGCCGGATAGCCACATCCGCCTGGCGCTTGACGCGCTCGAAGAGCGACCGCGCGCCCTGCTGGTGGAGAAGCCGCTCTGCCCGCCGTCTCTCGAGGGGGCCGAGGAATTGCGGCGCGTCGCCGCCGCGCACGGGATCGCCGTCTTCGTCGGTTACGACCATGTGGTCGGCGAGGCGGCTCGGACGGCACTCGAAGCGGCGCGCAGGCTGGGGCCACCGGAGACCCTGGACGTCGAGTTTCGCGAACACTGGGGCGGCATCTTCGCGGCCCATCCCTGGCTCGCCGGCCCGCAGGACAGCTATCTCGGGTTCTGGAGGCGGGGGGGCGGTGCGAGTGGCGAGCACTCGCACGCAGTCAATTTGTGGCAGCACCTGGCGCGCGAGCTCGGGGCCGGCCGCGTGGTGCAGGTGACGGCGTCGCTCGATTACGTTCGCACCGGAGCCGTCGACTACGACCGACTCTGTCTGCTCAACCTGCACAGCGAGGCGGGACTGTGGGGCCGGGTCGTGCAGGACGTGGTCACCTCGCCCCCCCGAAAATGGGCGCGCGTGCAGGGCGCCGGCGGCTACGTCGAACTCGGGATCGGCACCGAGCCGGGCGCCGACGGCGTGGGTTGGTGCATCGGGGAGGGGGAGCCCCAGACAAAGCGCATCCCCAAGACCCGCCCCGACGACTTTCTTCGAGAGCTCGAGCACATCGCACCTGCCCTGGCGCGCGGCGCCGACGCGGACGATTGGTGCGAGGCGCTCGGTCTGGAGCGCGGCCTCGAAACGATGCTCGTGGTTGCGGCGGCGCACCGCTCGGCCGAAGAGAAAAGAAGCATCCAGATCGACTATACCGCGGGCTGCACACCCGACGCCCTGCGCGTTGCGTAGTGCGCCGACCGGATCGCGGAACGGGAGAGGAAACCAGCATGCAGCAAAACTTCGATTTCCACGAGCTCTTCATTCTCGACCTGGCCAACAATCACCAGGGCAGCGTGGAACACGGCAGGTCGATCGTCCGATCGATGGGCGAGGTCGTGGCCAAGCACGGCGTTCGCGCGGGGCTCAAGTTTCAGTTTCGACAGCTCGACAGTTTCATTCACCCCAGCCACCAGACCGGAAGCGAGCTCCAGTTCATTCAGCGCTTTCTCTCCACGCGGATGGAGCGCGAGTCGTTCCAGGAACTACTCGACGAGGTTCGGGTCCAGGGTCTCCTCGCGATCTGTACTCCCTTTGACGAAGAATCGGTCGAGGTCGCAGCGGAGATGGGCTTCGACGTGCTCAAAGTGGCCAGCTGCTCCGCCGTGGACTGGCCGCTCCTCGAAGCGGTGGCGGGTGCGGGCAAACCCGTGGTGGCTTCGACCGGGGGCCTTGACCTCGACGATATCGACAACCTGACGAGCTTCTTTCAGCACCGCGGCGTCGATTTCGCACTGATGCACTGCGTTGCGATCTATCCCACCCCGGACGAACAACTGAATCTCAACCAGATCCGCGCACTGCGCGAACGCTATCCGGAGATTCCGGTGGGGTGGTCGACCCACGAGAACCCCGGCGACATCGCGCCAGTCCAGCTTGCAGTCGCGCAAGGCGCCGAGCTCTTCGAGCGACACGTTGGCGTCGAGACGGCCGACATCCAGCTCAACGCCTACTCCTCGACGCCCGCCCAGGTGGACCGTTGGCTCGCGGCCCACGCGCGCGCGAAACGGATGTGCGGGCCCCGGAAGCGACCCGCCGTGCCGCCGGTCGAGAAGGCTTCCCTGGACGGACTGCGGCGCGGCGTCTACGCGCGGCGGCCGTTCCGGAAGGGAGCCCGCATCGACCGCGAGCGCGTCTACTTCGCGATGCCCTACCTCGAGGGACAGGTCGAAAGCGGCCTCTGGCGGGACGGGATCCGCGCCACCACCGACATCGCTGCCCACGACGCGCTCCACTACGAAGGGGTCGAGATCCCCGAAGATGCCGACGCGATGGTCATCAAGCGCGCCATCCACGAAGTGAAGGCTCTTTTGAACGAAGCGCGCATCCGTTTGGGGAGCGAGTTCAAGGTCGAGTACTCGCACCATCACGGCATCGCCAATTTCCGCAAGACCGGGGCCGTGATTGTCGAGTGCATCAACCGTGAATACTGCAAGAAACTCATCATCCAGCTTCCCGGCCAACGGCACCCGTTGCACTTTCACAAGCGGAAGGAGGAGACCTTCCAGATCTTGTACGGGACGCTGCGGGTCGAGATCGATGGCTACTACCGGGAGCTTCACCCCGGCGAGACGCTCCTCGTTCAACCGGGCGTGTGGCACGAGTTCTGGACGGAGACCGGTGTGGTCTTTGAGGAGATCTCGACCACGCACTACAACGACGACTCGTTCTACAAGGAAAAACGCATCAACCAGATGGAGCGTTCGGAACGCAAGACCGTAGTCGACCATTGGGGCCGCTTCCAGATCGGGTCGGAGGCGCACGGGTCTTAGGAGCGCTCGCAGTGGGCCGGATTGGGTCGCTCCTCAGGGAGGCGCGCGGAGGAAGGGGGCGCGGTCCCGCTCCGGTTCCGCCGCGTCCGCCTCGCGGCGGGCCTCCTCCAGGGCTCGCTGCCGCCGAAGTTGGCTTTGTCGCTCCAGAAGGGCGGCCCGGTGGCGATCGAGGACCCGCCGCGTGATGGGGCCCAATTTCTCTCGTGCCAGGAAAGCGTCCAGTTGCCGGAGTTCGTGGCGGAACGCCAGTGAGTTCGGTAGCTCGGCGGCCTCGCTCTCGCGGCGGTACCGCTCGAGGGCCAACCGGTCGCCGCGATCGCGCAGCTCCATCAGCCGGCGGGCGTGCTCGCGTTCGAGTGCCTCGAGCCGAAGCGCCTGGCGCGCTTTCCAGCGCTGGTACGCGGCGAAGCTCCCGATCCGGCTGCGCGGCGCACTCGCGTGCACAGGCTCACCGAGGGATCCGGCGTGCCGCGCCGCCCGAGAGAATCCCGGGTTCGTGGGGTCGGCGTGGGCAGCTCCGCCAGTCCCCGTCGTGGCGATGGCCAGGAGCCCAGCCGCGACCCAGCGAAGAGGCGGGGAGGAGAGCGTCATTCAAAGAATCTCTGCAGGCGGTGGCCTTGGAAGTCGTCCCCCAGCGCCGCCAACACCGCCGGGTCGCGATCGTAGATGTCCGGCTGGAAGGCTACCCGTTTCGATGCGAACGGAGGACGTGAGGGTGCGGAGACCGAAAGTGAGAGGCCGATGGAGGGTCCACGCAAGTTTCTACCAGCGGCGGACGCGGCCCACGTCGAGGTGGACGAAGTCGTTCTGCGGGTAGAAGCCGACCCCGCCCCGTCGCAGCCGCAGCGCCACCTGCCGGAGTGCCTTGCTGGGAAGGTCTTCCAGCCGGATGTCGATGGCCTTCCCTTGTAGGTGCATGCTGCGCTGGCTTACCCCGCGGCCCTGCGCGCGCAGCCACTCATTGGTCTGCGGCGAACGGTATCCCGAGATCACCTGGTAGGGCGCCCGACTTCCGGTCTGGCGCTGCACCTCGTGCAGCAGGTCGAGGACGCCCGGATCGATCGCGTGGACCGCTCCGCTGTAGTGGTCGCGCAGGATGTGGTTCACGCGTTTCAGAGCGTCCGCCAGATATACCCCGTCTTGCGCGTACGCGATGGTGAGCGCCTCGCCGGTGTGGAGGTGTTCGAAGGACAGCGTGCGATTCGGCTGTGCAGAAGCGGCCAGCGCCGGTGCGGGCAACCACGACCAGGCCAAGCAGGCCCCCGTGGCACGCAGGAAACCGCGCCGCGAGAGATGCAACCGCGCTTCGCACAGGTCTGGGTTCAACGCCGGGTTTCCACTGCCCATTCGCTTCCCTGCTCTTCTCCTCAGCCCCCGTGCGGGCCCATCTGAACCGCTCGGCCCTGCTCTCCATCGGCTCCCCACCGCTCCGAGCCAACCAGCCGCGCGCTGCGCCCCTATTCGCCCCGAAAGTCCGCATCGTTCACGGTCTTGGCGAGCATTTCCCGAATCGTTATGCGCAGCTCCTCCGGGGTGGGGCGGCCGACAAAGTACCAGCCGTTGAAGATCCGGTGAATGGTGAGATCGGGGAGAAGCGCAAAAGTGAAGGGAACCGGAAGCGGGCCGTGACGCCTGTCGGTGGTCTCGCGGATTCCGAGCTTGTCGGTGAGTTCGAGCCCTTCATCGCTCAAGAACGGAAAATCAGCGCCCAGGCCCGCCTTGAAGGCCTCCTGCACGCGCGGCGGGTCGACCGAGGCAACCGCGACGCGGCAATAGGCAACTTCTGTGGATCGGTGGAACTGGACCAGTTCCGACAGCTGGGTCTGTCACTTGGGTCACCAGGGGCCGCGGAAGAAGGCGAGGATCAGCGGTCGTCCGCCCGCCACCTCGTCGATCGAAACCGACCGCCCCTGGTCGTCGCAGAGGGTGTGGGAGGGAAAGCGATCCCCCACTGCGTATCGGAGTGCCACAGGCGTCTTCCTTTCTCCGGCGGTATTGCGGGTGCGGTCAGGTTAGCCGGGCCGAGGCGTTTCTCCTCACGCGCAGAGCGGCGGCAGGCGCTCGATCCAGGACTGCGCACTCTCGAGTTGCGCGGCGACGCGCAGCAGCGTGTCCTCGCGACCGTAGGCAGCCACGAATTGCACGCCCACCGGCAACTCCTCCTTACTCCAGTGCAGCGGCAGCGAGATCGCCGGTTGCCCAGTCACGTTGTAGGCCCACGTGAAGGGAATCAGATCAAGGGTCTCGTCCAGCAACGTCTCCCAGGAGCCGGCCGCGCTTGCGAGACGCCCGATCGGCGGGGGCGGCTCCGCGATCGTCGGGGTCACCAGCAGGTCAAAACCCCGATCGCTCCAGAAACGGGCGACCCGCCGCGTCCAGCCGTGGAGCCGGTCGTTGGTCGCGATGTACTCGGAGGCGCTCACTTGACGACCGCGTTGCATCACGCCCCAGGTGTAGGCCTCGAAGTCGTCGGCGGTGAGCGCGCGCCCGACCGCCTCGCAGACCTCCTCATAGGTCCGCACGGCGTGGGCGAAGATCACCGTCACGAAGTCGCGACGCGCTCTCTCTTCTTCGAGTGCCTCGGGGTGAGTCACTTCGACTCGATGCCCCAAGCTTTCGAGCAGCTGCCCCGTCTTTTCGACGGCCGCAACGCAGTCGCCGTGAAGGGGCTTTCCGTCGAGTCGACCGGCGAGAAGTCCGATCCGCAAGCTCCCGGCATCGGAGCCCACTTCCTCCGCGAAAGAGCGCGCGGGCGTGGGGGCGGCGTAGAGATCACCGGGCTCGGGGCCGCCGATGGCGTCCAGCACGGTGGCGGTGTCGCGCACCGACAGGCTCACCACGCCTTCGATGGCGAGGCCGTGCCAGAACTCGCCGAGCTCCGGCCCCACCGAGACCCGACCGCGGCTGGGCTTGAGACCCACCAGACCACATTCGCTGGCGGGAATCCGGATGGAGCCGCCGCCGTCGTTGGCGTGTGCCATCGGGACGATCCGCGCAGCCACCGCGGCGGCGCTGCCGCCACTCGAGCCGCCCGTGGAATGATCGCGGTTCCAGGGGTTGCGTGCCGGGCCGTGGGCCTCGGGCTCGGTGGTGACAATCCAGCCGAACTCGGGCGTCTTCGTTCGGCCGAGGTTCACCAGTCCCGCGGCGCGAAATCGGCGCGCCAGGGAGGTATCGACGGTGGCGCGGTAATCGGCGTCGCGCAGGGCGCGATTTCCCATGTAGAGGGGATCCCCGGAGCAGGCACAGATCAGATCCTTCGTGAGGAACGGAACGCCGCGGAAGGGTCCGTCGGGGAGCGTTCCGGCGGCGGCCTGACGAGCCTGCTCATAGAGCGGCGTCACCATGAAGCCGAGCTCCGGCGCCAGTTTCTCGCTGCGGACGATGGCGGCTTCGACGAGCTCGGTGGGCGTCACCTCGCCGCGGCGGACGAGTTCGGCTTGGGCGGTGGCGTCGAGATGCGCGAACGGATCGGACATCGAAAGTCTCCTTTCCCCCGGGTCCCTCATATCAGATCGACGTGTGTGGGGGAACCGTTTGCTTTGCCCGGGCCGCCTCCGCTACAAGGCGAAGCATCGAGAGAAACCGCGAGGTCCGCGATGATGGGGTTCGCCACGATCGAAGGACTGCAGATCCGCTATCGGGCCGCGGGCGATCCCCGTGCCGGGCAGGGGCACCGCGTGCTCTATGTTCACGGCACGGGCTGCAACGGCCGGGTGTGGGAACATCACATGGAGGCGATCGCTGCGGACCACACGCCCGTAGCCATCGATCTTCCCGGCCACGGCGATTCCCAGGGCGATGGTTTTCGCGGTGTTGCGGACTACGCGCACTTCGCGATCCAACTGGCGGACGCCCTCGCCTGGGACCGCTTCGTGCTCGCCGGACACTCGCTCGGCGGCGGCGTAGCCCTCGCCGCGGCGCTCTATCGCCCGGACCGCTTGGCGGGCCTGTTGTTGATCGACACCGGCGCGCGTTTGCGCGTCGATCCCGAGTATCTCGCAGTCGCCCGCCGCGCCGCCGCAGGTGAGGCGGTACCAAGCGATCGGCGCCTGGGCTTCGCCGCCGCGACTCCTCAAGCGGTTGTCGATGCCGTGTTCGACCTGACAGCCGACACCGATCCGCGGGTCACCTACAAAGACTGGATCGCTGACGACACCTGCGACTTCATGGCCCGTATCGGAGCGATTACTCTTCCGAGCCTCGCGCTTTGCGGGGAGGGGGACCCCCTGACGCCCGTCAAGTACCACGAGTTTCTTCGCGACCGGATGCCGAATTGCGCCCTCGAAGTGATTCGCGGGGCCGGACACTGGCCTTTTGCCGAACAGCCCGAGGCCTTCGACCGCGTCGTCCAGAGCTTCCTGCGGGCGTTGCCGTAGGCATTCGCGCGACCCGGCTCGGGCTTCCGCTCGCCCGGGCTCAGGGCCGTCCTGTAAAATGCTTCTCGAGCGATTGCCAACACGCCGCGTAGTCGGCTTGAAGCTCCTGGGCTTCGAGTGCGAAGCGTGTGGGCTGGATCGGATACCGCGACTCGAACATGAAGGCCAGGGTATCCACAAGCTTCGAGGGCTTCAGCGCAGCACTCGACGCCTGGGCGAAGCTCTCGGCGTCGGGGCCGTGAGCGGTCATGCAGTTGTGGAGACTTGCGCCACCCGGCGTGAAGCCCTCGAGTTTCGCGTCGTAGACCCCGCGCACGAGCCCCATGAATTCGCTCATGACGTTGCGGTGGTAGTAGGGCGGGCGGAAGGTATCTTCCGCTACCATCCAACGCGGCGGAAAGATCGCGAAATCGACGTTTGCCACACCCTCGGTATCGGACGGCGAGGACAGGACGGTGTAGATCGACGGGTCGGGATGGTCGTAACTCACGGTTCCCATCGCGTTGAAGCGCGCGAGATCGTAGCGGTAGGGAATGTCGCGCCCGTGCCAGGCCACGACGTCGAGCGGGGAATGCCCGATCTCGCAGGCGAAGAGGGCTCCCCCAAGTTTGCAGACCAGCTCGAAGCTCCCCTCACGGTCTTCGAAAGCCGCCACCGGGGCTTCGAAGTCGCGCTCGTTGGCGAAGCCGTCGGACCCCACCGGGCCGCGCTCTGGCAAGCGAAAGGGCACGCCATAGTTCTCGCACACATAACCTCGCGCCGTGCCGCCAGGGAGCTCCACGCGAAACACCATGCCCCGCGGCACGAGTGCGATGGCGCCGGGCTCGAGTTCGAGCCGGCCGCACTCGGTGTGCAGTCGGAGGTTGCCCTGCTGGGGAACGATCAGGAGCTCCCCGTCGGCGTTGAAGAAGAAGCGTCCCTCCATCGAGCGGTTCGCCAGATAGAGATGAACGCCCACGCCGACCTGCAGGCGCGGGTCGCCGCCCGCCCCGAGCGTCACGAGGCCGTCGACAAAATCCTGCGGCTCGACCGGGATCGAGAAGGGGCTCCAGCGCAGCGGATTGGGATGGATGGCCGTGTCACCGATCGGTGCGCTGCGCAGCAGGCGGGTGTCGATGCGGTGGAACGCACCGCGGCGCACCGACGGGCGGATCCGGTACAGCCAGGTGCGGCGATTGTGGGCGCGCGGCACCGTAAAGGCCGTGCCGGTGAGTTTCTCGGCGTAGAGGCCGTAGGCGCAAACTTGCGGCGAGCTTCGGCCGACGGGGAGGGCGCCGGGAAGTGCCTCGCTGGCGTGTTCGTTGCCGAAGCCGGTCTGATACTCGAGTCCCATTCTCGCTTCCTCCCCCGCGCTGGCCGCTCAGGCGCACGGCTCTAAGCTTTGATCGATGGCCCCGAAGACGCTGCACCCGGCGCGGTCGAGCATCTCGATGCGAATGCGGTCGCCGAAGCGCAGATAGGGCGTCTTCGGACTGCCGCCTTCGAGCGTCTCAACGGCGCGCGCCTCGGCAATGCAGGAATGACCGACCCCGGCGCCTGCATTCGCCACGGTTCCGCTCCCGATGATGGTGCCGGCACCCAGGTCGCGCGTCTTTGCGCAATGCTCGACCAGTTGCGCAAGCGTAAAGGTTTGATCAACCGACACGGTTGGGTGCCCAAAGAGCTCGCCCCGGAGCGTCGAACGCAACTCGAGATGGACCGTCTCCCCATCCCAGGCGTCGCCGAACTCATCGGCCGTGACCGCAACGGGCGAGAACGTGCTAGGGGGCTTGCTCTGGAAGAACCCGAACCCTTTGGCCAGCTCGTCTGCGATCAGGCCGCGCAAGCTCACGTCGTTCACGAGCGCGAAGAGGATCAGGTGCGACCGCGCCGCCGCCTGCCCGGTGCCCATCGGCACAAAATCCGTGATCGCGGCGAGCTCGGCCTCGAAATCGACGCCCCAATCGTCGCGGGCGAGACGGACCGGCTGCCGCGGCCCCAGGCACGGGTCGGAACAAGCCTGGTAGATCAGCGGGTTGCTCCGGAACTGTTCGGGGACCTCGGCGCCGCGCGCCCGGCGCAATAATTCGACGTGGCGCAGGTAGGCGCTGCCGTCGGCAAACTGGTAGGCGCGCGGCAGCGGGGCGGCGAGGGCGGTGGGATCGAGGGCGAAGGCGTTGCCGAGCTCGCCGCGGTTTAGCGCAGCGTAGCGCGCGTCGAGCGCGGCGGCGGTCTCGGGCCAGCGGTCAATCGCGTGCTGAAGTGTGAGCGCAATCTCCGGCACGCACAGCGCGCGTTCGAGGTCGCGGCTCACCACCACGAGTGTGCCGTCGGGCCCGCCCGTGCGAAGCGTCCCGAGCTTCAAGGCTCTCCTCCTCCGCGAGCCGAAGTCGTCATCACGTTCCGATCGTCATCGGCACCGTATCGAGCACGCGAAACCTCGCGCGACGGGCCCTCACCGGCTCGCCCGCGAGCGCGAGCGCCGGAAACCGGGTCAGCATCCGCTCCACCGCCACCCGCCCCTCGAGGCGTGCGATCGCGAGCCCGGCGCAGGTGTGAATCCCCGTCCCAAAGGCCAGGTGGGGATTGGGCGCGCGGGTAATGTCGAGGCGGTCCGGTTCTGTGAAAACCTCGGGATCGCGGTTGGCGGCGGCGATGCACAGCGTGACGTTGGTCTTGGCCGGCACCGGCACGCCCGCAATCTCGGTTGCCTCGACGGTCATGCGATTGTTGAGCTGAATCGGTGCGACGTAGCGAAGCAACTCCTCGACGCAGGACTCGATGAGGGTCGGCTCGCGGCGGAGCCGCGTCAACTCCGCCGGGCTCTCAAGCAGCGCCAGGATGCCGTTTGCGATCAAGTTGGTGGTGGTCTCGTGGCCCGCGTTCAACAAGAAAATGAGCTGATGGTAGAGGGTGCGTCCGCTCAACCGGAAGCCCCGGTGTTCGAAGCGGATGAGCCGTGCCAGGACATCGTCGTCGGCATCGCTCAGATTCTCGCGTCGGTCTTCCACGAATCGTTCCAGGTAGGTCATGAACTCCGCGACCGCGCGATTCCCGTCCCGGTACCGCTCGGGAGTGAGTTGAAACTCGAGCGCGCCGAGGATGGCGAGCGA
>CAZTOE010000040.1:11457-19144 GCA_964615045.1 uncultured Spirochaetales bacterium
GTTCATCGCGCGGAACGCGAAGCAGGTTTCCGATCACCTCCACTGGAATCGCGGCCGCGAAATCTTCGACCAGGTCGAAGTTTCCCTGGGTCTCGATCCGGTCGAGGAGACCGTCGACCAGCACGACGACCGAGGGTTCCATCGCCAGTGCCGCTCGGGGCGAGAGCGCGTCGCCGATGGCCCTGCGCACGGCGGTGTGGAGCGGCGGATCGTTGAAGACGAGCGAGGTGGTGTGGTGCTCGTAGAGGAGGCTCCCTCCGAAGGGCTGGCGAAACAGTTCGCGTTTGTCCGAGCTGAAAGCCGCGGGATGACGGTACACGTGGACGAGATCGCGGTGGCGGGTCAGGTAGATGCTGCCGTCGGGGCAGCGGTGCACGGGATCGCTCGCGCGCAGGGCGCGGAGGAAGGGGTGCGGGTCCTGGAAGTACGCGGCGGGCGGCGAACTGGGGTTGAAGGGCGGGTCGCTCACGCCCTAGAACTACCGCAGTGCGGGGCTAATCGCGAAGCCGGGCGCGCCGCGGGGGACCTTTGGGTGCTAGCGTCCGGCGCCTGTGCTGGGAGGACCCGATGGGATCGATGCGCGTGGTCGAAGGCGGCGGGGGCGTCCCCATCGCGGTGGGGGAGTGGGGTCGCAGCGCGGGCCCGTCGATCGTCTTTGTGCACGGCTATTGTCAGAGCCATCTCACGTGGCGACACCAGCTCGAGGGCTCGCTGGCCGACGATTTCCGGCTCGTCGCGCTCGATCTGCGCGGCCACGGGAGCTCCGGTGTCCCGGCGGCGGACGCCGACTTTGCCGACGGGCGACAGTGGGCGACCGACATCGACGCGGTGATTCGGGAGCTCGGACTGGGGCGGCCCGTCCTCGTGGGGTGGTCTTACGGCGGGCTGGTGCTCGCCGATTTCTTGCGCCACTGCGGGCAGGACCGGGTCGCCGCGCTCTCCTTCGTCGGCGCGCTCCCTCGACTGGGCGGCAAGGCCGCCGGCAAACTACTCGGCCCGGCCTTCCGGGAGCCCGCGAAGGGGCTCGTCTCGGAGGACCTGCACGAGCGCATCGAGGCGACCCGCGATTTCGTCCGCCGCCTCACGCGCAAGCCGCTCCCGGCGGAGGAGATCGAGCGCACGCTGGCCTTCAACATGGTGGTTCCGCCCGCGGTGCGCCGCGCCGTGGCCGCCCGCCAGATCGACAACGACGATGTGCTCGCGGCGGTGGAGGTTCCCACGCTGGTGAGCCACGGTCGCGATGACCAGACCGTGCTCTTCGCGGCGGGCGAGCACATCGCGGCGAAGGTGCCGGGCGCCCGCCTCTCGGTCTATGAAGAGGTCGCCCACGCGCCATTTCTCGAGGACACCGACCGCTTCGACCGCGAGCTCGCGGCCTTCGCCCGCGCCGCGACCCGCTGAGCCTCCCGCTAGCCCGCGACCGCGATCGTTTCGAAGTCAGGCTCCCGTCCGGGTCCCTTCTTCACATGCATGAGGCCCGCCGCAAGATCCATCACCAGTGTGGCGCAAGTTCCTACCACCTGGTTGTAGAACTTGGGCTGGGTCTGGTAGGGGCAGCACACCGGGTCCCCGGCGTTGCCCTCGTCGAGGAGAACCGATTTCAGTGTCTCCAGATCGAGCCGCTCGCGTTTCGCCACGCCCTCGCACGCCGCTACGAGCCGCTCCCGGGTCGTGGGAACACCCGCGCGGGGATCGCCCACGCCCTCGGCGATATAGTGATTGGTGTGGGCGATAGTGCCGTCGCGTGGTGCAATCCGGTATTTCCCACCGCCGCCGAGCTCCACACTCAAACTGCCGCCGCGCGCATCTGCCACCAGGAAATGGCTCGCCTGCCCGCTGCCGGCGCGCGCGAGGAGTCGCTCCACCTCGTCGAGGCTCGCCGCATCGAGGATTGCCCGGGTGAGCACGTGCACCGGGACACCGTCGGCCGGCGCCGGCCAGGAGAGGATGTTGAGACACAGCCCGAGCCCGCGATTGTTGAGCCCCACCTTGCCGAGCATGCCGGGTTCGTTCAGGGTGACGAACCGGTGACCGTCGGGGCGCTCCACTTCGAAGAGTGCGACCCAATCCTCGAACGGCTCGAACCAATCCCAGTTTTGCCCGAGGGCGTGAGATGTCTCGAAGAAAAGCGACGTGCATTCCGGTGGCGCGGCGTTGAAGATCTCGGTGCGCGCCGTCATCGCGTAGAGCTGCCAGCGTTCCATCCCCGCGGCGGCGGCGATAGCGTCGAGTTCGGCGCAGTACGCGGGCTCAAAGGTGTCGATCCGTTTGCGCATGCCCTCGGCGAAATTCTGGATCTCCACGGGCGAGCGGGACGCCAGGGGAAAGAGGTTCGCGGCGTAGAACGCGAAGGCCTCGCGGATCGCATCGCGCAGCGTCTCCCCGTGTTGCTCGCCGCGCTGCCGAGCATCACCCCGCAGCGAAACGCGCCGAAACCGTCTCTTCGTCATCGTCCGATCTCCTTTCCCCGCCGCGCAGTGTAGCGGGAGGTGCGCTGCCGTTTCCGCGAAGGACGGGAAGTTCACGCTCGGCACCGAGATCGACGAGCTGTGTCGTCGCTTCGACGCGGCCTTCCGAGACACCGAGGCGCGCGTGCGGCGCTGAGGGGCCACCGCGCGCGCGGTGCTAGCGCTCCAGCGCGACGATCGTCACTTCGTCGCTTTCGCAGCCGAAGACTTCGTTGAGCTTCGACGCCACCTCCGGCGTCTCTTTGGCGCCGAGCCACCAGTTCCAGCCCAGACCCATCCGCGCGTAGTTCTTCCAGATCCCCATCCAATAGAATACGCCGAGCCGCGTATCTGACGCGTGCACCGGGATCAGGATTTTGATCTTGTAATCGACGTAGCCGGCCTGGTTGACAGCGGCCCGCCAGGCATTGAGCACCGCGACCAGGTCCTCGCGCGTCTTGCCCTCGTGGAGCTTGCACTTCAAGAACTCGTGTACCTGGGGAGACTCGGTGACGTCGGTTTCCGCTACCGCCGCGCGAGATCCCGGGATGGCAACGCACAGGGCGATCGCGGTCGCAAGGATGCGCTTTCTCATCGTGGACCCTCCGTAGATCTCGAACCACGAGACCACACGGAGAGCCGGTTGTGCAAGCCGTTTTATTGCAGCCAGTAGAACGCGGCGGTGACGATCAGGAAGGCGAGCCCGATCGCGGCTCGGCGGAAACCCGATTGCCCGTCGTCGCGGTCGAGACGCATCGGTGCGGGATCGAATCCGGGCGGAGCTAGGCCTTCTACCTGGGCTGAGACCTTCGCGCCGTCCGGCGCGCCCGAGCGCGTGAGCGTTCGCTCGATCGTCTCCTTCGAGGCTTTGAGATCGAGGCCCGTGTGTTCGCGCAGCACCTTGATCGCTTCGATTTTGCTTCCGTTCTGGAGCGCGGTGCGGAGCTGGGCCTCGAGGGTTGCCCGGTCGGCTTCCGGAACGTCGAGCGCCGCCACCAGTTCCGCCAGGGCCCGCGGGTCGAGGAGCCGCTGCATCAGGAGCTGGGCGTGCTGCTGCGCCTGGCGCAGGGCGCCAACGACCAGCGCCAGGACGCCCAGGCACAAGACGATCGGGATCCAGGCCTGCATGGCACCTGGATCGGCTCGACCGGCGCCCCACCTTAGCGTGCGCCGTCCAGCCGCCGCGCTGGCCATCGGCAACGAGGCCGCATACCCTCCGCGGCCGGAGACGACCTCTGGCGAGCCAAAGTTCGGAACGCACCGCGTGCCTTGAATGCGATTTGATCGTCGAGGTCGGTGAGCTCCGCGACGGACAGCGGGCGGTGTGCCCGCGCTGCGGGCATCTTCTCACCGCGTGCGCGACCGACGGTCTGACGCGTTCGCTGGCATTTGCCCTTGCGGCGAGCCTGCTGCTCCTGATCGCCAATGCCTTCCCGTTCATGGAGCTCAAGGCCAAGGGTCTCGAGCAGGTGATGACGCTGCCGGGGAGCGCCCTCGAGCTCTACCGCCAAGGCTTCGCGACGATCGCCGTCCTGGTGCTCGGGCCCATCGTCGGAATCCCGGCGCTCTTGCTGGGCACGGTCGTGGCGTTGCTGGTACCGCTGCGACGCCGGCGCTTCAAATCCTGGCTGGTCCCCGTCGGACGCTTGCTCTTCGCGTTGCGTCCCTGGAGCATGGTGGAAGTGTTCGTGATCGGCGTGCTCGTTAGCCTGGTCAAGATCGGCGCCTTGGCGACCGTCGTGCTCGGGATCTCGTTCTGGGCCTACGTTGGCTTCGCGCTGTGCTTCATCGCCACCTTGTCGAGCCTGGATCGCTTCCAGGTCTGGCGGGAGATCGAGGCCTGCGCCGCATGAGGGAATTCCCGTCCGGCACGGCGGCCGCTGCCGGGCTGGCTTGCTGTCATGTGTGTTGCAAGGTGGCGTCGGAGTCCCTCCACCGCTGCCCGCGCTGCGGTGCGCCCTTGCATCTTCGGATGCCCGACAGTTTGCAGCGCACCGTGGCTCTCTTGTTCACGGCGTCGCTGCTCTATATCCCGGCCAACGTGCTGCCGATCATGACGACGGAGCAGCTCGGCCGGCCCAGCGACAACACGATCCTCGGCGGGGTCGTCGTCCTGATTCACCACGGCGACTATCCGATCGCGGCGGTCATCTTCGTCGCCAGCGTTCTGGTTCCGCTGAGCAAGCTCTTTGCGATCGGATGGCTTTGTTGGAGCGTCTCCCGTCGCCAGCAGCGGTCACCCCGCGAAAGGACCCAACTCTACCGGGCGACTGAGTTGATCGGGAAGTGGTCGATGACCGACGTCTTCGTTGTGGCGCTCCTGGTGGCGCTCGTCCAGCTCGGGGGCTTGTTGTCGATTCGGCCCGGCCCGGCGGCGATTGCCTTCGGCGGGGTAGTGATCGTCACGATGCTCGCAGCGGAGTCCTTCGATCCCCGGTTGATCTGGGACCAGCTGGGCGACGCCAATGAGTGAGGCGCAGGCCACCATACGCGAGCGGAGGCGCCTCTCCTTCATCTGGTTCGTGCCGATCGTGGCGCTGCTGCTCGGCATCTGGATGGTCGTCCACACGTTTCGGAGCCAGGGCCCTTTGGTGCGGATCGTCTTCTCCACCGCCGAGGGTATCGAGGCGGGCAAGACCAAGATCAAGATGCGCAGCGTCGAGGTAGGCCTGGTGGAGAGCGCGGGGCTGGCCGACGATCTGGAGAGCGTCATCGTCGAGGCAAGGCTCAACAAGGCGGCGACCCCGCTATTGCGCGAGGACACCCAGTTCTGGGTAGTGCGCCCCCGGATCGGGGCAGGGGGGATCTCCGGACTCGGCACGGTGCTCTCGGGGGGCTACATCCAGCTCTCGCCCGGGACCGGTGCCCAGGGGCGCCGTGATTTCGTGGGCCTCGAGAACCCGCCCGTGACGCCTCCCGGTGCACCGGGACTTCGTCTGCGCTTGACGAGCCGTCGTGCGGGTTCCGTGAGCCGCGGCGATCCCATTCTCTACCAAGGCTATCGGGTGGGCCGGATCGAGAGCTCCGCGTTCGACATCGCGAGCGGGGAGATGCGCTACGCCATCTTCATCGACGCGCCCTACGATGCGCTCGTCACAACGACGACCCGCTTCTGGAACGCGAGTGGAGTCTCGGCGAGCGTGACGGCCGACGGGATCGAGCTGGATACGGCCTCGCTCGAAACGCTGCTCGTGGGAGGCGTGGCCATGGGGCGGCCCACCGGGATCGAACCCGGAGAGCCGGTTGAAGCCGACGCGAGCTTCGAGCTCTATCCGAACCAACGGAGCGTGAGCGAGCGCCCGTACCGATACGGCCTCGAATACGTGGTCCGTTTCGCGCAATCCGTTCGAGGCCTGGAGCCCGGTGCCCCGGTGGAGTATCGGGGCATTCGCTTGGGCCAGATCGTGCGCGTGCTCGTGGCGGAAGGGGTGGCCCGCGGGCTGAACGGCACAGGGGCCCCCATCCCGGTGCTGATCCGTCTCGAGCCGGGCCGTCTGACGCTGCCCGATTCCGACGAGGGCGTCGAGAAGGCATCGCAGGCCTTGGCGAAGGCGGTGCGAAACGGAATGCGCGCGACCCTGGCGACCGGCAATCTGATCACGGGCCGCAAATACGTGTCACTCGACATCTTCCCCGATGCGTCGCCCCCCGAATCGGAGGAGTTCGCGGGCTACCCGACGATCCCCACCGTCGCCGGTGGAATGGAAGCGATCGAACAGCGGCTCGCCTCGCTGCTCGACAAGCTGAGCGCGCTGCCGCTCGAAGGCCCGCTGGAAAAGGCGGAGCAGGTATTCGCGGATCTGGATGCCTTCCTGGCGAGTTCAGCGGTGCAGGAACTCCCCGCGTCACTGGAGGCCAGCCTCGCCGGTCTCCGCGAAGCCGTGGACTCGGTGTCCGTCGACTCCGCGCTGCAGGAGCGGCTGCTGCGCACCATCACCGAGCTCGACCGCACCCTCCGGAGCCTCCGGAATGTCGCGAACACGATCGAAGAAAAGCCCAATGCGCTGATCTTCAACCGCGAACCCTTGGAGGATCCGTGGCCGCCCGCCGGTGACTCGGGCGGATTGACGGGATCGCAATGAGAACGGAAACGCCATGAGACGAACCGCGCTGTTGCTCGCCGCCCTCCTCGCGGCCTGTGCCGGATCGTCCCCGGAGCGCACGCAATATCTGTTGCGTGCCACTTCGGCTGCGCAGACGGGGCAGACGGGGCGTATTGAGGCGCCGGTCCGCGTCGGCCTGGGGCGGGTGTTGGTGGCCCCGTATCTCGACCAGGCCGGGATCGTGATCGAGATGGAGGCGGGCCAGGTGCGGGTCGCGCGCCAGCATCAGTGGGCGGAGCCCCTGCAAGCGGGTCTTCGCGCGCTTCTGCGCAGCGAGATCTCCGACGCCTTGGGTTACGAGGTGAGTGCGAGCGGTGCCGGCCCGAACGGCTGGGACTACACCGTGGATGTGTCGGTCGACCGACTCCACGGCACGATGAGCGGCGTAGCCGTGCTCGATGCGGGCTACCAAATCACGCAGCGTGACCGCGCCGACGAGGTGCTCGAGTTCCGCTTCGCTCGCTCGACGCCGTTGCCCCGAGAGGGCTATCCAGGCGTGGTCGACGGCCACGCCGCTCTCGCGCGCGAGCTCGCGGCGGCGATCGCGGCATCGCTTCGCGCGCTCCAGCAGCCGTAGACGCGTCCTCGCGCCTCGGACCGAAGCGAACTTCGTTAGCTTGTTGCGGTCCCGGAAGGAGCCGCTCGGTGCGCAACGTCTGGTCGACAGTAGTCCTACTCGCTGCGTACCTGGTCGCGTGCGGCGACGCGCCTCCCGAATATCTGGGCGCCGCTGCGTGTGCGAGCTGCCATCCCGAGGAGACCGTGCACTGGCGGGAGTCACAGCACGCGTGGGCCATGTTGCCGGCCGAACCCGACTCCGTACTGGGTGATTTCGACGACGCCTCCTGCTGGTCGTATGGCGTGGAATCGCGCTTTACGCAAAGCGACGGTCGCTACCGCGTGCGCACCGAAGGGCCCGACGGGGCGGCCACCGACTACGACATCGCCTTCACCTTTGGCGTGGAGCCGCTTCAGCAATACCTGGTCCCGTTCGCGGGCGGCCGTTACCAGGCGCTGGGGGTCGCCTGGGATACGCGAGCGGCTGCTGAGGGTGGTCAGCGCTGGTTTCATCTCCACCCCGAGGAACGGATCACGCCCGATGATGTGCTGCACTGGACGTTGCGAGCCGGCAATTGG